>JAJDZQ010000106.1 GCA_022824565.1 Anaerolineae bacterium | reverse complement strand
GGTAGCGGTTGCTTGCGGGCTCATAGACCTTGCAGCTCAGTCCCAGCTGGGCATCGGGGAGCAGCATGGGCGAGTCCGCTGGGCTTGACCACGCGGCATCGGCCAGAATGACCATGGGGAATTCCAAACCTTTGCTGGCATGCACAGTCATCAAACGGACGGAATCATCCGCCTCAAGCAGCGCCTCGCCTTCGCGCGCTTCGCGTGTTGTCAGGTCGCTGAGGTATTGCGAGAATTCGCCCAGGCTATTCTTGCCGCTGTCGTCTGCCAGTTGCAGCAGCTTTTCGATATTGCCGCGCCGCCTGTCGCCATCGGGCAAGCCGGTCAAAATAGCCAGGTAACGGGTCGCCGCCAGCGCCTGGCGAAGCAACCGGGAAATGGACACGCGCCCAGCCATCCGTCTCAATTCGTCAAGCGCAGCCCGCGCCTGCTGCAGCCGCGGCAGATCGTCCGGCGATACGCCTGGGCAGGCCGCATCCGCCAGTTGCAGCGCCCTCCACAACGGCAGTTGCCTAGCGCCGTCATCGGTCATCAGGCGCAGCGCCAACAGCAGGTCATCGCTGAAGGCGAACATGGGCGAGCGCAGCGCCGCCGCCAACGACAGATCGTCGGCCGGGTTGTGCAAAGCGCGCAGCAAATCCAACACATCCCACACTTCTTGACGGTCGAAGTAGCCGCGGCCAGCCACGGTCAGAAAGGGAATTTCCCTGGCTTTGAAGACATCTTCGTAGAGGGTGACTTTGCTCAACGCGCGGAATAGAATCGCGATATCGCCATAGCGGATGGGTCGCCAACATTCCTGATGCCGGTCGTGGACTTGGCGCTCTTGCGCGACTATTGCGTGGATGCGCCCGGCGATTTCGTGGGCTTCCCAGCGGCGCACATCGTCGGCGGCGTAGGTCTGTTTGCCGCGATTTTTGCTTTGCACAACCTCGCCATGCTCATCGCGAATGCTCGTGTCCAGCAGCAGCAATTCCAGCGCGGCGCATTCTGGAACAGCCTGGCGAAACGCCTGCATGGGCTGGCCGAATACGACTTCATATTGGCGCGTCGGGCTAGCCTCTGCGCGCGTCAGCAGGCGACTGAAGATCGTGTTGAATTGTTCGACCAGCCGGCGATGCGTCCGAAAAGAAATCGCAAGCGGCAATTCCAGGCCCCGCTCTTGCCCGGCGATTTGCGCCCGCACGCGCTCAAAGACGCTGACATCTGCGCCGCGAAATTGATAGATGCTCTGCTTGGGGTCGCCCACCACAAAGAGCGAGCCGCCGCGCCGCACATCCGCCAACGATTGGATGATCTGCCATTGCGCGCGATTGGTGTCCTGGAATTCGTCCACCAGCAGATGCTTGAATTCTGTCCCGCGATAGCGCTGCTGGACTCGCTCACTTTGCAGCAGGTCGGCCGCCAGTCGTTCCAGGTCGTTGAAATCGAGCAGCGCCCGATCGCGCTTCAGAGCTGCATACTGTTGTCGCACCCG
This sequence comes from Anaerolineae bacterium, assembly GCA_022824565.1. Lineage (GTDB taxonomy): Bacteria > Chloroflexota > Anaerolineae > Aggregatilineales > Phototrophicaceae > UBA6055. Next base: position 6,891 of record JAJDZQ010000106.1, on the reverse strand, counting down.
TTGAAACAACTTGTTCCAAAGGATGAGCGCTTCGGAGCTGGCGCGGTCCAGCTCGCCCGGTGGATTCCCGGCGATTTCCAACGCCAGCTTGATTCGGTCGCGCAATTTTCGCAGAGTTTGCGCCGCCTGCGCTTTGCTGTCTTTGCCGCCCCAGGCTTTCGCTGTGCCTTTGCTGCCGACAGCGCCCTCGCGATAGCATTCTTTCAGCAGCCGATGCACGATTTGCGCGTCGCTCGCAGCTTCGATGCGGCGCAGGTAATTGTCGTATTGCCTGACCAGGTCGGCGAGTTTGTCAGCATCAGGCAGCCTGGGCAAGTCTGCCAGGGCGGCGATTTCATCGGCGCGCAGCAATTGATCGCGAGCTGCCAGAGCCGACTCGCCCCATTGCGTCTGCCATTGCGCGAAGATCTGCGCGGGATCGGCTGGCAGGGACGGCGCTTCGGCCTGGACAAGCGCCAGGTCTTGCAGCGAGTTTTTGATGTGAAAGACATCTACCTGCGCGAAGAGCTTCGCCAGTGGCGTGTCGATCTCCGCGAGAATATCGTCGACAGCATCGCCGAGCAAGATGGCGGCATCGGTTTCGGCGAGTACCTCAAAGAGCGGATCGATGCCAGCCTGCGCCGCATTCGCCCGCAACAGGTCGGCGCACAAGCCATGAATCGTGTCGATGCGCGCGCTTTGCATATTGGCCAGGTGTCGCGCCCAGCGGTCGCCGTCGGCAGAATGCGCGCGCCGCTGCAATTCTGTCCGCAGCCTGCCGCGCATCTCCCAAGCGGCGGCCTCGGTAAAGGTGATGGCGACCAGCGCATGAATGTGCCAGCTCGGATTGGCATCCAGCAGCTGCAAATAGCGCTCGACAAGGATGCGCGTCTTGCCCGAGCCGGCGCCGGCCACGACGATCAGATTCTTGTCGTGGATGTGGATGGCGGCGTGTTGTTCTTTTGTCAGCTGCATGCGCCCGCCTCAAATCCGCGTGTTCTTGAAGCGGCTGGTGTTGCTGCGCCGGCACACATGCGCGAATTCGCAATAACGCACGCATTTACCGTTTTCCAGCGCGGTGGCTCTCACGGGAAAAACGCCTTCTCGCCCTTGTTGCAAGTTGCTGGCGATGTGCCCCCGCGCTTTGTCGAGCAACATTTGATGATCTTCATTTTCGGCCTGGATGAGACCGCTGGATTTAAGATTGCGCAGGTGCCAAAACATCCCGCCGGCAACTTCTGCTCGTTCGCCCCGCGCCAGTTCGTCCAGCGCCAGCAGATAGACCAGCATCTGGAAGTTGCGCCCAGTTTCCAATTCGCTGTGCGGGATGGCTCTGCTGCCAGACTTGTAATCCACCAGCGCCAGCTTGCCGTCAACGCGGTCGATTCGGTCGATCATGCCACGCGCTCGCAGCCAATCCCCGCCCGGCAGCGCCATGTGCAGGTCATGAAATGCGTGCTCCAGCCGTTCGACATGTCTGGCGCTGCCGAACAACTGTAGCGGACTAGCATCGGAAAAATCTTGGCGGACCAGCGCAGCCAGCCGCGCCCGAATTAGCTGCTTTTCTTCTTCCCAGGCGCTGCCCGCGCGGAAATTGAAGGTTTCGGGAGCGCGTTCCAGGAGAGCATCGGCCACTTCGCCAAAGATAGACAGCGCCCGCTCGCGATTGGCTGCATCGACAGCCAGCCCCTCGCCCGCGATTTGCCGATAAGCCTCTTCCAGGATGCTGTGGTTCAAGCTGCCCATTTGCTGGGTATCCGCGCCCGGCTGCACTTCCTTATGTTCCTCCAGCTTGAGCAGGCGCTTGGCAAAGAAACGAAAGCCACAGACGCCATAATCGTTCAGTTGCGAGGCGCTCCAGACGCGCTGCGGACCGAGCAATCGCGCAACTTCTGCCAGGAGTTCTGGCTGGGATAGGCTGCCGCTATAGCGATTGGCGGGCTGGTTGGATAGCCGCCCAAGCTCGACAGCCCGCCCGAATTTGATATGCTGCCAGGCTGCTGGACTCTCTGCGCGCAGCCAGTGCACATGTTGCAATGTCGTGTTGACTCGCTGGTTTCCTGGCTGAGTTAGCTCGGCCGCCAGCGCCAGCATCAGTTCATCGTAGCTGGCCGCTTCTGGTGAATTTGCGATCTCGCCCAATGACCGCTCGTGGATGGGTTGCTGGGGATAAATGCGGCGGACTTCTCGCCAAAGATGACTTTCCAGCCAGAGTTTGCCGGCTTTGAATGTGGGGCGCGCCAAACCAAGCGTTTGTTGTGGCAGCGCCAGCAGCTCGTAGAATAGCCCCGCGTCATCGCTGCGCTCGTGGCGCGAATCCAGCGGGATGCCACGCGCCCGCATCGCTGCCCGTTCGGATTCCAGATAGAACGGGTCTTCGCCAGTTTCGGCCGGAAAGATTCCTTCCGACAGCCCCAGAATGAAGACATGCGCATGCGGCAAGCCACGCGCCTGGCTGGCGGTCGTCACCAACACCTTGCCTCGCCGCGGCAGATTGCCTTGCCCACGGGCTGGTGAATCCAGGGCTTGACGCAGGTCGCCATGAAACTGCGCCCAACTGATTTGCCGATGAAGGCCCGTCTGCCGCAACGCAGAGTCGGTCGCCAACAGGTCCCGCAGGTTGGCCTCGAGGCTGCTCAAGGCACGGCTGTCTCGCTGGGAATACGCATGGCTGTCCGAGCGCGCCAGTTTGCGAATATGCAGGCTAAAGACCTCGGCGTGCCTGGCTGCTGCTTCGCTATGTTCCCGCGGATCAGCGCCCAAAAGGGCATCCAGCCAGGCGACAAAGGTGCGAAGATCGGCTTGGGCGGGCGGCGTGATGCCATCCATGAAGGCGCTCAGTTTTTCGCACAGCGCAGCCGCCTGTAGCTGGGTCAATACAGTCGCGCTGGCTTCTTCGGATTCGGCTCCCGGCTGGCGGGCCAGCTGAATGACATCCAGCCATTCGCTCTTGCCACCGCCGACGAGTTGCCGCTCGCGACTGATGCGATCCAACAGGTCGATCGACAGCTCGTCCAAGCCGGAATCGATGTAGGGCGAGCGCAAGCCATCCAGCAGATCGCGCCGGCGGAAGCGTGGCCAAAGACCCAGCACAGCCAGCAGGGCAGCAATCACCGGCTTGCGGCTGCCGGAGCGCTCAATCTGCATCAGCAAGGGCAGTTGGAATTCTTCGCTGACGGTCTGCAAACTGTCTGCATACAGCTCCCAATCGCGCAAGATGACCAGCATGTCATCGGGCGGCACACCCCCCAGCAGTCGCCGCTTAATATCGCGCAACACTTCTCTCGCTTCTTGAGCCGGGCTGGGCGCAGCGATCAGTTTCAGCGCTTCGCTGCTGCCGCCTGTTGCATCGGCATAAAAGTTCTGGCTGAGCCGCTGCAGGTCGACATCGCGGGATGATTTCGGGGCGATATTGCTAAGGCGCAATGGGACATGGGTCCGCGCGAATGCGTCTTCGAGCCGCTGCCTGGCGATGCAACTGCGGCTCGTCGCTGGCGCAGCGGTCGCTTGCGTCAGGGTGATGTGCAACTGGGGGATTGCCTTTGCCAGCGCCGCCAAAAGCTGTGTTTGCACGCGCGTGAATTGGTCGAAGCCATCGACCAGCAGCAATTGGGGTCCTGCCACGATTTGCGGCTTCTCTTGCAGTTTCGCCAGCGCCAGCCAACCCTCGCCTTCAACATCCGCCAGCCGGTTATCGCGCAACTGTTGCTGGTAGCGCGCATAGATTGTGGCGAGCTCATGGTCTTTGGGTGTTTGCGCGGCTTCTGCATAGGCTTCGGCGCTGATGCCGCTCTGCTTCAATTCGTCAAAGAGCCGTGCGGCCACTGTGACGAAACCGCGTGTATCGGCGATGCCATGAAAAACGCGCAGTTCGCCCGCCGCATGCAGTTCTTGCAGCAGACGGCGCAAAAAGCTGAAGCGCGCTGCTTCATTCAGGCGGCGCACAGGCTCCCCTGCCAAACGCAGCAAATGGGCGTTCAATCCATAGAAATCGAAGAAGTCGATGTGAAAGCGCACCCGTTGGCGATCATCGTCCAGCGCCAGTCGCTCGCGAAAATGCAGCTCTTGGCGGCGCGTCGCCAGCAGCATCCAAATGCGCGGGAAATCTGCTCGCGACCGACCAGCTTGCCGCAGCAGCGAAAGCATCGCTTGCGTTTTGCCGATGCCTTCTGGCGCAAGATGTAAGGTGCCCGCCACTGTCGCCCCCTATTGATAAAGCAGATCGATGGCTTGCTGGGTTGCGCGCGCGTCCAGCCGCCTCGTCGCAAAATAGCTGTTGCGAAGCCCTGGCACGAAAGCGCTGGCATGTACAACCGGCACAACTGGCTGCCGGGTGTGGATTTGCGCTGCTGGCTCGTCTTGCATGAAGACCACGGCTGCGAATATGGGCATGTCGGCCAAGCCCCGCTTGTGCATTGCCGTCTCGACTCGCAGCGCGCTCGCAACCACTTCTCGCGTGGGGTTCCAGCGCAGCGCCCGCCATTTGCCACCGCGCCCCCGCTGCAACCAACTGCCGCCGTTATTGAAGTATTCGCCGCGCCGCCGGGTGATGCGCAGCAACAAGACACCATGCCGGCTGACCAGCGCCGCGTCCACATAACCGATGCTGCGTTGGCTGATATTGCGGATGAAGACGAAATGGCTGTCCAACTGCGTCGCCAGCCGCTCGCCCAATTCCCAAGCCATGGCATTGTCGGTCCGCCAGCTCACCGCTCGCAAAGCCAGCAGCATGGCGAAGATGCACAGCGCTGCGCCCACCGGCAGCATGCTCTTGCGCGCCAGATCGTATATGGCGAAGGCGCTGTTGCTGGGCACAGCCAGATTCACAATGTGCAAGCCTATGCCAGCCACCAGCAGCGCCGCGCCCAGCAGAAAAAGCACAGCTGCCGCCAGCAGGACATCGCGCGAGCGTCGATTCAGCCGTCGCGTCGGGGCGACATTTTGCATGCGCGCCTCCCGCGCCTTTGGACTCGTCCAAGATTGTAGCCCATTGCGCCGAGCTGGCAATCTGCGCCTGCATTGCCGCGCGTGCCTGGCCGGTCGCTACTATAATGGCTGCTACTTGGCGGCAGCCACATCGGCTGGCCAGACCGCGGAACCGAATATGAACCACTTGCCAAGCGAAACCCGCAGCGAAGCAGGAGCTGGCCTGGGCGGCTTGCACCGCTTTGGCAGCGCCAGCGAATCGCTATTTCGACGTCTGTACTTGCGCCTAAGCCGTCAGCGAGCTGCGCAACAAGATAGCCTGCAAGCTCGCCTGATCACCTTGCAGCAGCGCCAAAGCAGCCAGCTTGAACGTCTGCACGCCATCTTCGCCAGCCTCGAAGAAGGCATTATCGTGCAAGACACCAACGGCAAAGTCACCATGATGAATCGCACCGGCGAAGCCATGCTGGGTGGCAAGCGCAACTTCTGGGGCAGCGCGCTGGGCACGTTGTTTGAGCAATTCCGGCATGTACAGACGACCAGCGCCGAGTTGATGCCTTTGGGCGAATCGGACGAGATGCCGCTGAACAACCGCATCGTGCGCGCACAGTTGAGCGCCATCGGTGACGAAAACCAGCGGCGCATTGGCACGGTCATGCTTCTGCGCGATGTGACGCACGATGCCCTGGCGCTGCGCTTGAAAGACGGCTTTGTGGCGCATATCGCCCGAGAACTGAGCAGCCCCGTCAGTGTCATCAAGCTGGCGGGCGAACTGCTCAACGCCCAGCCCGAAGATGCCGCCGTCAACCAGCGCTTGCTCGACAAGCTGCTGCACAATGTCGATATGCTGGACCAGTTGGCGCTGGAGCTATTGGATATTGCGCAGTTGCAGGCTGGCAGCCTGGATGTCCTGCGTCAGCCGCTGTACATCGAACAGGTGATTTGGTCGGTGGTCAATGGCATGGATGCGGCGCTTGCCAGCCGAGGCATCGACCTGCTGGTGATGGCGCGTGGCCTCAATGGCCTGCAAGTGCGCGGCGACGATTCGCGGTTGCAATGGGCGCTGGGGCATCTGGTGCGCAATGGCGCAGATTATGCGCGCGCAGGCGGTTATGTGGCGCTGGCTGCGCGCGACGAGGTTCGCGGGGACAAACGGTATGCGCTCGTCAGCGTGAGCGACAACGGCATCGGCATCAAGCCAGCTGATATGCCGCATATTTTCGAGCGATTCTATCGGGGCGATGCCGGCGCCGCAGTCAAGACGCCGCGCGGCCTCGGGCAGGGCTTATATGTCGCGCGCGCCATTGCCCAGGCGCATGGCGGCTTCTTGAATGCCGAAAGTCGCGAGGGCGTCGGCAGCCTGTTCACGCTGGGCATCCCGCAAGTTTCTGCGACAATCGGCTAGGCGCTGCCTGCGTCCACAAACCAGCGCATGGTTGTGCAGGACAGATACTCATGCCGCATTTGATCGACGGACACAACCTCATCGCCAGCCTGCCCGATATCGGCCTGGACGACCCGCACAAAGAAGCCAAACTGGTCAACAAACTGAAAAGTTGGGCGGCCGCCACGCGCAAAAAGTGCACGATCGTCTTCGACCGCGGCTTGCCTGGCGGCACATCAAAAATGGGCACCAGCGCCGTGACAGTCCTCTTCGCGGCCGACCAACGCAGCGATGCCGATACATTGATCAAGCGCCGCATCAGTCGCGCTCGCGATCGCCGCGCCTTCACCGTCGTCTCGTCCGACAGCGATGTCCGCGCCTTTGCCCAGCGCCATGGCGTGAAAGTCATCACATCGGCCGCCTTTTCTGGCGAATTGCAGCGCAAATCGCGCCCCCAGCCCGCCCGCGGCGAAGAAGTCAATCCGGTCGTCAGCGAATCCGAAATTGACGAGCTGCTAGACTTGTTCGATGCCGATGGCAACAGCGCCTGACTTGTGCCGAACTGCCCAAAGCTGGCCAACGTAACACAGAGGGCACAGAGG
>JAJDZQ010000110.1 GCA_022824565.1 Anaerolineae bacterium | reverse complement strand
GCTCTTCATCGCTGTATTCAGCCGAGAAGCAGATCGGTCCGCGATAGTCGAGTTTGCGCAACCTGGCGATGACCCTGCGCCACGAGGCTCTGCCTTGCGCGCCGGAAGTCCACCAGATTCGCCAGGTGGCTTCGGCTGCTTCTGGACCGCTGGTGCGCCGCCAATAGGCATTTTTCAGGTTGACCATGCACAACTGCGCGGCAATCACATCCAGCGCCGCATCGCTGTCCATGCCTTCCAGCGCCTGATGAGCCGGGTCCCACACCAGCGCTGCAAATTGCGGGTCGAAACCGCGCAACAGGGACAGCGCGCCCATGGCATGCACCGGCACAAAGGCGCGGCTGTGATTCTGTATGCCGATTTGCAGATTGTACTGCTGGCACAAGGGCAGGGCAGCTTCCAGTTGACGGCGGGCTGCGGCCTCGGCGGAGACATAATCTCTGCCCACCAGATGAAACATGACGCGGTTCATGCCCACGCCGGCCTCTGCGCAAGCGGCATACAGACGCTCGTCATCCAGCGCGCAAGCCGCCGTGATATTGAGCACGCGCACGCCTTCATCCGCCAGCACGCGCACCCCGGCCGGCAAGTCGCGCTCGATATGGTCTGGCTCGACCGGGAAGCCGGGGCGCACGGGCAGCTCGATCGCATCAAAGCCCAGCGACCGCACATGCCGCGCCAGCTGGGGCAAGGGCAGAGATTTCCAGGGTTTGACGAAGAGCGCCAGTTGGTTCATTTTTACGATCTCACTTTTGGGTTGGCAGCATGGAGATGACATCGATGTTGACACGCGGCGGCAGGCTGCACAAGAACACGACGGTGGCGGCGATATCTTCGGATTGGATCATGTTGGCTCGTTGTTCAGCGCTGAAGGGCGTGCCGCGATTTTCGATGATAGGCGTGTTGCCCAAGCCGGGATTGAAGAGGCAGGCGCGGACGCCATGCGGGTTGCCTTCTTCGTTGGTCACGCGCGTCAGGGCATCCAGGCCGAGCTTGGAGGCGCTGTACGACACGCCCGCGAGTAGGCTGGGGCGGACGCCGGCTTGTGATGCCAGATTGATGATCAGCCCTTCTCCGCGCGTTTTCATCTTGTCCAGCACGGCTCGTGTGAAGACGAATGCGCTGGTCAGGTTGACATCCATCAGCCAGCGCCATTGCTCGGGCGTGGTATCGGCGATGCTGCGCGCGCTCATGTTGGCGCCGGCATTGTTAAAAAGCACATCAATCGCGCCAAATTCCTGCCCCGTCCTATCGACAGCGGCCAAGATTTGACCGTCATCGCAGACATCGGCCGGGCAGACCAGCGCTCGTCCGCCAGCCTGGCGCGCCAGCCGGGCAACGCGCTCCAGTTCGGTTTGTCGCCGCGCAACCAGGCTGACATTTGCGCCGGCTTTTGCGCAGGCCAGGGCGGTCGCCTCGCCAAAGCCACTGCTCGCGCCAGTGATGATGATGGTCTTGCCGTGCAATGTGCGCATGGATTATCCCTGCTGTGGGTTTATCGTGATTCAGTGGGCGACACAAGCATCGCCCCGACAAGGCTTGTCCGCTACTGGTGCAAATTCGCAAAATGTCACCCCCATCCCCCGGCCCCTTGCCCCCATCAAGAGGGAAGGGGAGCAACAATCGAGCAGCTTAGTCGATAAATCTGATGTTTTCAGCAATGCCATGCCGGAAATCCTTGCGATCATTTGGCTTTAAGCCCCTCCCTCTTCATGGGCGAGGGGTTTGGGGTGAGGGTTGGCCAACGTATTCTCCAGTAGCGGACAAGCCTTACAAGCACTGTGCATTCGGGACCGAAGGGGTCATCCCAGCGCCGCGCGCAACTGCCCAATCAAGCCATCGGGCGGGTCGAATGGCAGCTCGACTACCTGGTGGGTCAACGCGCTGGTATAGAGCGCCAGGATGACTTCGAAGTCGCGGATGGCGGCCGCCAGGTTCAGCGGATGCACTTTGCTGTCGTCGTCCAGCCAGTCGAACATGGCATCGCACATGGCGGCTTGGCCCAGCACATCCTGGTCGGGGTAGAGGTGCTCGCCGCTCGCATAGACGCCATCAATCAAGGTCTCCCAGCCCCACATCGTCCAATGCACAAAGCCGCGTTCGCCATACACGGCGATGCGTTTGTGCTGATAGATGGCATCGCCGCCGGGCACGCGCGGGGCATTTTCTCCACAGCGCAGGGAGGCTGGCAGGTCGTTGCTGTATTCCAGCGCCGCCAGGCTTTGGTCTGGCGCATAATGCTCGCGGATATTGGGCTGGATGCCTTCTGCGCCAGCTGCCGCGCCAAAGACTGTCTTGGGCACAGCGCCGGGATTGAATGCGCCGATCGCTTGCAAAGAATGTGTGCCTTGATACGCCAGGTTCATGCCGCTGCTGGCATCGATAAAGCGCAGTTTGCCGATCGCGCCTTCGTTGACCAGCCGCTGCAAGACCAGCCGCCGCGGATGAAATTGCAATTGATGATTGATGGCGATTTTGATGCCGGGTTTGCTGGCTGCCCATTCGCAAATGGCGCGATAATCTTCGCCTTCGATAGCCAGCGGTTTTTCTACTATCACGCCTGGCACGCCCGCCTCGTGCGCTGCCTGCATGATCTCCAGCCGAGCGTCTGGCGGCGTGCTGACCTGCACGAGATCGGGCTTTTCTTTGGCGAACATCTCACGATAGTCGGTATACCGCGCCGAAACATCGTATTTGTCGGCGAATTCGTCCAGTTTGTCGCGCTGCCGTGCGCTGACCGCCACCAGCCGGCCGCGTTGCATATGCGCGAAAGCATCGGCATGTCCATGCGCCCGCCCACCGCTAACGCCGATAATCACTGACTTAAACATCGTCTCCCTCCCAGGGTCGCAAGATAACTTTGCCACACTGCCCGGACAACTGCGTTTCCCAGGCGCTTTGAATATCGTTGATGCCAAAGTGGTGCGTGATCAGCTTATCCAGCTGCGCGCCCACCTCGCCGACTGTGCGCATAAGCCGGGGAGCATCCGCCAGGTTGTAATGCCAACTGCCGACCAGGCGCAGGCCCTTGCGGATCATATCGTCGCTGATGCGCAGGGGGGTGTCATCGCCACATTCCCCCACGAAAGCGACCATGCCCTTGCGCCGCGTGGCATCTATGCACAGCCGATGCGCCGCCACCACGCCCGAGCAATCGATGGATTTGTCTACGCCGCGCCCAGCCTGCGTGAGCGCCAGCACTTGAGAGAGCGCTTCGCGATCGCGCGGGTCGATGACGGCCTCTGCGCCCAACTCAATCGCCAGTTGCTGACGATAAGGGTTGGCCTCCACGCCGATGACGCGTGCGCCACGATAGATTCCATTGACAACGCCGCCCAGCCCGACCGGACCCAAGCCTGTGATCAGCACTGTATCATGCCGGTCGACTTGCATAGCCTGCATCGCGCCATAGCTGGGACCCAAGCCACAGCAGGCCATGGCGGCATGATCTATAGAGATCTCAGCGGGGATGGGCAGTAGCATCCAGTCTTGCTTGAGCAGGTATTGCGCCAGCGTGCCAGCGCCCACCAGACTGCCGTGCAACGCCGCGAAGTCCAGCGAATCCTGACAGTGGATAAAATCTCCGCCCAGGCAGAGCGCACATTTGCCACAGCCATTCGTGGGCATGGCAACGACGCGGTCGCCCACTTGAACGCGACTCGGCTGCGCGACATCGACCACGACGCCAGCTGCTTCGTGCCCCAGCAGAGGGGAGTCGCTGCCCGCGGCGAAAGCTTTGTACTCGGTGCACATGGGGGCTGCCAACACTTTGACCAGCGCCCAATTGTCGCGTGCTTGGGGTTTTGCAACCGAGTGGACGCCTGCCCGACGCGCCCCATGGATTTGGACTTGTTTCATCTGCGCTCCTGCACCGCTGCGATACCAGGTGCGGACTGTAGCATGTGCGGGGTGCAGGGGCAAACTGACACCCCCTCAATCCCCCCGACGAGTCAGGGGGAGGCTGACCCCCCTCGGTCCCCCCGACAGGTCAGGGGGAGGCTGACCCCCCTCAATCCCCCCGACGAGTCAGGGGGAAGCTGACCCCCACCCCAAACCCCTCCCCCAAAATGAGGGAGGGGCTTTTCACACCCCATCAATCCACCTGTCGGGTCGGGAGGAGCATAAGGCATTGGCTACCCTCCCTGACTCGTCGGGGAGGGGCTGGGGGAGGGGTTAC
>JAJDZQ010000098.1 GCA_022824565.1 Anaerolineae bacterium | reverse complement strand
GTCGGCTATGCGCGGCAAAGGCGCATGCGCGTCTATGCGCATCCCTGGCGGCTGCGCTTGTAGAGGATTCTACCCCCCTCGGTCCCCCCGACAGGTCAGGGGGAGGCTGACCCCCACCCCAAACCCCTCCCCCAAAATGAGGGAGGGGCTTTTCACACCCCATCAATCCACCTGTCGGGTCGGGAGGAGCATAAGGCATTGGCCACCCTCTCTGACTCGTCGGGGAGGGGCTGGGGGAGGGGTTTGCTCGCGCTAGGGGCTGGGGGAGGGGTCTACGCCAGCTCAAAAACCATCAAATGAATTGGGTGGCTGACCGGACCTTCATTGTAAGCAACGCGCACGCGCAGGCCCCGCCGCAGACTTTCTCCCTGCGCGCGCAGCAAATGCGGGAAGAGCGTGTCCGCCCCGTCCAGCAGCACATAAGCCAGCACATAAGGCGTTTGCAGCGCCGCGACATCGGCATTCGTGCCCGGCGAAAAATGCAACGTCGACCAGGTTTCCAGGCTGCCTTCACCAGTCAGTTCGCGCCAGTTGGTAGGCCGCAGGCAAGCCGGACATAGCGGGCGCGGCGGAGCACACACCCGCCCACAGCTTCCGCAAGCTGTCGCAAAAAAGCGCCGATTTTGCAGTTCGATGAAAAAGCGCGATTGCTTGCCCAGGCTGTAGTGATAGCGTTGCGATAGCTCCAGCGTGATGCGCTCGATCTGGCGAAAATCCCCCCAAAAATCAGCGGCGGCCTCGTCGCGCTCTGTGATGTCAAGCAAGCTGCTTACTGCGTCGGACATGCCCGTTTTCCCCAAAAAAGCTGGCGTTTTCTGCGCTTAATCGCCCCGTTCAAAGATATTGACGACGCTGATGCTGGCGATGCCGGCGTGTGTATCGGTCAAGCCGCGTTTTGCGCCCGCTACCTGCCGCCGCTCGTCGGCAAGTCCCCATAGCTGCTGGGCAACTTCCATGGCTTGCAAGATGCCGGTCGCGCCAACCGGAGCGCCCCGCCCCAGCAAGCCGCCACTGGTATTGACCGGCAGGCTGCCGTCCAGATCGAATGCGCCGTCCGCCACAGCTGTTCCGCCGTTGCCCCGCGCCACCCAGCCCAGATCTTCCACCGCCTGGATCTCCACGCCGCTATAGCTGTCATAAAGCTCGGCCACATCAATTTCGCGCAGGGGATCGCCGATGCGGGCCATGGCATACGCTGCCTGCGCAGCCTGCTGCTTGGCGCGGAAGTTGGTTATATGCGGGTAGCGGTCGCCCAGGCGCATGGTATCTGTGCCGCAGCCCGTGCCCGTAAAAAAGATTGGCGGACGCGCTGCAAAAGCCGGCACATGCTCGCGCGCCCAGGCTTCGCTGGCCAGCAGCATACACGCCGCGCCATCACTGAGCAGGCTGCAATCCAACAGCTTGTAGGGCTCAGCCACCGGACGCGACCGCAGCACATCGTCTATGCTGATGTCCATGGGCTTCTGCGCGATCGGATTGAACGCCGCGTTGCCACGATTGCGCGCCGCCACATGGGCAAAGTGCTCTTCGCGCGTGCCATACTGCGCCATATGCGCGCGCATCATCGCCGCATAGAAGCCGGTATATGTTCCGCCGATAGCTGTCTCCCAGTCGACATCGGCAGACAAGGCAAAGAGCTGGTTGGCGGTCCGTGACGATACGCCGCGCCCGTTCTTTTCGACGCCATAGACCAGGATGGAGTCGCACAAGCCGCTTTGGATATGCGCCCAGGCTGTGCGCAGAGCCAGCGCGCCGGTCGCTCCGCCGCCTTCGATGCGCACTGCGGGCTTGGGCGTCATGCCGATGGTGTCGTGCAGGATTGCGCCCAACGTCATCTGCATGTTGAAGTGGTCGCTTTCGTAGCTCGCCAGACCATGTTCGACCGCAGCCAGCCCATCCATACCGGCATCCGCCAGCAAGTCCAGCAGGGCATCGGCCAACAGATCGCGGGCGTTGCAGTCGCGGTGCTCGCTGGCGATTTTCGTGCAGCCGACAGCGGCGATTACGGGCGCATTGGGCATCAGCAGACCACTCGGTTACGCGAGGACAAAGTCGATCTTGTTCCAGGAGGCAAAGACTGGGCATCCCGAATCGTTTACACAAATCTGCGCTGAGCATAGTCGATATGCTATGTGAAGTCAAAAGCCGCGCAGACGAAAATCGACACTCGCTGCAAGTGGGAGATTCTGCCTTGGTCCCGGCATGTGTTACGATGAGACCAACATGCCCCAATATGTGTTCTTCACACGGCAGAATCGCGACGAATTTCGTTTATCAAAGGCAAAAGCAAGCATGAACAAGCGGGCAAAAGATCACAAGGCAATGCACTTGTCGCGGCGCGAGACATTGCAGATATTCGCCGCGGGGGTCGCCGGCGCTGTCGGCACGATTGCGCTTGATCGCGCGCCGATCGCAAGAGCGAGCGCTGGCGGGACATTGCGAATTGCCTGGCAGACGCCCGCCCAACTCGACCCGCGCTCTGTCTCTGGAATGAGCGAAATCGCCCTGTTGAACGCGCTCTATGATTATCTGTTTGAAACGGATGCCGCTTCCAACCTGGTGCCCTGCCTGGCTTCATCGTGGCAACGCAGCGAAGATGGCTTGCGCTATACCCTTCAGCTGGTGGAGCACGCGCTTTTCCATGACGGCACGCCGCTGACCGCGAACGATGTTGTTTGGAGTATCCAATGGCAGCTTGACGCCGCTGGCACGATTGCTGATGTGCTGGCGGACATCGAGTCGGTCGCTGCCACCGGCGATCATACTGTCAGCTTCGACATCAAGGCGCCCGACCCAGATTTTCTCTATCGGCTCACGGAGTATAAGATCGTCATACTCAAAGCCGGCGCTGAGAAACCGGGTGAAGTATTCAACGGCAGCGGACCCTTCATCATGGAAGAGTTGCTGCCCGGCGACCGCGCGGTTATGAAAGCCAATCGGCAGTATTGGCGCGGCTCGCCCGGGATAGAACGGCTCGAGTTTCTCTTTTTCGATGACCAGCAGGCCGCGATTGCCGCCGTACAGGGTGGCGTGGTTGATGGCATCTTGCGGCTCGACAACTTCAGCTTTCTCAACTTCACCGGCGACTATCGTTTCAACACGATCGACATACCCACCAACGCGCATCACCTGGCGCGGATTCGTGCCGACCGTCCGCCGGGGAACGATAGCCGGGTGCGGAAAGCCTTCAAGCTGGCCACCGACCGAGATGCGATCTGGCAGCGCGTGCAGCTGGGTTACGGCGCCCTCGGCAAAGATTCGCCCATCGGACCCTCCTTTGCGCAGGTTTTCCTCGCCGATGCGCAGCTTCCCCCACGCGATCCCGCTGCCGCCGCCGCCTTGCTGGCCGAGGCTGGTTATCCCAATGGCTTGGACATGAACCTGCATGTGCCCAACAGCGGCGCAATGCCCGATCTGGCGCAGACCTTGGCCGCTCAATGGGAGCAGGCGGGTATCCGCGTTACGATCCAGTTGGAAGAAGAAAACAATTACTGGGTGCAGAAATGGCTGGATGTAGATCTGGGCATTACCTTCTGGGGCGACAGAGCCGTGCCGCAGATTTACCTGGATCTCGCCTATCGGTCAGACGCGACCTGGAACGAATCGCATTGGAGCGATGAACGGCTCGATGCGTTGATCGATTTCACCCGCTCCGCCCTCGACAAAGAGGCGCGCATCGCCGCTTTCAAAGAGATTCAACAGATTTTCCTTGACGAGGGACCGATCATCGTGCCATATTTTTACGCCCAGTTCATGGTTATGGCGAGCCATGTATCCGGCGTGGAGATGCATCCTTTCCCGGGCCGCACCAACTTCCACACCGCCAGCTTGCGTTGAGCGGGCAGGCTTTACAGTGGCGGAACAAAAGTAAGTCCCATACAGTAATGCGACAATATGAAGGAACATCGCAGGGGCGACTTTTGAGTCGCCCACATGGTCAAAGGCGGCATAGTGGGCAAGACCAGTCTCGCCCCTACATGGCTTGCCCGTACAGGATATCCTTTATTACAGGCGTCCCGCCATAGAAGAGCTGACCAAACCCGAATAGCGGACAAGCCCCTACAGCAGGGCGGGAAGCTGTGTCATAATGCGCGGGCAAGTCCTATCTGTCCCGTCAACGAAGGAAATGCACATGATGAAACCCGAGAATACGCATAGCAGCGCCGTATCACGCCGCGACATGCTCAAGATATTTGCCGCTGGCGCATCGTCCGCGGTCGGCAGCATTGCCCTGGGTCCGCTCGGCGCGATCGCCCGTGCCCAGGACGATGGCCTGCTGCGCATGGCTTGGTTGACGCCAGCCAGCCTCGACCCGCGCTCAGCATCTGGCGATGCCGAAATCGCCATTCTCAACGCCCTGTATGATTACCTCATCGACACCGATGCGGCTGGCAACCTGGTGCCGCGCCTGGCGAAGAGCTGGGATATCAGCGATGACGGCACGCGAATCTCGCTGCACATCCGCGACGATGCCGTCTTTCACGATGGCAGCCCGTTGACCGTCGCTGATGTGCTTTGGACAATCAACTGGCAGCGCGAAGCAGAAGGCACTGTGGCCGGCTTGCTTGCGGCTGCGCAGCACATAGAAGCAGTCGGCGACCACGAAATCGCTATCTCGTTGGCTGCCCCCAACCCCGACTTCCTCTACAACCTCAGCGACAACAAGTTTGTCATTCTGCAAGCCGACGCACAGGACATCGGCGCATCTTTCAATGGCACTGGTCCCTTCGTGCTGGACGAGATCTTGCCCGGCGACCGCGCCATTATGCACGCCAACAGCGCTTATTGGGGCGGCGCGCCAGGCATCGAACGCCTCGAGTTCGTCTTCTTTGACGACCAGCAAGCGGGGATCGCGGCGGTGCAGGGCGGCAGCGTCGATGGCATCATGCGCCTGGACAATTCCAGTTTCCTCGGTTTCGGCGCAGACGCCAATTTCCACGCGGTAGACATCCCGACCAGCGGGCATCATCTGGCGCGCATCCGCAGCGACCGCGCCCCGGGCAACGATGTGCGCGTCCGCCAGGCATTCAAACTCGCCACCGACCGCGCTGCCATTTGGGACCGCGTACAGTTGGGCTTCGGCGCTGTCGGCAAAGATTCACCCATTGGTCCGGCGTTTGGGCATTATTTTCTGGCCGAAGCGGCTGTGCCCGCGCGTGACCCCGCCGCCGCCGCCGCACTGCTGGCTGAGGCTGGTTATGCGGATGGCCTGGATATGACCCTGCATGTGCCCAACAGCGGCAATTGGCCCGACCTGGCGCAAGCCCTGGCCGCGCAATGGGACGAAGCCGGCATCCGCGTAGAAATCCAACTGGAAGACGAAAACAGCTATTGGGTCGAAGATTGGATGGAAGTCGACCTGGGTGTAACGGGCTGGGGAGCGCGGCCGGTGGCGCAGCTCTACCTCGACCTGGCCTACCATTCCGAAGCGGCCTGGAACGAATCGCATTACAGCAACGCCCGCGTTGACGAGTTGATCGACCTGGCGCGCACTTCGCTGGACAATGACGAGCGCACCGCCGCCTACAAAGAGATTCAGCAGATCCTGCTGGACGAGGGACCCGTGGTCGTGCCCTACTTCTTCGCACAGTTCATGGTGCTGGCGGGGCATGTGTCGGGCGTGGAATTGCATCCCTTCGCCGGGCGCACCAATTTCAACGCGGCGACAGTCAGCTGAGGATTTTATCATGAGCGGCACTGCCCCCTTGGCTGGCATCAAGGTGGTCGACCAGACCCAGGCGCTGGCTGGTCCATATGCGGCGATGATCCTGGGCGATCTGGGCGCGGATGTCATCAAGATCGAGCGCCCCGGCGTCGGCGACAACTCCCGTCAGTGGGCGCCGCCTTTCATCGGCGATCAATCTGCCTATTACCTGGCGGTCAATCGCAACAAACGCGGCATCGCGCTGAATATCCGCGCCGAGGCTGGACGCGCCTTCATGCACCAGTTGGTTGCCGAAGCCGATATCTTCTTGACCAACCTGGCGACGACAGCATCGCTGCAGCGCTCGGGCATCGACTACGACACACTGCGCGCGCTCAACCCGCGTCTGATCTATGCCAGCATCAGCGGCTATGGGCGGCGGGGACCGCGCGCCGGACAGCCTGGTTATGACCTGGTTTCACAAGCCGAAAGCGGCACCATGTACCTGACTGGCGAGGTGGACGGAACGCCCATGCGCTTCCCCACGCCCATCGCCGATATGACTTGCGGCTTGTTCACTGTCATCGGCATCCTGGCTTCTCTGCGCGCGCGCGACCACAGCGGCGAGGGGCAATTCATCGACATGTCGCTGCAAGAAGGGCAGATCACCTGGCTCGAGAATTATGCCGGCGAATACTTTGCCAACGCAGCAGACCCGCCCCGCCGCGGCAATCGGCATCCGCAAGTCGTGCCCTACGAAGCCGTGCAGGGCAGCGATGGCGACTGGTTTATCCTGGGCGTCGGCAGCGACAATGTCTGGCGGGCTTTTTGCAACCAGGCCGGGCGCGAGCAACTGGCGGCCGATGCCCGCTTCGCCACCAATGCCGATCGCATCGCCAATTACGAAGCGCTTTTGCCCATCGTGCGCGAGATCATCCGCGCCAAAACCTGCGACCAATGGCTGGACGAATTGCGAGCGGCTGGCGTCCCCTGTGGGCGCATCAACACAGTTGCCGAGGCGCTGGGCGACCCGCATTTGCTGGAACGCGGCATGATTGTCGAGCTGGAACATCCGGCGCTGGGCTTGGTCAAATCGCTGGCCACGCCCGTGCACTTGAGCGATACGCCCCTGGTCTACCATCGTCATCCGCCGCGCCTGGGTGAACACAGCGATCAAGTCGCCGCCGAGTTGGGGTATGCTGCGGCAGCCATCAAGCAACTGCGCGCAGACGGGGTGCTGGCATGAGCGGACGCTTCCCCAAGTTGTCGGCTGCGCAATACGAGAATCTGCTGCGCCACCCCAGTGGGCGTGTCCGCTGCGTCATCGATACCGATACGCGCAACGAAATCGACGATCAGTTTGCGCTGGCTTGGGCGCTGCTTTCGCAGGACACCCTGCAGATTGAGGGCATCTACGCCGCCCCCTATTCCTTCTTGCGCCGCCTGGACGAGTTGCGCGCCGCCGACCGGGCACATCAAAATCCCGCCGCGGCGACAGACGAAGAACGCGCCCTGTTGCCGAAGTATCAGCACCAGCTGGGGCGACTGGCTGCCGCCGGCACAGACATCAACGACCTGGCGCAGATTGATCCACAAAGCCTGACCATGGTCGAACCCGGGCGAGGCATGGAGCTTAGCTATCGAGAAATCCTGCTGTGCTGCGAGAAAATGGGCCTGGATTGCGGCGACAATGTGTTTCGTGGCGCAGATCGCTATCTACAATCACTGGACGCGCCAGTCGAGAGTGACGCGACAGCCCACCTGATCGCGCAGGCGAGAACGGCATCGCCCGAGTCGCCGCTGTATGTGCTGGCGGTCGGCGCGCCCACCAATGTGGCATCGGCGCTGTTGCTGGCGCCCGAACTTATCGAGCGCATCGTCGTGGTCTGGACAGCTGGCTATCCCACCACCGTGCTAGATCTCGAGCAGCCATCCTTTAATATGGAGCAGGACATCATCGCTTCGCAGCTGCTATTTGATAGTGGCGTGCCGCTGGTCTATATCCCCGGTTTTCATGTGGGCGCGCAGTTGAGCCTGTCCCTGCCCGAGATGGAAGCGTGGGTGCGCGGCAAAGGCGCAATCGGCGATTATCTGCACTGGCTCTACACGCACAACCCGCATTATCCTTTCCAGGGCCTCAGCGGGCACTTCGCGCGTAGCTGGGTCATCTGGGATCTGGTCAATATCGCCTGGTTGCTGGAGCCGGGCTGGCTGCCTTCGCATATCACCGATGCGCCCTGGCTCAGCGCCGATTGTCGCTGGCTGCGGCATGGCTCGCCTCGTCATCCCATCCGCGAGGCGCTGGATATCAACCGCGATGCCATCTTCCGGGATTTCTTCGGCAAGCTGGCTGGCATGACCTCCGAAGGGTCAAGGAGAGGCTGACCCCCCTCAGTCCCCCCGACAGGTCAGGCTGACGACACCACATTTTTTTCATCATGCTCGCCTCGGCATGAAGAAGTGTGTATCAGGTAGCTTTCCGTTGCTTGCCACTTCGTCTTGAAAGTAGCGTAAGCCTTCTTTGAACACGCTCAATATCCAGCGCGGCTTGCC
>JAJDZQ010000028.1 GCA_022824565.1 Anaerolineae bacterium | reverse complement strand
TGCTGCCATTGGCGGCGGTGCAAGCGGGCGATGAGCACCCGACGGTCGCCATCCTCAGCTTTGGCGAGCTGCCCACCAATGCGGTTACCGAGGGCGCCGTGCTTGATGTGCTGGAGTCTTACGGCTACGTCAGCGCTGACGAGCGCGCGGCTCTTGGCGAGGGAGCGGACCTGGATGGCGAGCATCTGCACATCGTACGCAGCAGCGCCAACTTCGATCTGCCCACCGCCAACTTGATGGTGCAGCAGGCATTGGACGAGGTGCCGGATGCGCTGGTCACGCTAAGCGCAGCCATCACGCAGCTGGCGATCAATGCGACCAGCGACCTGGAAGACCCGCCCGTGATCTTGTTCACTTCGGTCTTTAATCCATTTGAGGCGGGCATCGCTGAGTCCTTCTGCATCAAGCCCGACCATGTTACCGGGGCGCTTTCCACAACGCCTTACGAAGACTTGATGGACTTGATGCTGACGCACTATCCCGATATCAAGAGTGTCGGCACGATCTATGATTCTTCGCAACCCTCGGGCCTGGTTGGCGCGCAGGACATCGCGCGAATCGCCGAATTTTGGGATGTAACGGTCGAATCAGCCGCCATCACTGGGGTCAATGAGTTATTGGTCGCGGCTGAGTCGCTCATCGACAGCGGCGTAGAAGCCTTTGTCATGCCGCTTGACCTGGTCATGGACGCGGTGGGCTTGCCGATCCTGGTCTCTTTGGGCAATGAGTATGGCATCCCGGTATTTCACCCCGCGCTGTTTTCGGTAGAAGCGGGCACGGCGATTAGCGCTGGCTTCTATAGTTATTACGCCCAGGGCGAGAATATCGGGCGTATCTTGGCTGCCTATCTGAATGGGGAGCTGGATGTCGCCTTCACGCCAATTCTCGAACAGAGCAGCGAAGCGATCGGCGTGAACCTGGACGCGGCGTTTGCGCAGGGCATCGAGATTGCGCAGGACATCCTCGACCGCGCCGATGTTGTCGTTGCCGATGGTGAAACGACAATCAATGAGACTGTCAGCATTGAGATGCGGATGTCGGATGTGGTTTCGCTGGAAGACCGGATGCCAGGCGACCAGGGATTCCTGGAATTCCTGAAATCGCAAGGCTGCAGTGAAGAGCGCATCGCCGCCGAGCAAGCAGCATTGGCAGAGCAAGCGGGGGCTTAGCCTTCGTCAGCCATAGGCTGCCCGATGCGGCATCCCACAAGTATACATATCGAAAAGGGCGACCTAGTTGGTCGCTCTTTTTGTTGCGAATATCCAGAATTCCCCAGGGCGCAAACCCTATGTATACATTGACAAATAAGAGAATTCTGCTATCATCAAGCTGATCAAGGAGGTTTCATGGCTACCCAAAGTTTTGAGAGTCGGTTTGCGCCAGTTGAAAAGTCTGTTGCCCGTCTTGAAGGCGCGTATGAGCACGTCGCGACTAAAGCCGATGTCGCCGACGTACGAACTGAAATCGCGACCCTGGCCGCGAAAGTTCAATTATTGCAGTGGATCACCGGTATCGGCTTCACCGTTCTCGCCGGCTTGCTCATCTATCTCATCGGGCTAGTCGCCGCGTAGGTCAGTTCCCTATAAGACGATCAATCACTTGCAGGCGCGGGCGACCCGGTTGGTCGCTCTTTTTGTTTTGCCATGCGCAGGACGATGTTTTATTCGCGGCGCGCTATAGACCGAAGAGATCTTCTATATGCGCGTAGGTATGCCCGACCAAGCCGCCAATGGGTTTGTATTTGTCAAAGCGGATGTGGTTGTCGTCGGAATAGATACCCTCAGCAAAGTGCATATAGACCACCGTGCCGATGACAATATGCCCGCCGCCGCTGGTCAAGCCGATGGTAATCAATTCGTGCAGTTTGCATTCGAAGGCGATCGGGCTTTCAGAGACCCGCGGGGGCGCGACCAATTTTGATGGGACCGGCGTCACGCCCGCCAGCTTGAACTCATCGACATCGGGCGGGACATCGGCCCCCGTGACATCCATCGCCGCGACCGTGTCATCGTTGACGAAGTTGATGACAAATTCGCCGGAATGGGTGATATTCTGGTAGGTGTCTTTTTCTTTGAAATGCGGCGGTTGATAGCTGGGGCAGAAGACGACGGTCGGCGGCCGTGCGCAGACGGCGGTGAACATGCTGTAGGGTGCCAAATTGGGCAAGCCCTCGCGGTCGACCGTGCTGACCCAGCCGATGGGGCGGGGCACGATGCTGCCCGTCATCACATTGAAGAGAGTCTGCACGGTCAGATCATCTGGATTGAGTCCACGCATGGATGTCATCTGTCCTCTTTCCTCCAGGTCTTGCGGCTTGCTTGGATTGCTGCCGCAGGTGATTGTGGGGGCGAAATCGATTAAAATGCGCGGGCAATCCTCTTTGTTGGAAGGCTGCCCGCGCCAGGTCTTTTGCGTTGTTGGTGGCCTGTGCCCTAGCCGCTGCGATCATTCATGCGCGGATCTGGGTCGAGCGGCTGCGCAGGCTCGCGCGCTTCCGCCGTGCCGTCAATCAGTGATGCAAAGTAGTCATAAGCGGCATCGCCGACAGCCCCGCAGACATTCGCGCTTGCCTCAATTGAGGGCCAGAAGTGAACGCCCGCCCAGACTCGGCTCTTGCCGCAGGTATCGGCGAACTCGCTCCAGGTGGCGATGGTGACTTGCAGGTCTTCAGCCGGCGTGATGCCTGGCTCGATGCGCGATGAGCCGGCGGGGAAATCGATCACCCAGTTCAATTCGTCCGTGCCGGTGTAGCGGCGCATGGCTTGGGCTTGCGCTTCACAGACGCAGGCGGAGCCGGAGGGATACTCTGGATGATCGGCTTCTTGTAGGTAGCTCTGCCATTGGCTGGCGGGGATTTCGCCTTTGCCCAGGCCGGGTCCCGCCCAAGCCACCACGGGTTCATCGCCATAAAGGTGTTTAATCGCGCTGAAGGGACGCACGGCATCCCAGCGCCGCTTTTCTTGCCAGGTTGGGATCGTGGCGTCGTGGATGGCCAGCATCACCAGAAAATCGGCGATGATATTCTCGGCAATCGAAAGCCCTAGGCTGCGCGAAACAACCTGGAAAGACGCGCCAAACGCTCGCACTTTGTTATCGAAGATCTCAGCCAGCATTTTCTGTTCATCAGTGAGATTTGCGGAGACCGCCAGCACTTCATCGGCCTGCGCCTTATAGGCCGCGACATTCGCCGGGTCGCTGTCTGACGGGGCGGGGACGCGGATAGCGCGCGGGTCGAAATCGGAGAAGGGCTCGACATTGGCCATCTGCGGGGTGACGAATTGCTGCGCGCTATAAATGCCGATGCCTTTGCGCAGCAGGTCGGGCTGCCAGCGGGAGGGATCGCGCAAGTCGCTCGGGCTGTTGACCGGGGCGTAACCGGTGGTATCGACATAATTGCCGAGCTGGTTGTAGCCGTCATGCAAACGAGCGGCGACCGCGCCCAATCCCGCCAGGTTGCCGATGCCGACCGGGCTGTTCGGGTCCAGGCTCTTGTCATCGGGGTCGAGCCCGGCCGATGTCAGCATCTCGCGCCAGACCGCCGCTCGGCCCGGGATCGTGTCGCTTAGCGCGTGATATGCCGCGTGCAGCGAGGCGATGTTCATATTGCGCTGCGTGCGCTCGGCTTCGGGCTGGCGTTCCAGCCGCGTATAAGCGCCGACGGCGGTGGGATGATAGGGCGCCAGCGCGTCCATCATCGCCAGAATGGTCACAGAGTTGACGCGGTTGACCAATGTGACATCGCCCAGGCCCGGCGAAACTTCGGCAAGCAGCGCAGGGACGAGGCGCGGGATAATCGCTCCCCGCAGCGGGTCGCCCGTCTCCAAGTCAAATGCGAGGTGGGGATTCTGAGCAAGCGCGCCAATACCGCCCAAGTATATGACGCAACCCAGCAGCAAAGTAAGCAGCCTTCGATACATCCGCATGACACCATCCTTGTCTTCATTCTGCATACTATATTCAGCAGAATAATGTACATTGTTATGCGAACTGTGTATAGCTAGCATAATTGGATGAAGGGAGCTTGTCTTGTCGAAAATCGTAAAGGTACCCAGTGTGGTGGCTTTGTTGCTGTCGCTGGCGGCGGTACATGCCGACGATAACCCGACCGTAGGAATCGTTCGTTTTGGCTCGTTGCGCACCTTTGATGTGACAGAAGGCGCGATCCTGGATGTGCTGGAATCGTATGGCTTCATCAGCAGCGAAGAAAATGCGGCTGCGCGCGACCATCAGGATTTGGCGGGCGAAAAGCTCAACATCATCTGGGGCAGCGCCGACTTCGATTTGCCGACCGCCAACCTGATGCTGGCAACCATCCTGGATGCAGAGCCGGATGTGCTGGTGACGATCACCACCTCAATTACACAGCTCGCCCTCTACGCCACCGCTGATATGGACGACCCGCCCATGGTGCTCTTCACCTCCGTTTACAACCCCTACGAAGCGGGCATTCTGCAATCGTCCTGCATCAAGCCGGAGCATGTTACGGGTTCGCTGTCTTCGACGCCATACGAAGAGGTATTAACCCTGCTGCTGAAGGAGAACCCGGACATTCAGACGATTGGCACGATCTTCAATTCTTCAGAAGCGGCTGGCGTGGTCGGCGCGGAAGAGATCGCGCGCATCGGCGAAGCTATGGGCTTAACTGTACTGGCGACAGCCGTCACTGCCATTCACGAGGTGAGCCTGGCGGCGGAAGGGCTCATCAACCGCGGCATAGACGCCTTTGTAATGCCGATTGACCTGCGCACCGGTGCCGCGGGTTTGCCTATCGTGGTCAACCTTGGCAACGAATTTGGCATCCCGGTTTTCCACCCCATCCTCTTCTCTGTCTACTACGGCGCGACCGT
Organism: Anaerolineae bacterium; assembly: GCA_022824565.1. GTDB lineage: Bacteria > Chloroflexota > Anaerolineae > Aggregatilineales > Phototrophicaceae > UBA6055. Next base: position 33,664 of record JAJDZQ010000028.1, on the reverse strand, counting down.
CAGCTCTGGCTTTTATCACTATTATGCCCAAGGCGATAATGTGGGCGTGATGCTGGCGGCGCATTTGAACGGCGATATCGATATCGCGACGACCGGCATCAACGAACAGACCGGCAGCGCCATCGGCGTCAACCTCGATATGGCTGAACTGCAAGGCGTTACGATTTCACAGGAGCTCATCGACCAAGCCGACGCCGTGATTGAAGAGGGCGAAGCGACCATCTCCGAGCGCGTCGGCGCCGAGTTGCGCCAGCAGGGAGCGGTCATCCCGCTGGACGAACGCTTGGCGGCGGACCAGGCATTCCTGGCGCAGTTGCATTGCAGCCCCGAGCGCATCGCCGAGCAGCAGGCGGCGCTGGAGGCGCAGGGTAGCTAAACGCGGGACGACCCGACAAGTCTGCTGTTAGGCTCTGCCTAGATAACTCAACTTGCAATGAGCGGGGACGCACCATGTTGCCACTGTCGACCGAACAGGTCCGCCGCGTCCGCGCTCATTGTCAATGCCTGCTGCCTGCAGCGCGCTTACCCAGCTCGACAGCAGTTGTGCGACAGCTTTGCGCCCTGCAAGCGCAGGAGTGGGCTTCGGCACAGCTGGCGATTCATGCCCGGTCGAATGGCATCACGCAAGCAGAACTTCAACATGCGCGCGAAGTCGACCGTTCCATCGTGCTCAGCTGGAGCTTGCGCGGCACCCTGCATCTTGTCGCCGCCGACGATCTGCGCTGGCTGCTGGCTTTGTGTGGCGAAGGCGCCATCCGCTCTACGCGCCGGCGCTATCAACAACTCGGCTTGACAGAAGCCATCCGCGCAGAAGCTCTCGAGGCGATCATCGCCATCCTGGGGCGAGAAGGCGCATTGAACCGAGCCGAACTGGCCGTGGCGCTGGGCGAATATGGCATCCCGGTAGCTGGACAAGCCATCCATCATCTCGTGCGATTTGCGGCGCTGCGCGGCGTGGTCTGCCTGGGTCCCGAATGCGCTGGCAAGTTGACATTTGTGCTGCTCGAGGAATGGTTGCCAGAGATCGCTCCCGCTCCTGCCGACCCATTGGCAGAATTGGCGCGACGATACTTGATTGCCTGCGCGCCAGCCACTTTGCAGGACTTCGCGCAATGGTCGGGCTTGCGCGCGGCACAGGCACGGGCGGCCTGGGCGGCGGTTAAGGCCGATAGCAGACCAGTGACAACAGCCGATGGCGAGGCGCTGATGCGGGCAGATCAAGAGACAATCAGCGCAGCCGAAGCGAGTCTGCGCCTGCTGCCTCGTTATGACAATTACCTGCTGGCGCACAAAGATCGGCGTTTCATCATTGCGCCAGACCATGCGCGGCAAGTGTATCCCGGCGGCGGCTTGATCCGAGCTTGCGTGCTTATCAATGGCGAGGCAAAGGCGTCCTGGAAGCTGGAGAAACGACGCAAGGGGCTGCGCATCGTTGTTGCGCCTTACGAGACTTTGAGCGCGGCGGAACTGGCGCTGCTGGAAGTGGAAGCGGGATCGCTGGGCAGGTTCCTCATGGCAAACATCGAAGTTCAAATCGTCAACGGCTAGCGGCGAACCCTGCGCTCGCTCAAGCCGGCGTCAGCGCAACCTGCACCGTCAATTCTTCCAACTGCGGGATGACCTGCCCCGCCTCGACTTGAATCGCCTGAATGATAGACTGGCAGGCCTCCAAGCTGGTATCGCCGCTGACTCGCACAATCGCGACGCCATACACCCGATGCCCGACCCAGCGCAGGCGCAGGGTATCCATTGCCAGCACGCCGTCCAGCGCCAGCACATGCGCCTCGACATGCTCGACCAGGTGCGGGTCGACCGCGTCCATCATCCGCAGCCAAATCGCTTTGATAGCGTTCCAGGTGATACCGACGATGGCGATGGCGATGATGACGCCGACGATGGGATCGAGAATGGGGAGACCAATCAAAGTCCCCAGCACCGCAATCAGCACCGCCAGCGAAGTGAGCCCGTCAACGCGCGCGTGCTGGCCATCGGCGATCATGGCGTCCGAACCAATCCGCCGCCCAACACGAATCTGCATCTCCGCCACCAGCTCGTTGCCCACAAAGCCGACGAGCGATGCCAGCGCGATCCATTCCAGATTCTCCAGTGGCAGCGGATTGAGCAGCCGTTGCACAGATTCAACCAAGATAAAAGCGGCGGTGAAGCCGATGGAGATGACGATGAAGACGCCGGCGATATCTTCCAGCCGCCCATAGCCATAGGTGAAGCGCTTGTTTGCCGCCCGCCGCGCAAAATAGAAGGCGATCAGCAGCGGGATGGAATTGAGCGCATCGCCCAGGTTGTGCACCGTATCGGCAAGCAGAGCCACGCTGCCACTGGCGACATAGATGACGATTTGCAGAGCGGTGGTCGCGCCCAAAGCCAACAGCGCCAGCCAGACCGTGCGGATAGCCAGCTGGTTGTGCAGAAAAGCCGAGTCGCCCGCCAGGTCGCTGTGGCTGTGATCATGCGTGAAGCCGGGCAGATGCAGCGCCTGCGCGATCTTGGCGAGAGGTCCGCCGCTGTGCTGGTGATGGTGCGAATGGTCGTGGGAATGCGCCATTGGGTTGCGCCGTTCTGTTTGGTCCACGGGACAAGTTTACCCACAAAGACGGGAGGTCCGCAAAGCTGCGCGTAGCCTGCGAAGATAGGCAAAGCTGGCAAGCAGCATGCAAATTGATTTCGTCTGTTCTGCCTGGTAGACACGGTCCAGTGCAATCACATCAAATTATTTTGCCACCGAGTGCGTTGCAGAGGGTTTCCTGGCGCTGAGTTTCATTTGAATGCGATTGCCCTGAGACAGGTTCCAAGCTGTCTGGTTATGCTGGCGCACTTGCACTACAATCGCTGCTGTTTTTTTGATTTGAGGCACGATCAATTGAATCCGCCACCGCCCAATCCTGCCAGCCCGGAATCCCGCAGCCGCTCTCGCCTGAACAGTTGCCTGTTCTGGGCGCTGGGCGCAGCCATTTTCCTCTTCGTATCTGGCTTGGTCGCGCTGGCAAGCGCCTATGCTGGCTGGAGCAGCGGAGTCGTCATCGCGAGCGCCAATGCCAGCAGCACCGCCCTAGCCGAAGTGCGCCAGCAATGCGCCCGACTGCCCGAAGACCTGGCCACAGGCAACCTGGCGCTGGCTGGAGCCCGGCTAGAATCGCTGCGCAGGCTCTCGCCGTCGCCCGACTGCCTGGGTCATTGGTCGCCCATGGCCACGCAAGCCTGGCTGGCAGCGCTGCCCAGTCCCACGCCCACCATCGTGGCGCCAGTGCCCACCGCGACTGCCCTGCCAACGAGCCCTGCGCCTGCCATTGCCACGCTTATCCCCAACGCCGAATATGACCTGGATGCCTTGTTGGCAGCTGCACAGGGCGAACTCGCAGCGGGCGATTATTACGCAGCCATTGATACGCTCGATGCCATCATCAGCCTCGACCCCAGCTATCAGCGCGAATTGACTCGCGATTTGATCTTGCAGGCGCTGACAACGCAGGCGCAAACGCTCTTTGAAAACGGCAAATTGTCGGAAGCCATCGTGCTAAGCGAGCGCGCGGAATTGCATGGCGATATCGGTGAGCTAACATTCCTGCGCGAAGTGGCGTTGATGCTGCAAAATGCGCAGTTGTTCGTCAGCAACAATCCAGCCGAAGCCGTGCGGCTGCTGCGGCGCATCGTTTACAACTTTCAGACTCCGCGACTGATGACCTTCGACATGGTCGGCGAGCTGCAAGCGGCGCTGGCTGCTTATGGCGACTGGCTGCTGCCCAGCGATGCCTGCGCGGCACAAGCGCAATATGCCGCCGCGCTGGAGTTGCAGCCCCTAAACTGGACGATCAATCGCGACTCGCTGACAGCCAAGAGTCAGCGCGCAACACAAGCATGTGTTCCGCAGTCGCAGTAAGCAGCAAACAGCCAGTGCGCTGGACGCAGCCTCGCCAGGCCAGGCCGCTTCGATTGAGTTGTGGAGGATAGAGCGGGCATTCGCGCAGAAGCCTCAGATGGGCGGATGATCATCGCCATAGACGGCGTATTCGGATTCATAGCCCAGCTGGCGCAAGGCTTCGACCGCGGCGCTGCGAGTTTTGTCGCGGCTGCCGGCGGCCAGATTTTGCAGCGCTGTTATCGCGCGAGGATCGCCGATTTTGCCCAAAGCCTGCGCGGCGTGATAAGGCGTGAGAAAACCGGGCGCATCCAAAGCGCGGATGAGGTGGGGTACGGCGCGCTCGTCTTTGAGTTTGCCCAGCATCAGAGCCGCCCTTCCACGCACAATTAGGTCTTCTTGCTGGTTCTCGACCAGGCGCATGAGGGCGCGCAGGGCTTGTTCGCCACCGATCATGCCCAGCTTCATGACAGCGCTGCGGCGGCGCGCTTTGTTGACATCGCGCAGTTCACCCAAGATGGCTTTTACCCTGATATTGATAGCCGGGTCATCCATCGGCCGCTGCCTTTCGTATCACACAATCTGCCCTTGCAGACAAGCTGCTGCTGATATTCTAGCGCGTTATTGGAAAATTTCACAGCGGCTCGGGCGGCGGGGCGTGGTGATTATGTGGAGAGATTTTGGGAGTGGGGGGCGGCATGTCCACACTTCTCACCATTCCCGGGCGGCGCTTGCAGGCGGTCCAGTCGATTCGATATGCAATTGGCCATCAATGATGCGGCAGACGCGCTGCGCCAGCGGCACAATCTCGGCGCTGTGTGTTGCCATGATCAACGTTTTGCCGGCGTCGCGGGTCAGGCGCAACAGCAGTTGGATCACAGCGCGGCCCGTGTCTTCATCCAGGTTGCCGGTCGGTTCGTCAGCCAGCACGACTTTGGGTTCGTGCAGCAGGGCGCGGCAGATGGCCACGCGTTGCTGTTCGCCGCCGCTGAGGTTGTCCGGGTAGTCATCAGCGCGCTCTGCCAAGCCGACTTCCTCCAGCAATCCGCGAGCTTTTGCCTCGACCGTGGCACGCGCCGAGCCGCCCAATTCTTGTGGCAGGGTGATATTTTCCAACGCGGTCAACGTGGGGATAAGATTGAAAAACTGGAAGATGATGCCGATATGGTCGCGGCGGAAGCGAGTCTGCTGCAAGTCATTCAGCGCGGTGATGTCGGTATCGTCAATGCAGATTTTCCCACGCGTGGGCTTGTCAATCGCGCTAAGCAGATTGAGCAAGGTACTCTTGCCGCTGCCACTGGCACCCAGCAGCGCAAAGAATTCACCTGCATAGATATCCAGGTTGACGCCTGCCAAGATGCAACGCGAGCGAGCGCCTTCGTCATAGGTCTTGTGCAAGTCGCGGATGGAGACGATCGCGCGCTTCGTCATTGGTCAGCTGCCACCTTCGCAATCTCGCCGCAGGCTAGCGCAAGCGCGCCAGGAAATACAGACTCAAGCCGCAAGCTATCGCCAGGACCCCGCAGCAATCGCAGCCCGCCCAAGTCAGGACAATCGCATAATGATGTTTATTTGCCACAGAGGCACAGAGGCGCAGAGATTGATTTGGCAAAGCAGAAGATTCCTGCTTGCGCATTGGCATGCGGGCGACATGTCAATCACTCAAAGAACCATTGAACGCTTTTCTCTGTGCCCTCTGTGCCCTCTGTGCCCTCTGTGTTGCATTATCCCTTCGGCTCTATCGCAGCAGGATGATGTTATTGCTGCGCTTGCCCTCTAGCCCGAGTTGTCGCGTATTGTGCATACGCAGCAAGCAGAGTATGGTAAAGTATGGTAATTGATAGACAAACGGTAGAATTCTGCTCGCGCTCTGAAATCTAGGAGGAAGCTTGACAATGCGATTTCGACTACTGATTTGTATACTGGCGGCCTTATTGCTGCTCGTCCCGGCTGTGGGCGCGCAAGATAGCGGCTCGCTCATTGAACCCGCCGACGCCGACATGCTGGACCCGCTGGCTCATATCAGCTTCCCGCCGCCGGTCTATGTCGTCCGCGATAGCGTCGATATTCGCGGCACCGCCAACCTGCCAGAGCTCCGCAACTTGTACATCGAGTTCCGTGAGCTGGACTTGAGCGCGATGGATATGGCAGACGAAGAGCCACAATGGTTCCCGGCCACGCTGCCGCGCATCGCCGCTGTCGAAGCTGATGTACTGGGTACCTGGAACACGGCGTCGCTGCCCGATGGCCTGTACGAGCTGCGCTTGATGATCAACCTGGGCGCAGGCGCACAGTCGGTGGCACGCGTCAGCCCCATCCGCATCGAGAATAATCCGCCCGAATTCGCCATGGACATGATGCCAGAAGACACCGGCGATGCCATGCCAGAAGCCGCCGTAGACGACATGGCCGAAGAATCCATGGACGACATGTCAGACGAGCCGGCCGACGCCATGCCCGAAGAAACCATGGACGACATGGCGGACGAAGCAGTCGATGACACGCCCCAATACACGGGTCCGTATGTCGTGGTCACAGTGCCCGGCGCCAATGTGCGCAGCGGCGATTCCACTGCCTATCACAGAGTAGGTGTGCTCTTGGAAGGCGATACCGCGCCTATCAAAGGCATAAGCGCCTGGAATACGGGCTGGTGGTACATCGAAATGCCCAGCGGGCGCAACGGTTTCATCGCGCCTTTCATCGTGGATGCGGTGGGCGATACCAGCAGTGTGCCGGCCATCCAGCCGCCGCCCTTGCCGCCAACGCCCATCCCAACAGTCATCCCGCAGCCGACTGTGCCGCCCGCGCCAACGACGGGTCCCAATTTGGTCATCGATGGCAGCCCGGTCATCAATCCGCATCCGGCCACCTGCAACCAGACCTACTCCATCAGCGTGCGCGTGAAGAATATCGGCACTGCCCGCTCTGGCGGCGGTTTGATCGAGGTCGTCGACTCGCGGCACGATGGCGCTGGGCGCGAGGTGACCTATACGCCATTCCGCCAGTTGGACCCCGGTCAATCGGCTGTGTCTGAGGCGCGCATCACCCCCAAGGTGCATCACAGCGAATTGCATCACATCAACTTCCATGTCGACTATGACAACCGCGTCGCCGAGATGAACGAAAACGACAATCGCGCGGCCGCCGCGCCCTATGTCTTGGAACAGGGCGGTTGCTAGCCAGTTGTCATCACGCCCCCTCTTGCCTGTGTTGGGGAGGGGGCAGGTTTCCGCAGCCCCACCCCAGTGCCCCCTCCCCCGAATCATCAGGGAGGGGGTTCGCTGCCAGAATCGCGCTGCAAGACCGTATAGCGGTTCAGCCCGCCATCTCCGCGGTAATCATCCACGACCCGCAAGCCCGCCGCTGCTATCAGGCTCTCGTGTTCGGCATCGTCTATATGATGACAATAGCGGACCGCCCGCGAGCCACGCCGCCAGTCCAGCAGATAGTCGCCTGCTTCCACCTGAATATCGTCGCTCCAGGGCACAATGCGCCTATGGAAGCGCGCGCTATCCATAAATCGCCAGGCTGTGAAGGCCAGCCAACCGCCGGGCAACACACATTCCGCCGCCGCCCGCAGCAGACCTCGCCGCTTTTGCAGCCCCGGCACATGATGCAGCAGGCCAAATAGCGTCACGAGCTGGGCGCCGCGTTTTGGCCACGGCTGGTTGAGAATGTCGCGAACCAGCAAGTCGGCGCGGACATGTGCATAACCTTGCAGATGCGCGCTCGCGTATGCCAGCAAGTCTGCGCTGTTGTCGAGGCCACGATAGTCAAACGAAGCGGCCTGCCGAGCAGCCACGAAGCGCCCAAAGCGCCCATTGCCGCAGCCGATATCCAGCACGGAGCCGACCGGCAGCCGAACCGAGCGCAACAAGCGAGTCCAGCCCGACCAGGGAGCTTGGCGGGTCGCATCAAAGTCGCGCGCCGTCTGCCGATAAAAAGCTCTGTTGATCGCATTCAGTCGCAGCGCTGTCGATTCGTCCATTGCACCTCTCTTCACCACAATTTTACGCGCCTCTAACGCAGATGTGTTATAGTAGGCGGAAGTTCCTGGCTGTTTGCCGCGTCTTGTTGTCTGTGCCCAGAGCGCATTGATTTTGCATTGTTGCTTGGCTTTGCTGGCAAACACAAGGACAAAGAGAGAAACACATGGCTGAAGACGCAAATTTCCACTCCTTCTACAAAGAAGGTGTCAATAAATTCCAAGCCATCCAGAATCGCGTGTTTTGGCAAGAAATGCTGAGTCACTTGACTGGGCGGCACAGCGAGTTGCTGAACTTTGACGAAGTGCGCAGCCGCTTGCATCTGCACGAAGAGCACTACGAAGGCGTGCGCGATATCCCGCTCGAGAATATCGTCGGCAGCGTGGGACGTTACAAAGACTTCACAGCGACTTTTCTGCCCAAGAACAGCAAATTGAAAGAGCGCTGGAGCCGCGTATACGCCCTCGCCAACAGCCAACAAGGTCCACCGCCGATTGAGCTGTACAAGGTGGGCGCTGCCTATTTCGTGCGCGATGGCAATCACCGCGTGTCGGTGGCGCGGCAACTGGGCGCGAAGACCATCCAGGCGCATGTGGTCGCGCTGCCAACCACCGTGCCGCTGCGTCCTGGCATGAGCATGCAGCAGATGGAAGCGGCAGAAGCGTATGCCAACTTCCTCGGCGAAACGGGCTTGACGCGCGCCGTGCCCGACCACGAATCAATCGAGCTGACAGAGCCCGCCCGTTATCACGAGCTGATGGGACATATCTTCTTGCACGAACGGGTGCTGGAAAAGCTGTGGGGGCGCGCCTTGACCACCGAAGAGGCAACCGCCGACTGGTATCACAGCATCTACAAGCCGGCTATTGACCTGATCCGCAAATATGATGTGCTGGACCTCGTCAGGGGCCGCAAGACCCAGCGGACAGAAGGCGACCTCTTCTTGTGGCTGATGAATGTTCTGCTAGAGCTGCGCCATCAATATGGAGAAGAAGCGCCGGTCAAGTCTTTCAGCGAGGCGATCGTCTCTTATCTGGAAGCGGGACATGCGACCGTGCCAGACGCGCTCGAAAAAGAAGAAGACGAGTCGGTGCTGCTGACGCGGACGCAGGTGATGAGTGAGATGCGCAAAAGACGCGCCGAGGAACTGCGAAGCGAAGACGCCTCGGCAACAGATTCGGCGATAACCTAGCCCATCACTCGTCGGCGGGGATGGCCAGCGCGGTGATGCGCATGAAGGCGATTTCCTGGCGGTGCATGTCCAGCGGATAGGCTGAATCGTCGGCATGCAGGGCGTCCAGGATATCGTAGGCTTGCCGGATATAGTCGCGCACGGTTTCAACTTCAATGTCCATCTCGTGCGCGACCAGCTTCTGCGGCATGCCTTCCACCGCATATAGCTCGATCGCCTGGCGGATGCGCGGCGTCATATTCTGGTAGGGGCGTGGCTGCGCCAAAAATCTCGCCTTCTGCAAGCGCGGATGTCGCAGCTTGGCGGCTGCTTCGGCCACGCCGGCGCTGATGAGAAAGCCGTCGTCTGCCAGCAGCGCCACATGACAGAGCGCCCAGGCGATATGAATGCGCGCGTCGGCCTTCAGCAGATAGGCATTTGCGCCACTGTCCACCGCCGCGAACAGGTACTGCGCGTCCGCAAAGGGTGCCAGGCAAACGATGCGCAGATTCTCAATCGCAGCTTGCAGCTTGTCAATTGCTTCACGCAAATGACGGGCGGTCGCGCTGTCGCTGGCGTCGATTATCACGATATTGGGCTGCGCCTGGAACGAGCCCGAGCGCAGCGCAGTGTGAAATTCGTCCAGCTGCGCAAACTTGCCGACTACGCGCGTGCGCCGGTCCCAAGCCAGGTAGGCATTGATGGCATGGCAGGCATAGAAGTCGCTGTCAATCACCACTACATTCAGGTCGATCGTGCCGATGCCGGGCATCGTGTCCTGCTGCGTCATGAAAAGCTCCCGCGCTCTCTGATGGTAGCGACAACTTCTGCCGCCAACTCATAGTCTCCGGCCGGGATGATGTATGCGCCCTGCACCAAGCCCGCCATGGCTTCCAGCAGTTCCTGCGCGATATGCAAACCTGTGCGCGGGGCTTCGTCGCCAGCAGCGGCCAGGCGCGCCATAATATCTGCGGGGATATTGATGCCGGGCACTTCGTTGTGCAGATAGCGCGCTTGTCGCAGGCTGCGCAGCGGCATCACCGCCATCAGCACGGGCAGCGCGAAGGCTTCTCCACAAAGCTCCGTATAGCGCTGCCGAAACTGGCGTATGCGGGCGGGCTCGAAGACCGCTTGTCCCAGCGCAAAATCTGTGCCGGCTTGCTGCTTCTTGCGCAGGATGCGAATCTCGCGGTCGATATCATCCGCGCCCATATTCAATGCGCAGCCGACTGTGAAGCTGCTGGGCTTGCCGATGCTGTTGCCGGCCATATCAACGCCGCGATTCATGCCCCGCTTGATGACATGGATGAGCCGCGATGGCGCAACATCGTTGAGATCGCTGGCATCGGGAAAGTCGCCAATGCGCGTGGGGTCGCCCAATACGACAAAAAGATTGCGCAAGCCCAACGCGTGTGAAGCCAGCAAGTCGCCCTGGATGCGCAGCATATTGCGTCCGCGCGTGGGGAAGTGCAAGACAGTCTCGATGCCGATCTGCGTTTGCAACAAATGCGCGACCGCCCAAGCGCTCATTTTCATACGCGCAGCCGGCGTATCGGCCACATTGATGAGGTCAGCACCAGCCGCCCGCAAACGCCGCGCAGCTTGCAACAGCGGTTCGGTGCGATAACTGCGCGGTGGCGCCACTTCGACCGTGGTGGTGAAGAGGCCAGCCGCCAAGCGCTCGGCCAGCTCGGTTGGCGCATCGGCTGCCTGAGATTCTGTCTCGCCCGCGATTTCAGCGATATGCAGGTCGGGCGTAGCGCGCAACGGCGCATCGAGCACTGCCCGCATGGCGGCGATATGTTCGGGCAGGGTGCCGCAGCAGCCGCCCACCACCATCGCGCCCGCTTCGACAGCGCTGCTAGCGAAATCTGCGAAGTAATCGGCGCTGGCAGGATACAAGATGCGGCCGCCCACCACCTCGGGAAAGCCGGCGTTGGGCATGACGGAGAAAACGGCATCGGGCATGGCGAAGCGCATCTGCCGCAGCACTTCTGTAATCCCAGCCGGACCGCTGCCACAGTTGACGCCGATGACATCCGCGCCTGCTCGCCCCAGATCGTTGGCAACGCGCGCCGGCGGAAAACCGGCATAACTCAGATTTTCGTGATAAAAAGTGGCTTGAGCGAGAATAGGCAACGTAGGCGATAGTTCGCGCAGCGCCGCCACAGCCAGCAGCAACTCTTTGTGCTCGCGGAAGGTCTCGAACTGGATCAAGTCGACGCCTGCTTCCAGCAAAGCCGCCAACTGCAGCGCATAGGCTTCCCGCGCATCTTTTTGCGAGACCGCTCCGAAAGGCGCGATGCCCACGCCCAGCGGTCCCACCGAGCCAGCGACATAGCTGTCGGAGCCGCTCTGTGCGATGGCTTCTCGCGCCAACTGCACACCGCTGCGGTTGATCTGCGCCAGGTTGTCGACCTTGCCCGCGCCGGCCAGTTTGAACCTGTTGGCGCCAAATGTATTGGTGGCGATCAATTCTGCGCCCGCTTCCAGATAGGCTTGGTGAATGCCGCGCACGACATCTGGCGCTTCGAGGTTCATGGCGTCAAAGCAGGCATCGGCGGGAGAATGGGAATTAGCATGCAGCAACGTGCCCATGGCGCCATCGGCCAGGATGGGCAGGCCGGTCTGCAGACGTTCGCGAAATGAGAGTTGGCTCATGACTGGCTCGGCTGGGTAATCATGGCTTGCCTCCAGCGGCATTGTAATCGCAAAAGCGCGCGCGGCACAGACAGCAGTCGGCGCATGCCCCCAGCGCAGACTGTCTGTGTTACCATCGGGTTCGCAGAGAAGACCCAGCGACCGAGGCAAAACGCAAGTTGAATTCGCAGACACAGGGAACAAGTAGGTTCGACGCGCGGAGCTGGTGGAAACGGGCGAGGCGTGGCTTGGCGGCAATTCTCGGCTTGCTGCGTTTGAGCTTTGCGCAGGTCCGCGGCGGGCGGCGCATTATCAAGCGAGACGAGGTCTATTATGTGCCGCTGTGGCTGCCGATCGCCCTGGCGCTGCTGCTGGCATCGCTGCCGCTTTGGGACGACGCAGCGAGTTTCGCGCTGCGATTGCTGCCTGGGCAACACAAGCTCGAGCTGGCGGGTTTCTTTGCGCCCTCGGTGCGGCACTGGGCAGACGAGATTGGTGAATGGGCGGCGCGCGCAGATGTGGATACGCACTTGCTGGCGACTGTGATGCAGATCGAATCTTGCGGGCATCCCAGCGTGGCCAGCAATGCGGGCGCAAGGGGTTTGTTTCAAGTGATGCCATTTCACTTCACCGAGGGTGATGACATGCTCGATCCCGATACCAATGCGCGGCGAGGCGGCGACTACCTGAATTATTGCCTGGGGGCGGCGGACGGCGTGATTGGCCTGGCGCTGGCTTGTTACAATGGCGGACCAGCCGTCATCAGCCAAACGCGCGAAAGCTGGTCGGCAGAGACGCAAGCCTATTATCGATGGGGAGTCGGCATCTACAGCGCCGCCGCAGCCCGCGCCTCGCACAGCGAGACCTATGAGCAGTGGCTAGTGGCTGGCGGAGCCCGTCTGTGTCAAAGCGCCGAGCGAGAACTGGGCATTGGCTGGCGTTAGGCGTAGGTGCGCATCACAGAAAGCACCTTGCCTTTGATCTCGCAATTATCGGGCAGGACTTGCAGTGGTTGATAGGCTGGGTTGGCGGGCTGCAGTTCGATCATGTCGCCACGGCGATAAAAATACTTGAGTGTGGTTTCGCTGTCTTCTTTCAGCCAGGCCGCCACCATATCGCCATTGTCGGCGGTATGCTGCCGGCGCAGGATGACGATATCGCCATGTTGGATCATGGCGTCAATCATGGAATCGCCGCGCACCGCCAATGCGAAGACTTCGTTCGCGTCGACCTTGCCCAAAAGCGCCGGCGGCACACTGATATAATCGTCTTCGTCGATATGATGGGCGATGTCATCGGGCAGCGAGATCGGCTCGCCAGCGGCAATCCGCCCGACCAACGCGACTTGCAGCTGTTGTCTGGTCGCCAGCGGGCTTGCCGATTCCTCGCCTGGGATGCTGCGCAAGATCCGCAAACCGCGCGACACCCTGTCAGAGCGCTCAATGTAGCCGGCGTCGACCAGCTTGTTCAGGTTGTAATTGACCACCGATGTCGAGCCAATAAGGCATTCATCGCCAATCTCGCGGATGCTGGGTGGATAGCCATTGTCGCCCACAAACGCTGTCATAAAACGTAGCATGCGCTGCTGCCGACACGATAAATTGCGAAAATCTTTCATTTACCTCGCCCTTGTCTCAGCCTTTATCTCACGCCCTTATAAACAGTATACAGGAATTTCTGATTCTGAGTCAAAAGCTCTACAGTCATTTCGTTTGGCGATTCATTGGCTGGCGGGCATTTATTTATGCGGTGCCCAGCAGCGCAGGCAGCGGGTCTGCAGGGCAAAGCTTGTGCGCGCCATTTTGCAGCGCCGCCTGGTTGCCGCTGGCCGGCAGGTCGAAAGTGAAGATGGGGCGTCCTTGCGCCTTGGCAAAGCGCAGCGCATGCATCGCGCCGCCACCCAGCTGCGATTCGACCAGCACGACCTGGTTGGCCAGCCCGCTGATGATGCGGTTGCGCGCCACCAGCCGCTGCGCATTGACAGCCTGCCGCGGTTGCCCCTCGCAGAGCAGCAGCCCGCCCTGCTCAATCTGGCTGGCCAGCCCGCGATTATGGGGTGGATACACATTCAGCACGCCGCTGCCCAGCACAGCCACGGTGGCCGCGCCTGCGTCCAGCGCGCTGCTATGTGCGATTGTATCGATGCCCAGAGCCAAGCCGCTCACGACCGTGATGCCAGCCCGCGCCAACTCCATCGTCAGCTTTCGCGCCAGGTTGCGCCCGGCCGAGGAGGGCGCGCGCGTGCCCACGACCGCCACCGTGCGCGTCCACAACTGGTCGTGCCGGCAGCCCCGCGCAAAGAGCAAAGCCGGCGCATTGGCCAGCTCGCGCAAGGGTCCTGGATATTGCGGATGTCGCGGTGTGAGGATGGCGAGGCCTTGCTGCTGCCAGCGGCACATTGCAGCGGCGACTTCGTCCAGATTAATTGCGGCGATCTCGCCAGCGCTGGCCACGCCGATGCCTGGAACACGCAGCAATTCCTGGCGTGGCGCGGCGAGCACAGCCGACGGGTCGCCGTCAAAATGATTTAGCAGTTTGTCGAGGCTTTTGCGCCCGATATTGGGCGAAAGGCTCAGCGCCACCCAGCCAATTTCAAAGTCGGCATCAGCCTGCTTCATCATGCGCTCGTTTTGCCTACCCTGCGAGCCGCTTCCAGTCGTCAGGTTTTTGCTGCAGCCGCCAAAGCCATCCGCGCGGATAGCCCAACATCTTCGCCATATCGCCCAGCAGACGCAGCAACGGGAGCCAGGCGCTGCAAACCATCCACAGCGCCAGCGAGCGATTCTCCGCAGCGCGCAAAACGACCGGCAAACGTCGCAAGGGACGATAGAGATAGACCATGCCGCCGATCAGCCAGCCGGACCACAACAACGGATGCGCCAGCCAGCCAGCGATGCCGATGCCCGGCACAAGGCACAGATAGGTCGCATAACGGACGAAGTGGCGCTTTCGCCACAAATCGGCTTTGCCATCACCGCGCGCGTATAGGTAGTATTGGCGGAAGTATTTGCGCAGGCTCGGGCGGGGGCGGAAGTAGACCACAGCCCCCGGCACGAAGACGAAGCGCTCGCCAGCCAGCCGCAATCGCAGGTCAAAAATCAGGTCTTCGCAATAATCGAGCCACTCGGGATAACCGCCGATGCCCTGTGCCGCGCGCTTGCGGAAGGCGATGCTGCGGCTGCTGGGCAAAAAACTGCTCGCGTCGATTTCGTCCACAAGTGGCAAGGTCGCGGCGCCCAGCGCGATCTCAAAAGGCGTCTGCGGGTCGGCACAGAAGAAGCCAGCAGCCACACCCAGCGCATGGTCGTCCAGCAGCGGCGTGGTGAGCGTCTCCAGCCAATCCACAGCCAGCCGCACGCCGGCATCGGTCGCGGCGATGATGTCACCGCGGGCTTCGGCGATGGCAAGATTGCGTCCCTGGCTGATGTTGCAGCCCGCGGCGACCAGCAGGCGCAGTGGCAGTCGTTCGCCATAGGCACGTAAAATCTCGACGGTATTGTCGACGCTGCCGCCATCGACGATGACGATTTCGTCTGGTGGGCGCGTCTGCCCGGCGATGGAATCGAGCAATTGCCGGATGTTGTCGCCTTCGTTGAGCACTGTGACGATCAAGCTGATCATGGCTGTGTCGGGTCGATATCGGGGATATTATGCGCGACCAGCAGCTGTTTGCGAAAGGCGTGCACATGGGCGTCGCCGCGCTGTGTCAAGATGGCGCTGCCAGCCTCCTGGCTCACGAATCCCAGCGCGCGCAGACGCATCAAAACGCGGTTCATTTTTTGCGGCGTCCAACGGAAGTGCTGGTGCAGGGTGGCGGCTCGCAGCTCAATCGCGTGACTGGGCGTGCCCTGGTGATTGTGTATATGCGCCAAAACAACCTGATCATCAAAACGGCGGCGGCTGTTGGCGCGACGCACCGCCGAGACGACCAATCCATAGCGCGGCGATAAAATCCAAACCAGCACAAAGAGCACGAACATCGTCAGCACCACAGATGCGCTGATAGAAGAATCCCAGGCTTCGCGCAGTTGCAAGCCGAAGATCGCATTGAGCGCGGCGATGCCCTCGGCCACCGGCAACATGCCGAAGAGCCAGCCACGCGCCAGATCATAACCGAAGAATGCGCCCGCCCCGCCAATGACCGGGCTGAGCAGCAGCATGCCCGACAAGCGGTCGGTCAACAAGTAGGCCGCGGCCGGCGGTATGATGAAAAAGGCGATCACCAGGATCGAGCCCACCGCGTCAAATGCGCCCACCGCCACCAGACTGACCAGGATCATCAGCGCATAGGTGAGCGCGGCCGGGCGGAATCCCAGCGACTTTGCCAGCGCGGCATCGAATGTCGTCAGCTTGAGCTCTTTATAAAAGACGGCGACGAATCCGACTGTCAAAGCCGTCAAGACCAGCATGACGGTGATGGACTTGGGGAAGAAGACCAGTGTCGGCGCCTCGTCCAGCAAGCCAGCGCTCCAGGCCTGAGCTGGCGTATAGACGCCGCAATTGCCGCAGACCTCTCTGAATTCGGCGCGTTCGTCGCGGGGGCTGATAGTCAACTCGCGGCAGTTGACGCATTGGCGCATCTGTTGAGCGGCGGGATGTTCGGGCGTGATGCGCAGCGACTCGCAATGTTCAAAGCAATGGCTGTTGGTATTCGCCCAGGCCAGGCCGATCTCGCCCACCAGCACGGCGTCATCGTCCAGGTGCACATCGTCAACGAAGCGCGAGACCAATATAACGGCGATGGCAAAGAGCAACGGAAATGCCAAGCCCAGCGCCGCATCTTGCCGCACCAGCCCCGAGCGATGCAAGGTTTCGGTCAGCACGACTGTGCCCACGCCAGCCGCCGCCGCGCCCACGATCAACCAGGGCGACGATGTATCGCCTTCCAGGCCAGCGCCCGTCATCAACATAAATGCCAACACGATACCCAGCAGGACGGTGTGGCTGATGGCATCGCTGGTCAACGACAGGCCGCGCAGCAGCAGAAATGTGCCCAGCAACGCCCCGCAAATGGCGATCAGGCAGCCGACCAAGCTAGCTGTGTGCTGTGGCGAGCGCAAGAAAGCATTCAATGCGTCGTGCGTGACAAAGCGCAGCAGCAGCTCGATCAACGCGCGTTCCAGCCCCATCATGCGCCAGTCTCCAATCGGCGAGAACGAAAATGCCGGCGGTTTTCGCGTTGACGCAGTTGCCTCCACAGCACGCCCCGCCCCGGCGCCAGTGTAATCGACAGCGCGACCAAGGCGAAAGCCACCACGATAATCATCGGTCCCGTGGGGATATCACTGTCCAGCGCGCTGATGACTGCGCCGCTGCCACCGGCAAATGCGCCCAATGCAGCAGCCAGCACAACCATCTGCTCCAGCGAATGCGTCCATTGTCGGGCGGCGATGGCTGGCGCGATCAACATGCCGACCATCAGGATTACGCCAGCCAGCTGCAACCCCAGCACGATGGTGACGACGATAAGCGTCGAAAGCAGCGCATCGATCAGGCCGCCGCGCAAGCCGCCGGCGCTGGCGAATTCGGCATCGAAGGTGATCAATTTGAATTCTTTCCACAACAGCGCCAGCACGAGCGTCACAGCCAGTCCCACAGCCCCCAGCAGCGCGATATCGCTTGCTATGATGGCGGCAGCCTGCCCAAATATGAAGCTGTCCAGACCAGCCTGACTGGCTTCGGGCAGCGATTGGATATAGGTCAGCAAAGCGATGCCCGCCGCAAAAAAGCTCGCCAGCACGATGCCCAAGGCCGCGTCTTGTTTGATGCGCGTCGTCCGCAAGATAGCCGCCACCAAACGCAAACCCAACCAACTGGCGATGCCCGCGCCAACCAGCAATGCGCCCAGCTGCCTGCCCGCCAACAAAAAACCGACCGCCACGCCGGGTAGCGCCGCGTGCGAAAGCGCATCGCCCAGCAGACTTTCTCGCCGCAGCACCGCGAAGCAGCCCACCGCGCCACTCAATGCGCCCAGCAGCGAGCCGCCCAGCGCCACCACGCGCACTGTATAGGTCAGCCGCAAGCCAAATAATGCCTGACTCAGCGGCACCAACAGAACACCCAGCGCCAGCAGCGCCGCGATCATCGCCCAGACGCGCCGTTCTGCCATGCTCAGCCGCCTGCCGCCAACACCTGCCCGCCATGCAAACTGGTCACGCGGCCGCCATAGGTCTTCTGCAGGTTGTCCAGCGTGAAGACCTGGCAGGTAGGACCCGAGGCAACGACCTCGACATTCAGCAGGGTCAGCCAATCAAAGTATTCTGGCACGGTCTGCAAGTCATGATGTACGACCAGCACGGTGCGGCCGCGTTTGTTCAGCTCGCGCAGGATGTTGACGATGGCTGCTTCGGTTGTGGCATCGACCGCGGCAAAAGGCTCGTCCATAAAATAAATCTGCGCGTCTTGCACCAATGCCCGCGCCAGGAAGGTGCGTTGCTGCTGCCCGCCAGAAAGCTGGCTGATCTGCCGCCCGGCATAGTCGAGCAACCCGACCTGTTCCAGCGCCGCCAGCGCCTGCGCCCGTTCACGCCGGCCCGGCCGCCGCAGCCAGCCCAGCTTGCCATACAGCCCCATGGTCACGACATCCAGCACCGAAGTAGGGAAATCCCAGTCGACGCTGCCTCGCTGTGGCACATAACCAACCAGGTGTCGCGCCGCTTCGTAGGGTTTTCCATGAAAGAGCACCGAGCCAGCCGCCCGCGGGATCAAGTTCAGCGCCGCTTTGATCAAGGTGCTCTTGCCTGCGCCGTTCGGACCCACGATCGCCATCAGCGCGCCTTGCGGCACCTCGAGATCAATATCCCAGATGGCGGGCTTCTGGTCATAGGCGACGGTCAGATCGTCGATGACCAGCGCCAGTTCGGCGGGCTCAGGCATGGCAATCGATATTCCACAGCTCGTCCGGCGGCGCTGGCAGCAGGTCGGCGGGCCAGGCCGGGATGGTCACCCTGGCGCCCATGCACTGATACGATTGCATGATCGTCAGGGCATTCTGCGCCAGCATGCCGATGTATGTGCCGCCGAAGCTGCCGGGCGCGTCCATGGCATCGCCGTACAATTCGCGAATGCCGATGCGGGTTGCGTGCTCCTGCGCGCGCAATGCCGCCACCACCGCTTCTATGGTATCGGGCGGCACGCTGCTCTCGACGAAGAGCACCGGGATTTCGTGCGCCAAGACAAAGTCGACTGTCGCCTGGATGTCGCCGACGCCAGCCTCGTCTTCTGTGCTGAGCCCCTGGATGGCTTGCATCTGCCAGCCGAATGCCGCGCCGAAATACTGGAAAGCATCGTGCGAGGTAACCAGGTAGCGCTGCCCCGCCTCAACAGAGCCCAAACCGGCCTCTGCCCAGTCGAATAGCTGTTGAAGCTGTTCGCTGTAGGCATCGGCATTGGCTTGGTAGGCGGCAGCATTGGCGGGGTCGAGCATGGCCAGGCGCTTGGCGAGTCCCTGCGCGGTCAACTGCCAGTTGCGCGGGTCGAACCAGAAGTGCGGATCGTCCACATCCGTCAGCTCGTCAGACAGCTCGAAGCCGCCGATAACGAAACCGGCCGATTTCACCGGCGCGCTGAGGGCATAGACCGAAACGCCCTGCTCTGCCAGCGCCGCGAAGACCGTGTCGAATTGCCCTTCCAGATGCAAGCCGCTGTAGATGACCATCTGCGCCTGGTTCATGGCAGCAATGTCCGATTCAGTCGGTTGATAAAGATGCGGGTCGACACCTGCGCCCATGAGCGGGGTGATCTGCACATCCTCGACACCCGCGCTGAGCATATGCGCCAGGTCGGCAGCTTGCGTGGTGGTGGCGACGATAGGCAAAGCGGCGCTCGCTGACAGGCTGGGCGCGGCAAACAGCAGCCAGCACAAAGTGAGCAGCCAGCGATGTTGCGACATAGAAAATGCTCCTCAATCAATTTCAGCGATACTAATTATATTTTTAGCCCAGCTTAAATATCTTGTCAAGTGTGATTGTGACCAAGTTCAGGACAAGCGCAGCAAATTGTTTTTTGCCAGAGAGACGGCGCTAAGAATCGCAATCTGTAGGGGCGACTCTTGAGTCGCCCACAGGTACATTTGCAGCATTGTGGGCGATACAAATTTCGCCCTTACAGATTTCGTATTAAATCGGCGTTGCCCGTTTGTGGCATGACTTTCTTGGTCTTACTGAGAACACAGAGACTAGCTTTCAATTTAACTTTGAGTGACTGACAGTCCGCTCACCACAACTTCCAGCGGCGTTTTTGGGGACGGGGCGCGCCATGGGTCAGTGTGGTCAAGCCACCGCCATAGGCACAGAAGAGTGGTCGCTGCTCGGCAAATAGCGCCTCGATGCCGCGCGGTGGCTGTTGGCGATTGACCAGCTCATAGAATGCGCCTTCGCGCCGCATGACCGTCTCGGTGTGCGCCCGCGTCAAGCCCTCTCCCCAACGCCAGCGCTCGGGAAAATAGTAATAATAGTGGGTGTAGGCGGCGGCGGTATGGATGCTGACAGCGCGTTTGTCATAAGCCCACAAGTTGAGACCGCGTTGCGAGGCCATTTCCGCTATCAAGACAAGCGCGCAGGTGGCGGAAAGCTGCCGTTGGTAACTGTGCCGCCCAGCCAGCTTGTGCTCCATGTCGACCAAGCCCCTGATGTAGCCTTCGGGGTGGATGTGCTGGTCGATTGCCCGGCGGTAGGTGGCGGCGGCGCGGTCGATATGGGCATCGTCAGCCCGCAGGCAGCCAAGCGCCATCGCGACCACAGCTGCCCAGAACGTTGCCAGCACATCATCGTCGGGCAAAGGCAGCGGCAGGCTTGCGATTGCCGCATCCAGCGCATTGTCTACACCTGGCACATCCCGCAACATAGCCAGGGTCGAAAGCAGGCCCAGCGCTTGCTGATACACGGCAACTCGTGCAGCGCCCTCGGCTGCTACAAGCTCGCGCAAGGCTGCCAGCGCCGCATCGCCATCTTCTCGCTGCCCGCGCAGGACATAACGTAGCGCCAGAATCTGCGCCTTTGCCAGTGGCTCGGGGGCTGGCGAATCCAGCAGAACCGAGGCGCTTCTGACCGGTTCACGTTGGAGATTGTCGCGGGCCAACTGCAAATCGGCAGTCGAGAAGAAGAGGCTGGGAGATTGCGGCATCGTTATTCGCTCCTTCGCACTCGCCGCATAGTCGGGCGCGGGCGAAATGGGCGCGTGGAATTTGTTGCCAGCAGCGCAAAGGTCGCGACAGCCAACAGCAAAGCCGTGGCCAAAGCGCCGGCCGCCAACAGCAGGCTAACTCTGGCGCCATCTGGTTGATCTGCGCTGTGTGCCTGGGCGCGCGAGTCTTCAAAGAGAGGCAAGACGCCGATATCAATGCGCGGTGGCGGCTCGCCCACGACCACAGTCGCGCTCTCGGAAATGTTTGTCGTGGCTGCATAGGCTGCGCTGGTCAGCCGCAGACGATAATCGCCGGCCGCCAACTCATCAAAACATAGCAAGCCATTGGTCGCAAATGGCGAATCGACCAGCAAGCGACTGGCGATCGTGATGCCTTGCGCATTCAGCAGGTCTGCGCCGATGCCCTGGTTCAAGGCGGGCTCATCCCGGTCGCGCGCGCCATTTTCGTCCCAATCTGCATAGGCAAGCAAGCAAATCTGCCCGACATCTTGACCGTAGAGCACGGCGCTGCAGAATAAAAGGCCAACCAGCGCCAGCATTCGCAAGCAGCCCATCAGCGCGCCCGAACAAAAAGCGCCAGCCCAAAGCCGCTGACCAGCACCAAACCAGCCAGCGCCAAGAGCAGCAAACCGCTCAAGCTATAGAGCACATTGGGTTCGTCGTCTGTTGGCAGAGCAGTCGCTTCGGGAACGACAGTAGCGGGCGCAGAATATGTCTGTTTGCCTTGTCTTGCGCCGATTTCCAGGCGGATGTCGCTGCCTGCGCGCAGCTGGATTTGCCATTTCGCGGGCGTCGTCAAACCGTAGCCGGGCGGCGGGCTGACCACAAGCTGAACGTTGTTCGGCGGCAGATCGCGCTGGCAAATCGGCTGGGCTGCGCTGACGATGCGCTGCTGTTCAAGTCCTGCGCCATCCAGCAGCCGAATGGTCGCATTGGCTAGCAGAGTCTCGCCCGCTTCCCGCGTGCCATTGCCATTGCGGTCGGCATACACAATCAGGCAGAGCGCGGCCTGTGGGTCGGTCAGATCGACCTTGGGCACAGCCGCCGGCGTCAGTGGCACAGCAGCCAAAATATGCGCCGACAAACCAGCGCCAACAGCGATCGGCGCTGCTTCGCTGGGGGTGGCTGTGCGGCTGGCATCGGCCCGTTGCCTCCGTTCTTCCGCGGTGAAAATTAGCAGCTGCTCGCCGACCGACAAAATGTCCGGGTTGTCCAGGCTGTTGCGGCTGACCAAGTCTGACACTGTGACGCCATAGACTTCGGCGATAGATGTGAGTGTTTCGTTGGCGGCCACGGTATGCACAAGGTCGTCGCTGGCGCTGTCTTGCCCGCGCGAGATTCCGCCGCCCGCCAGCATCAACAGGGCGATCAGACAAACACAGCTTGCGGGCAAGCGCTGCCAATCCGCGAGAGAAATCATAGCAGGTGCATTATATCACGGGCGTGTACAGCCAGTAGCCACAAGCGTAATGGGCTAAAATGGGAGATATGACAAGGATGATCTATTCCTTAATTCTGAGCCTGCTGCTGCCACTTGCCAGCCTGGCACAAGCGCGCGACCTGCCAGCGGAAGCGGCCGGCATCAGCCAGGATGGCAGCATCCGCGGGCAGTTGGACGATGCCAATCCGCGCGATGTCTATTTCCTGGATGGACTGCGCGGCGAGGTCATCGGCTTTGAGTTGAACGCCATCAGCGGCGACCTGGACCCTGTGCTCTATGTCTTTGACGAGACGGGCGAGCTGGCGCTGTGGCAAGATGACTCGGCGGGCGGGCTGGGCGTCCAGACCGACCTCACCATCTCGCGCACCGGGCGCTATTTCATCATCGTCGGCCGCTTCGGAAGCCAATTGGGCAACAGCGCCGGCGAATATATGCTGCGGCTGAACCGCAAAGGCGTGCTTTCGGAACGGGGCAGCACCTTGCGCTATGGCGATTCGGTCATCGGCACGATCAGCGATGTCAACCCGGAAGTCTATTACACATTCCAGGCGCAGCAAGGCGACATCCTGACGATATCCATGCTGCGTTCGTCGGGCTCGCTCGATCCCTATCTGCAAGTTGTCGATGGCGAGCGCTTCGTCATCGCCCAAAACGACGACCAAACCGGCGCCGACACGCGCAACGCTCAAATCGACGCGCTGATCATCGCTCGTAGCGGCACCTATATCATCGTGGCCACGCGCTACGACAACAGCGCCGGCAGCTTTGTGCTCACGTTGGAAGAAACAGCCGGCAGCGGCAGCGGCAGCACGCGCCTGGCACCCTTGTCACTTGTCTATGGCGAAAGCGCAACAGGCAGCCTCGATAACCAGCAGGTCGCGCGCTATTACAGCTTCGCGGCACAGGCGGGCGATCTGGTTACGATCGAGCTGGAGCGCGGCGCCAGTGGCGACCTCGATGCCTATGTCACGCTGGCGGATAGCGACTTTCAATCGCTGATAGAAGATGATGACAGCGGCGAAGGTCAAAACGCGCGCATCGCCGATTACCGCATCCCCGCAGACGGTCGCTACCACATCATCGCCACCCGCTTCGAGGGCGCGACCGGCGCAACCAGCGGCGAATATCGGCTGGCGCTGGACAGGCTGGACAATCCTTTTGCAGAGCTGCCGCCCGACACCGCGACTTTGGGTTATGGCACCAGCGTTACGGGAGAGATCAACGCCGACAATCCAGACGACCTGTATGTCTTTTATGGGCGCGCTGGCGAAGTCGTGTCCATCTCCATGACGCGCGTCGATGGCAACCTGGATGCCTTTTTGGAATTGCTGAACAATGCGCAGGAGGTGGTGGCGGGCAACGATGATGGCGGCAACAACCAGAATGCGCTGATCGCCAACTACCCGCTGCCCAGCACCGGCATGTACACCATCCGCGCGCGGCGATTCAGCGGCAACGAAGGCAACCCCAATACAGTCGGCGCTTATGTGCTGGTGCTGGCGGAGCAGAAGACCTAGCGGGCGCTGCGCTGGCTTTCGCTTTCGTCTTCTTGAAAAGCCAAGAGATCGTCCAGCGACATTTTGCCCGGGCGCGATTCGCCGATCGCCGCTTGCATCTCGGCATTGATCTCGCCGTCTTCGCCCATGTGCCTGCGAATGCTGGCGCTGGTGGCTTCGGCATATTCAAAGTGATGCTCGGCAATATCGACGCCATCCGCCACGATGCGCAGGGTCCATTTGCCATCCAGCTCCATCTGGTCGTGCAGGGGCATGCGCGTATTGGGCGTCAAAAAGTTGCGTCCGCGCCGCAGTTGGAAGCCGTCTTCGTGGATATAAACAGGCGCGCCACGAGCATCCAAAATCTCGAAGCGGATACTGCCAACCGCCGCCATCGGCACGCGCAACTGGACAAAGGGCTGGATGTAGTCGATGTCATCGGGCAGCGACCAGGTGCGGTAGACTTGCGGCTCGCTGTCGCCCCGCGTCGTGAGCAAGCCGATATCGACCGCCAGCACTTCGGTTTCGTCCGGATTCAGCCCGACGCGCATCACAGAATCGAGGGCATGGCGATACACCCGTTGTTCGGCGCTGGCCGGCTGCTGATGAAAAATCTCGTAGTCGTCTTCGTCTTCTTCTTGCTCGTACGCATAGTTGTAATCATAGCGGTCGGCGGCGGCGCTGCTGCTCAAGTTGCTGCTGCTGTCGTCGGAGTCGAACTGGCGCACCAGGAAGAGCAAACCCAGCAGCACCAGGATGACGGGGAAGCTGTTGCCCAGCAAGGCCACCGCGCCCAGAGCCATCAAGATAAAGGCGAGAAACCAGGTGTTGCGATTGTCCGACATGCGCCTGCCTTTGTTGTGTCTAGCGCCCACGCAGCGAGCGGCGTCTGGCTGGGCTGGGCTGGCTGGGCTGCTGCAGCAAGTCTTTGAGTTGGGCGGTCTGTGGCTGTTCTGGTTCTTCGACGATGACGGCATCGGCCAGGTTGCGGCGGCGGCTGGGCTGCTCTTCGCCCACTTCGCCTTCGCTACTCAAGCGGCGGCGGCGTTCGGTCACCGATGGCGCCAGCATCAGATTGTGCATGCCGATGAGGCTGTTGTCGACATAAACCCGCAGGTCCCAGTCGCCATTGCCGTCGACTCCGCGATTGCCCGCCAGCGGCAGGTGATGGTCGGCAAGCAGGCTCAGTTCGCCTTCTCGCAAGTAGGTTTTCATCTCGTGAACATATTGCTCTTCGCCCAGGTGGTTGTAGATTTCATAGCGAATCAAGGCTTGGCGTTCGGCTTCTTCGGGCAAGACAAAAAGCGTGATGAAGGGGCGCGCGCCATCATCGTCTTTGGAGATATTGCGCGTGCGCCGCATAGCCATGCCTTCTGCGCCAGACTGCATGGCGATCAAACCGATATCCAACATGACGATGCCACTGCGGTTGAAGTAACCTGCGCGCGCTGCTGCTCGCTCGGCTGCCTCACGCGCCTGGGGGGTGATGCGCCGACGCACCGGTGCCCGATGCAGCACTTGCAGCAAGGTCTCGCGCTCGGGACCCAGCTCGATCATGGAAGCGATCACCGCAACAGCCAATGCGCCTATCAGCGAAAGTTGCACAGCAGCCGAAACAGGTGCCGCCAGCAGCGCCAAGCCGATGATCATGGCCATCAGGATTAGCCAGGCGGTGTTGCGTCGTTTGAGGCGAATCATGCCCGTTCCATCGCTAGTTGCCTGTGCACTTGATTGTAGCACCATTGCCGCCGCGGTTGTAGATAGCAAACCAGCGAGCGAGACGCAGCGACAGGTGATATGCCGGGCAGAGCGGCAATCGTGCCTGGCGCAAGTCAGCGCGTCTTTTGCTGGCGCAGGTATTCCGCCTCGTCGACCAGCTCGCCATCGTCGCTCAGGCGCATGTGCCCCGCCTCGACGCGAACCAGGTCAACAACGCGCGCGTCTGCAAGGTCGTCTGCTTCTGCGTAGCCATCGTCGTCGCCATAGTCGCCATCGTCGCTGAGCAGTTCGCCACGATCCCGCGCCAGCCGTCGCTGCCTGATGACTTCTCGCTCAATATCCGCTTCGCGACGCTCTGCGCCCTGGCCATGCTTGAAATAATAATCTGCCATGTGGCTGACGATGCCTATGCCCCAGCCGCCGGTGACGAACAGGGGCCAGGGAAAGCCCGGCGATGTCGATAGATAAATCGACCACAGAAATAGATTGACCAGGCCATAGGTGAGTAGATGCTGCGTGAGTTCGCGGCGCGCGGATATTTTCTTTCTCGCTCGCTTGCGCAATTCGTCTTCTGTGACGAAGCCCTGTTTCTGCTTCACCCGCCAGTCCTTTCCGCCGACAATCTTGCGCCAGCCCGACCTAGCTCACGCCAAAACTCAAACCGAGCTCATTCAGCCAGCGGCGGTAGGCGATCGCTGTTTTGTCACTGCGCAGGTGCAGCTCGGCTTGCAAATCGAGCGGCAGCAGCTCGGGACGTTGTGATTCAACGATGGGCAGGTCTTGCATGGCGATCTCGTCCTGGAAGGCGCGCAGGCTGTCGTCTGTGCTGTCGGCTTGCGTCATGACCATCCACATCCACATCAGCGAGCGCACTTTTTCAATGGGCGTGACCATCAGCAAGATCGCGAACTTTTCGGCGGCTTCTTTGCGAAAATAAGCGACCAGCGGACGATAGACCTTGTAGGTATAGGTAACCCAGTTGGGCATATGCGAGCCATCTGGGTTGGGCTGGAAAACGCGGATATCGCTGGCGGTGATGCCATGTTCATCGGTGACGACTTCATAATCGGGGATCTCTGGGCGTTGCTGCGTACCCAGGATATTCTCGTGCACGAAAGGAAAGTGCGCGACATCCAAGAAGTTTTCTACCATGCGCGGTCCAGCAGCCTGGAACTCGTAGGCGCCACACAAGATCTTTCGGTAGGCGCTGTCGTTCCATTCCGCAAATTCAGGTATGTCATGGGCTGGTTCGCCCAGACAAACCCATACAAAATCGTAGGCGATAGCCGCGTGATATGTGAAGGCGCGCGCTTTGGTTGGCGGCTTTTGCTCTGGATGCGCCGGAATGCGCACACAAGCGCCGCTCTCATCATAAGTCCAGCCGTGGTAGGGACATTGCAGTGTCTGGTCGGGCAAGATTTCGCCCAGCGACAAACGAGTGCCGCGATGCAGGCACAAGTCCTTCCAGACGCAAACTTGTTCGCCAGCGCGCCAAATGACGATATCCTCGCCCAGCAGACGCGCGCCAGCCAAGCCATTTTGCGCCTCCAGCTGGGCAAGCGGCAGCACAGCGTGCCAGTCATTGAGCAAGACGGGGTCGTTAATCATGGGAGAACCTTACTAGAGATGACCTGACCAGTGCGATTGTAGCACAGTCGCGCAGTCATCAGAATTGCCCGGTTGCCCCTGCCCCGGTCCCGACTCCTGCTGCAAAGGGCTGCGAAAAACCAACAGTCTCGTGTACCTTGTACGCTGGCAGGCTGAGAAATCTATCAGGAGCGCGGGCATGGCGGATATGAGTGGCAAGGTGGCGCTGGTCACGGGCGCGGCGCATGGCATCGGGCGGGCCAGCGCATTGGCTTTGGCGCGAGCCGGCGCTGCCGTTTGCGTTGCCGATATCGACTCGGCTGAAGGAGCAAAAACCGCCAGTCAGATTATTGACGCGGGCGGACGGGCGATGGTTGCGCAGTGTGATGTGCGGCGGGTGGATGAAACGCGCGCTATGGTAGCGGCGACCCTGGCCGAATATGGGCGTCTGGATGCGGCGGTCAACAACGCTGGCATCGCCGGCTCCTTCGACCATCGCTTGCACGAAGCCGCTGACGACATGCTGGATGCTGTGCTGGCGGTGAACTTGCGCGGCGTATGGAATTGCATGAAAGCCGAGCTGGATGTCATGCTGGCGCAAGGGGGTGGCGCGATCGTCAACATGGCGTCTGTGGCCGGCTTGATCGGCGCGCCAAAAGCAGCAGCCTACACAGCCAGCAAGCACGCGGTTGTCGGCATCACCAAGTCGGCGGCGCTGGATTATGCGCGGGCGGGCTTGCGCATCAATGCCGTCTGCCCAGCCTACACCGACACGCGCATGGTGCAGGCGGCTGTGACGGCAGATCCACGCATGGCGGCCATCATGTCAAAAGCCATCCCCATGGGCAGGCTGGGCGCTGCGGACGAAATCGCTGCG
This sequence comes from Anaerolineae bacterium, assembly GCA_022824565.1. Taxonomy (GTDB): domain Bacteria; phylum Chloroflexota; class Anaerolineae; order Aggregatilineales; family Phototrophicaceae; genus UBA6055. Next base: position 5,729 of record JAJDZQ010000028.1, on the reverse strand, counting down.
GCTGTGCTGTGGCTTTGTTCAGACGCCGCGTCTTTTGTGACCGGTCAGGCGTTGGCATTGGATGGCGGGCTGGTGGCGATATGATGGCTGCGTACACTTGGATTGGTTAGAATGGTGATGTAGCGTCTTTTCACTATGGTCACGCTATTGCACCGTCAGCGCCACGGCTATGATGTACGCATCTATTTGCGGGAACACGGGCCCGCCCATGTGCATGTAGTCAAGGGCGAAAAGAGGGTAAAGGTGTTCCTCCATCCGATTGCGTTCACCGATAACAAGGGCTTTGCTGAAAGAGAGCTGAGGCAAATAGAGAAGTTCCTTACAGTCCGATTGGGCTTTCTGCTACGCAAATGGGAAGAACTGCACCCAGACAAACTCTAAGCAGGAGGAAGGCAATATCAATGTTATTTCCAGTCATCCACGACACGCGCAACGAAGCTACAGGCGTTCGCTTTACAGACGAACACGCGATGATTGACCTGGCAGACGGCAGAATTATCGGCGTTCCACTACGCTGGTTTCCGCTGCTCGAGGCCGCCACCGACGCGCAGCGACAGAATTACCAGCTGGGCGGCCGCGAGATTTACTGGGAAGACATTGACGACGGGATGGACTTGGTCGCGCTGGTTTCTGGCTTGTATCTCGAGCCGAGCGAAGAATACATGGCTGAGTTGCGCCAGACCATCGCCGAGCGGGAGTTTGCCCTCGCCACCCCTACTTGACCAGCCCCGCCCGCCGCATATCACGCAAGATCAGACTTTCCCAGGCTGCGTCGCTACTCATCGGAAAATAGTGCACGCCCCGCCGCCGGCAGTCGTCTCGCAGTTCGTCACGCCAGCTTTGCAGACGTTGTTGATACACCGACAGCATCGCGCCATCCAAGGTAACTTCTTGCTGCAAGGTCGTTTCCACATCAATCAGGCTCAAGTCGCCGGTCACCAGCGGCTGCAGCTCTTCGCGCGCCAGCACATGCACAATTGCCACCTCGTGGCCGCGGCTCAACAGCGCATTCAAGCCAGCGCGATATTGCCCGTCCAGCGAAAACATATCGCTGATTAGCAGGGTCAAACCTGGACGAGCCCGCCCCGCATAATCGGCGAGCGCCGCGTCCAGATCGACCAGGCCGACTGCGGCGATTTGTCCCAAAAAATGCAGCATGCGCAAGCTCTGCGCCCGGCCCCGCACGGGACCAAACAGCTGTGGCGCGCCCGCTTGCAGCGCTGCCACCGACAACCTGTCGCCACTGGTCAACGACAGGTAGGCCAGCCCGGCGGCGATTCGCTTGGCAAAGAGCAGCTTGTGCTGGTCGGCTTCGTCATCGGCGGGGAAGTCCATGCTGGCCGATGCGTCGACCAGGATGTGCACGACCAGGTCTTCTTCATCTTCGAGCAGCTTGATATAGGGTCGCTCCAGGCGCGCATAGATATTCCAATCCAGTTGGCGCAGGTCATCACCGGCCGCATAGTTGCGATAGTCAGCAAATTCGATGCTGGTGCCGCGTTTGACAGACCGGCGGTCGCCCTTGACTGCGCCGGCACGAACCGTACGCGCCACCAACATAAGCTGCTCGAGCCGGCGGCGAGTGGACTCTGGCAGGAGAAGCGGCTGCTGCGCCATGGCTACTCTGCCTCGGCGACGATGTCATCATCCAGGTCGTTTTCGCCAGCGGGTTCTTCTTCGTCGGCCTCTTCAAATTCAAATTCAAGCAGGGCGACATGGCGGCCACGGAACATCTCGTCGCGCTCGACAAAGTTAAGTTTGGCGAAGAGCGCGCGAGCCGCTTCGTTTTCCGGCGCATAACGCGCTATGACCATCTCGCTGTTGTCAAAGCCGTGCACCATGTCGATGAGCTGGTCGGCGACTGCAAAGCCAATGCCCTGTCGCTGGTGGTCGCGGTCAATCGTGAGGCGCTCAATGATCCACTGAGCGGGATTTTCTGCATGAATCAGCATGACGAAGCCGACCAGCTCTCCCGCCACCTGCACGGAGTAACTGGTCACAGCCGGATGGCGCGACTGCAAGTAGGTGATGAGCAGATTCTTGGTAAATCGGCGCTGGGCAGGCTGCACATGAATGGCAGACATCGCCAGAAACTCGCGCAGGGACGAAAGTTCGACAAGTTTTATGTCTGGCATGGCGCGCACCGGGTTACAGACGAGACTCTTTGTATTGTAACCGCAATAGGACCGTCAAGCACAGAGGCTATTGCGCAGCGGGCAATCACCTTGCACTGTCTGTTTGACACAGAGAACGCAGAGGACACAGAGTGCACAGAGGGAAATTCACTCGACATCCTCATTCAACTCGGCGTACTCGGTGGCTCTTTTTACTTTCCTTCCTAATTTGATCGTACTGAGATTGATGTCGTATGGCATAACATTTACGAACCCTCGTTGCCATGAGGCCGACACGCCAGAAACATAAACCAAACGCTTTTCTCTGTGTCCTCTGTGCCCTCTGTGCCCTCTGTGTTGAATCCGATGACTATGCCTCTATCGCTGCGGGACGATGAATAGACAGGCTTGCCCGGTTATTGCGCAGGCTGGGCGGCGGAGGCCAGCGCGTCCAGCACGATCTGGACAGGGTGGCGAGCTTCTAGGCCTGCATCGTGGATCTGGGCGCGGCAGGAAGTCCCCGGCGCGGCGATGATCGCTTGGGGGTTAGCGCGTATGGCGGGCAACAAGCGGTCCTCGGCGATCTTCATGCTCAGCTCGTAATGCTCATAACCAAAGCTGCCCGCCACGCCGCAGCAGCCCGTGTTCAGCTCGGCAACAGCGGCGTCAGGGATGCAACGCAACAGGGCGAGCGTATCGCCCGTGCCCCAAAGCGCTTTTTGATGGCAATGCCCGTGCAGCAGGATATCCCTCGCATCGGCGCGCCAGTTTAATGAATCGGCGCGCTTGGCAAGCTGCTCTGCAAAGAAGTGTTCAATGCTTTGGCAGCGCTGTGCCAGGTCGCGGGCGGCGCTTTGTTCTGCGGCGTTCACCAACGTCGGGTAATCATCTATGAACGCGCTTTGGCAGCTGGGCTCGAGGAAAAGCAGCGGCGCATCCGGCAGGTTTTGCAGCGCGTCTATGTTTGCTTTCGCCATCGCTTTGGCGCTGTCCAGCAGCCCCTTGCTGATGGCTGGTCGGCCGCAGCAGGCGCTCCCCGGCAGGCGAATCGCCTTGATGCGCAAGTCCAGCCGGCTCGCCAGTGCCAGGGCGGCGCGGGCATTTTCTGGATGATTCCACTGGCTAAAGGTGTCGATGATGAGAATGCCGTCTGGCGTGGCAATTTGCTGTGCGGGCATGGCAAAAGGGCTGCGCGCAAAACCGGGCAGCGGGCGCTCGGTCGGAATGCCCAGAACACCCGCGCCCCACTTGCCCGGCGCGCTTTGCATGAGCGCATTGCTGAGGCGGGGCAGCCGGCCGGCGATGGCGTTGACGCGGTGTATATTGCCGAAGAGGCGCGTTGCCAGGTCGATGCCGTGGCGGTCGTGCCAGCTCGCCAAAAATTCGGATTTCAGCCGGGCGACATCGACGCTGGACGGGCACTCGCTGGCGCAGGCTTTGCAGCTGAGGCAGAGATCCATCACCGATTTCAGCGCGGGGTCGCCCAGATCTTCGGGCAACGCGCCACTTATGGCCGCGCGCAGGGCATTGGCGCGTCCGCGGGTAGAATGCGCTTCGTCCAGTGTGGCTTGGTACGAAGGACACATGGTGCCCGTGCCTTCTTTGCGGCAGACGCCAGCGCCATTGCACATCTCCACCGCGCCCGCAAAGCCCTTGTCGGCGCTCCAGTCATAGCGCGTGTCGATGGCAATCGTGCTGTAGTCGGGCGTATACCGCAGCAGCTCGGCGCTGTCCATGGCTGGCGCATCAACGATCTTGCCCGGGTTCAGCCTGTTGTGTGGGTCGAAGGCGCGTTTGACCGCCCGGAATGCGTTCATCAGTTCTGTGCCGAAGAGCCGCTGACTGTATTCGCCGCGGGCGATGCCTTGCCCATGTTCACCGGTGATGCTGCCCTGATATTTGATGACCGTATCGGCGACCGCGTCGGCAATTTGACGATACTGCACGCGGCCTGCGAGCGTCTTGAGATTGATCAGCGGCCGGATATGCAAACAGCCGGCGCTGGCATGGGCATAGATGGCATAGGTCGTATCGTTGGCATAGATGATGCGCTCGACATCGCTGATGTAGTCGGCCAGGCGCTCGACAGGCACGGCGGCATCTTCGATGAACGAGATGGGCTTGGCTTCGCTGCGTTCGCTCATCATCAGCCCCAGCCCGGCTTTGCGCACCGTCCAGACATCGTCCTGCTGGGCGGGCGTTTCGGCGATTGTCACCGCGCCACGATAACCCAGGCGGCTCAACAAGGCGCGCAATTGGTTGAGGCAATGGCGCAGCTTTTTCTCGCCGCCCACAAATTCCACCACCAGGATGGCAGCGGGGTCGCCACTGACAAAGGTGAGGCGGTCTCGGTAGCCGCTGGCAGCGCGCGTTTTGTCCAGCAGAAACTTGTCCATCAACTCGATAGCGGCTGGTTCAAGCTCCAGGATACGCGGCGTGGCTTCCAGGGCTGCGCGCAGGGAGTCGAAATGCACCAGCGCCAGCCGTTTTCGCTCGCTGCCGGGGCGCTCGACCAACTGTAATTCGGCGCGTACGACGGTCGCCAATGTGCCTTCCGAGCCACAGAGCAGCCAATTCAGGTCGGGCGCGGCGGGGTCGATCTTGTCGAGCGCATACCCGGCGACAGTCCGCCAGGTCTTGGGAAAACGCGCGGCGATATGCGCGGCATGTTCGGCCGCCAGCTCGCCCACCGTCGCGCGGATTTGCTGCAGGGCGGCAGTTTTGGCATCCAGCCAGCCAAGCTCGCCACTCGCCAGCACGACTTGCAAACGCGCCACATGGTCGGCGGTCATGCCATATTGGATACTGTGCGCGCCGGTCGCGTTGTTGCCGATGACGCCACCGATGGCAGCTCGTTCGGCGCTGGCGGGGTCGGGACCAAACATCAAGCCCAGCGACGCCAACTGCGCGTTGAGGCTGCCGAGGATCATGCCCGGCTCGACATCGACCGTGCCAGCCTCGGCATTGACGCCCCGAACGAGGCGCATGTGCCGGGTGAAATCCATGATGATCGCTTCGCCAACCGCCTGACCCGCCAGGGCGCTGCCACCACCGCGCGGCAGGACGGGCACGCCGTGTGCCTTCGCCGTCTCGTGCACCGCCACGACATCATCGGCATCGCGCGGGAATGTGACCGCAAGCGGCATGATCTGATAATTGCTGGCATCGGTGCTGTAGAGAATGCGCGTCATCTGGTCGGCTGCGGCGTTGCCAGCGCCAAGCGCAGACTCGAGGTCGTGGAGCAGGTCGGGATTGTGCATGGGCTGGATTGTAGCGGCTTTGCAACGCGGCTTACAGCGGCGACTGATTTTGCCCCCGCGTGAATTCAATGGCCTCGGCAGTGGGTGGGGTTGTGGGGCGCGTTAGCTACGCGAGAGTTCACTTCTTTCCTGCTCTGGGGCTGGTTCCGGCATCGGCGGTTCTACACCGCGGCGTGGCGGATAGATGCCCATTCTGCCTTCTATATTGGCCAGACGTTCGCGCACATCGATGAGGTGCGAAGTAATGTCATAGGCGCGTGCATCATTTTTGCGGTCAAGCTGGTCGATATGAGCGTCTTGCGCGTCAAACTTGGCGTCGAGCTCTTTCAACTTGATATCCTGCGCGTCAAATCTC
>JAJDZQ010000155.1 GCA_022824565.1 Anaerolineae bacterium | reverse complement strand
AGCAACTGCCTGCGCGCAGAAATGGCGGCAAGCAGTTGGGCATGAGGATTGCGCATGACGACTCCCGCGCCGGTCGTGGCCTTCTTGCAGGTCATTCTACCCGCACAGAGCGGACAGGCACAGCAGCGATTGGCGGCGGGGGCGCAATGGAGGGACTCATGAGTCGCGCCAATATGCAGGTTGTGCGAGGGGAATGGCTCCCCCTGCCTGATGCTTCGGGGAGGGGGTTGGGGGGTGGGGTAGACCCGCACAGAGCGGACAGGCACAGCAGCGTTTAGAGCGCAACGATGCGCAAGTCGCGGATATACAGCGATTGCTGTTGCGGGACAGCCAATGTGCCATGCCCAAAATGTCCCTGTGGCGTCACGATAGCGTACTGATTATCGACCCAAGCCACGAAACCCAGCCGCGCCCCAGGCACAGAATCTGTCTGCAAGACTGTTGTGTCATCTACGCGGAACGCCGCGCCATCCGCCCGCCAATCGATGCTGTAGCTGTGATAATCTTCTAGCAGCGCCGCATCCAGCAGAACTTCATGGACGCCCAGGGCGCGCTGTCCAATGCCCCAGAGGGCGTCGAACAGGCGCCGATTGCGCATCAACAGGCAGCCGAGCGGCGCAACCGGCAACAGCCCCAGAAAACGCCAATTGCGCGCATCGAAGGTCGCAGCCTTCCAGCCATGACCAGGCAGTCCTTTCGCGAGCGCGATGTTGCCGGGCGGACTGCTGAAGAAGAACCAAAGCGCCTGCGGCAGCCGAAAAGCGCGCTGGCCCGGCACAAATACATGATTCCAAAAGCCGAAGCCAGCCGTGCCCCGCAGCTCACCAGCAAAGCGAGCCTGCAAGCTGAGGCGCAATGGTGGCGCATTGTGGAAATCGCCCGCGGTTTTATAATCGCTAATCTGGGCATCATGATACTGGGCGTCGCTGGCAGCCGACAACATCAAGCGCCATTCGCCATGCGCACAAGTTACCTGAGCATCACCCAGCTGGGTGATCTGCCAAGGATTGCCCAGCTTTCCAATCGTCATCGGACAACGAAGCTGCAGCTTTCTTCTTCAAACTCGGTATCGGTGCCAGGCCCATAACGCGCGTAGCCATCGCTGATCGCGCTCTGCCAACTGACGCGGTAAGTGACTTCGAATGTTCCTGCCGACAGCGGACCAAAAGGCACATACCAGTAGACAACAAATTGACTGCCATCCTGGCGCGGCGTCAGGCGATAGCTGTCCAGATCGGCGATGGCTGTGCCATTGACGCGCAGCTCGTGCTGGGCGTTGTTGATGTGCTGCCAGACCAAGGCTTCGCTGCTGGCGAACCAGCCCCAGAAGATTCTGATGCTGGAGCCGCTGGTCAAGCCGGCTGGCGGCGCCAAGCCAAAGGAGCGATCATCACAGAAGGCGAAGACATTGACATCTTGGCGTGGCGTGGCGGCGGGCGCGGTGGCTGGCGTCGGCGGATAGGTGGTTGGAGAAGGCACAGCTGTTGCAACAGTCGATTCTGCGATGGCCGTGGCGGTGGCGTGGGCAGCGGGCAGATCGACAATAGGGATATCCAGCAGCAGGTTGTAATCGGCAGTCGGCACGGGCGTAATCGGCGGCGTTGGCGTCTCTACCAACAACAGCGCCGCGCTGACCCAGCCGCTAGTTTCGTCATCCAGTTGGATCTGGTACCAGCCATTGCTTTGGTCTTGCCCGATGATCTGCGCGCCATCGCCCGGCGACAAGGCATCAATGGCGGCGTATGTCGTGCCCGGTCCGCTGCGCACATTGATGCGTTGCCTGGTATTGACGATGCCGTAGAGCGTGGGCGTGGCAGTGGGTGTCGAGGTGTCGGTGGGCGTCGAGGTGGTAGTCGGCGTGAATGTGTGGGTGGGCGTGGGCGTGGCGGTAGGCGGCTTTGTCTCGCTCGGCGTAGCAGTCGGTTCTGGCGTGTAGCTGGGAGTGAGCGTGGGGGTTTCGGTGGGCGCGCTGAGGCTGGGCAACTGGCAGGCTGCCAGCCACGGCACCAGCAAGAGCGCCGCCAACAACACAAAAATCAGTCTCACAGCAGGCATTTGACCGCTCACGATAACAAATTATAGTGGCGATAGCGATTTTGCGCAAAAAGCGCCAGCCGCACTCGCTCGACCCATTGCACCGAGATTCTTATCTACACAGAGGGCACAGAGCGCCAAGAGAGCAACAGGCCAAATCCAACAGAGAAGCATACCAATCTATTGGATTGGCGTCGGGGCGACTCTTGAGTCGTCCACATGTACCAATAACGACATAGCGGGCGAGGCAAATCTCGCCCCTGGCGCTGTCGATCTTTAGCGACTCCCAGGTTGTTAGTAGCCGGACGCGATTGCCCTGCCCCTCAGGCGATTCATGCTTGACATGGGCGACCGCGCCGTCTATGCTGATTGTCGCCAATGTGCCTGTAGCTCAGCGGATAGAGCACTGGTCTACGGAACCAGGTGTCGGGAGTTCGAATCTCTCCAGGCACGCAGCAGCCCCTTCAACCACGAAGGGGTTTTTGTTTGGCTGGGCTACTATTCTGCTGGTTGGAAGGCGCGGAATTGCGGGGCCTCGCCGGGCACGGGCGAATTGATGAATGCGCCGCGGCTTACCACAGCCTCGCGCCCGCCCAGCGACTCGATACGCCGCTGCTGATCGGCTTTTGCCCGCGCATCCACCGCTTCGGGATCGACAACCTGCCGCAATCGAGATTGATATTCCGCCAGCAAGCGCTGTGACCTGGCGTCATTGTGATGCGCCAAGTCCTGCAGTTCGAGCGGATCTTCACGCAGGTCGAAGAGCTGAGACGGCGCATCAACATGATAAATCAGCTTGTAGCGGCGGTCGCGCAGCATATAAAAGGCGTTGCGAGAGGCGATGGCATGGTACTCGGCGAAGACCGTCCGGTCATGATCGTCTGCGGCGGCGATCTCCCACAGTGAATCGCCAGGCAGATCGGCATCGTCGGCATGTTTTGGGCAGCCCAAAGCCTGCAAAATGCTCGGATGGCAGTCGATCAGCGACACGGGCGTATCAATCTCTCGCCCAACTGGCACATCCGCGCCCGCCAAAATCAGCGGCACAGCGCAGGCCTCTTCGTACATGGTGAACTTGCCATAGAGTCCGCGCGCGCCCAGTTGCTCGCCATGGTCAGAGGTATAGATGATGCGCGTGCTCTCGCGCAGATTCAGCCCATCCAGCGCCGCCAGCACAGCCCCGATCTGCGCGTCCAAGAAGCTGCAAATGCCATAATAGGCCGCGTGCAGGCGGCGGATATCGGCTTCGTCAAAAGGCCTGTCATAACCAAAAAAACGGCGCATCCAGGCATAAGCGGGGTGCATTGACCAGTCGGCCTGCGCCCATTGCGGGGGCAGCGTGATGTCTTTGTGGCGATAGCGAGCATAATCGGCGGGTGGCGCCAAAAAAGGCGGATGCGGCGTCACGAAAGACAAAAAGAGCGCCCAGGGCTGCTGGTCATCGGCATGCTCACGCAGCCAGCGGATGGCATTCTCGCTGTTGCGGATGTCGTATTGCTGGTAGGTGGAATCGCCCGGACCGGCTTCGTCAATGCCAATGCGCGATTCCCGCATAAGCGAGCCATCGCGGATGCCCATGGCTGGATCGCCGATGCCGCCGACAACATGCAGCGGTTCGATTTCGCGCGTGAAACCATAATCATCGCCGCCGCGGAAGTGCAGCTTGCCGATGGTATCGATGGTCGTTCCCGTGTCGCGCAGTCGGTGCATCCAGCTGGGGATGACGCCATCGTAAGGCAAACCATTGTCCCAATTGCCGATTTCGTGCACATAGCGCCCGGTAGCCAGCGAAGCGCGCGCCGGCACACAGATGGCACAGTTGGTATAAGCATTGTGGAAGCGCGTGCCCGCCGCCGCCAGCGCGTCCAGATTGGGCGTCTGCACCAGCGGATGCCCGGCACAACCCAGCGCTGCCGCCTGATGCTGGTCGCTGATGATGAAAAGCAGGTTGGCGGCTTGCATGCGCGCCTCCCGATGCTAAGGTTACAATCCCGCTAATTCTACACAAAGGCTTGCCATGTCGCACACCATCCACGCCGAGCCACTAACGAAGCTCTGCCGCGATATCTTCGCCGCGGTGGGAACCCCCACCGACATCGCCGCGCTCGTCGCCGAATCGCTGGTGATGACCAACCTGTTTGGACACGACTCGCATGGCGTGCTGCGCGTGAAGCAGTACATCACGATGATCCGCGCTGGCATGATCCAACCTGGACAGCGACCGCAAATAAGCAAACGGTTCGGTGCAACAGCCATGGTGAGCGGTGGCAATGGTTTCGGGCAGGTGAGCGCGAGATTTGCGGCTGGGTTGGCGCGGCAGTTGGGCGCGCAATATGGCATCGCAGCGGTATCGCTGGGGCAGACGACGCACATCGGACGGCTAGGCGAATACACGGCGCATATCGCGGCTGCGGGCTTGATCGGCATCGGCTTCACCAGCGGCAGCATGTATAGCGGCTGGGTTACGCCCTATGGCGGACGCGAGCGCGTCTTCGGCACGAATCCCCTGTCCTTCGCTGTGCCCTGCCCCGGCGACGAGACCTTGCTGTTGGACTTCGCCACAGCTGGCGTGGCGCATGGCAAGATTGTGCTGGCGCGCGCCAAAAAAAGCCCAGCCCCCAGCGGCATGATGCTGGACAGGCATGGCAACCCGACCACCGATGCGCAACTGCTGGACGAAGGCGCGGTGCTGCTGCCCATGGGGCTACACAAAGGCTCGGGCTTGGCGATGATGATGGAACTGATCCCGACCCTGCTGGCTGGACATCGTCCCATCAGCTCGCCCGATTTTTCTTTTGGCAATCCCACTTTGTTGCTGGCATTGTCGCCGCAAGCCTTCGACGACAACACAGATTTTGCGGCACAGGTCGCTGCGCTGAAGCGGCGCGTCAAAGCGGTGCAGCCGGCCGCGGGTTTTGACGAAGTGCTGGTGCCTGGCGAACCAGAAGCGCGGTCGTATGCAAAGCGCGTCCAGACCGGCATTCCGCTGCCCGATGCGGTATGGGCAGATCTGCGCGAACTGGCGGAGCAGCTTGGCATATCTCGCTGACATCTCTGTAGGATTAGCTCTCTGTTCCCTCTGTGTTTCATACCTCCCTGATGCCTTGGGGAGGGGGTTGGGGGGTGGGGTAGACCCTAACGTGCGCTCTCTTGGAAACCTGTCCTGTCCTCAGCCGACTCGAAAGGGGGACCTAGGAGGGGAAATCCGCTACAATCTCCCCCACACACTCAGCCGCCAGGAGACGCCACCATGCTCAATCCCAAACCCACCAAAGGCAAAACCGACTGGTTCGTGCGCGACCGCTTCGGCATGTTCATCCACTGGGGGCTTTATGCCATGCCCGCCCGGCATGAATGGGTGAAACAGCGCGAAGAGATGACCGATGAGCAGTACGAACCTTTCTTTCGCCTCTTCAATCCACGCCGCTTTAATCCTGGACATTGGGCAGACCTGGCCGTTGCCGCCGGCATGAAATACATGGTCATCACCTCCAAGCATCACGATGGCTTCTGCCTGTGGGATACGCAGCACACCGATTACAAAGCCACCAACACGCCCTGGGGAAAAGACTTGCTGGCCGAAGTCGTTGACGCCTTTCGCAGCCGGGGCCTAAAGGTCGGTTTCTATTATTCGCTGATCGACTGGCATCATCCCGATTTCACCATCGACCGCATTCATGCCCAGCGCAACCATCCACAGCGCGAGCAACTCAATACAGGCCGCGAAATGAGCCGCTACCGCGCCTACATGAAGAACCAAGTGCGCGAGCTGCTGAGCAACTTCGGCAAGATCGACATCATCTGGTACGACTTTTCTTATCCGGGTGCCGACGGCAAGGGGCGCGACGACTGGGACAGCGCAGGCTTGGAAGCGCTAAGCCGCAGCCTGCAGCCCGATATCATCATCAACAACCGCCTGGATTTGCCCAGCGCCACCGATATCTATACGCCAGAACAAGTGCAGCCGCGCGGCTGGGTGCATGTCGATGGCGAGCCAGTTGTCTGGGAGACCTGCCAGACCTTCAGTGGCAGCTGGGGCTATCACCGTGATGAAGCCACCTGGAAGAGCCCGGGGCAGCTCATCCGCATGTTGGTCAATACAGTGGCGACTGGCGGCAACCTGCTGATGAATGTGGGACCGACCGCCATGGGCGAGCTGGATGCGCGCGCCGAAGCCGCCCTGCGCGTCTATGAAAAATGGATGATCGGGCACAGCGAAGCCATCTATGGCTGCACAGCCAGCGCCTTGCCCGCCCCCGCAGACTGCCGCCTGACGCAGAATGGCGATGCGCTTTACTGTCACATCTTCGCTTATCCTTTCAAGCACTTGTATATGGATGGCATCGGCGACCGCATCGACTACGTCGAATTCTTGCATGATGGCAGCCAGATTCATTTCAGTGTGGACGAAAGCAACTGCGCGCGCCTGGAATTGCCGGTCGTGCAGCCGACGGTGGAGGTGCCGGTGGTCAAGCTGCATTTGCGCTGATACTCCCCTCCCCCGAAGCATCAGGGAGGGGGAGCCATTCAGAGAATCTGAACTCTGATGTTCGATTTCTTGCAGATTAGCAATAAACGCACAGGTTTCTCGACGAGTCTCCCTTCTCCATTGATATGGGGAAGGTCCGGGGCTGGGTAATCAGCCTACCCGCCGTATTGCACTTCCAAAAACTGATTCGCTTCCACATCGCTCAGCTCGTTTTCAACGCCGCTGGACCAGCGAATGCGCAGCCGATCGACGCCCGCTGCGCCCAAGCCAAAATGCAGGGCGGTGTCGTTGCCCGCGCCCAGGCTGGAGCCAGCTTTGACTTCCTGCATCAGCACCCGTCCATCGGTCGTCGTGAGATAGACGCGGCTGCCAATGGCATCGCGGTTGATATCGCCGCCGCCCTGCAAGCGCACATTCAGCCAATTGTGGCTGCTGGTGGCTGCGCCGGTGTTGCGATATAGCGCATAGCCTTCGTTCCAGTTGCCCAGCACAAAGTCAAGCCAGCCATCGCGGTCATAATCGGCATAAGCCAGCCCCATGCTGGGTTTCAGGTCGTTCAGCCAACTGGCGGGCGTCACATCGGCGAAGCTGCCATCGCCGCGATTCGCAAACAGGTAGTCGCGAAAAGCAAACATCATGCCTTCGGGACCGCTGAAGATATCGAATTGGATGAACTCGGTGGCGGTCAAAAACAAGTCGAGCCAGCTGTCATTGTTGTAATCGAAGAAGATGGTGCCCCAGCCCACGGCGCTGCTGGGTCCCACCACGACGCCAGCGTCATCGGCCACATCGTCAAAAGTGCCATCGCCTTGGTTCTGCAGCAGCACCATGCCATTGACCATGTCGCTGAAGTAGAAATCCAGATCGAGGTCGTTGTCATAATCGCCGACCGCCAGCCCCATGCCATGGATGAAAGTGCGCGCGCCGGCCGCAATAGACATTTCGCTGAAGCACCAGCCGCCGCAGCCCGCGCCATCGTTGCGCCACAAGATATTGCCCAGCATGTTCTTGAACTGGTCGTTGACGACATAGATATCGGCATCGCCATCGTTGTCATAATCGGTGAAGCTGGCGCTGAAGCCGGCCCCGAGCAACAAGTCGTATTCCAGCAGCTGCGTCACATCGGCGAATGTGCCATCGCCACGATTGTGATACAAGGTATCGCGAGCCGCATCGTGCTCGCGCGTGATGTTGGGGTCGCCACATTCCGGGAAGCAAGACCAGTTCACCACATACAAGTCGAGGTAGCTGTCGCCGTCATAGTCGCCCCAGGTGGCGGTTGTGCCTTTGCCCGTGTCGCCGACGCCCGCCAGCGCCGTCACATCGCGGAAGCCAGCGCCGTCTTCGTTGCGAAAGAGCGTGTTCGCGCCGTGATTCAACACATACAGATCGAGCCAGCCATCATTATCATAATCCGCCCAGACTGCGCCGCCACTCAGCGCAGCCTCCAACGCGACTTGCGCAGACAGCGGCGAGACAACGAACCGGCCATCGCCCGTGCTGCGATACAAGATATTGGCAGCCTGGTTGCCCGTCACATACAGATCGAGCCAGCCGTCACGATTGTAGTCGCCCCAGGCTTGCCCGATGCCCAGATAGCCGGCGGCGAAGTCGTCCTCGAAGAGTTCCCAGTCGCCGCGGTGAGTGGCGTGGATGCCGGCCGCCTCGCTGACATCAACGAAAGGCTCCAATGGACCGATGGCGAGGATGGAAATCGAACAGATGACAAGCAGGCAAAGGCGGAAGGCTACCCCACCCCCGACCCCTCCCCGACGAGTCGGAGAGGGGAGATTTAGGAGCTGTCTCCCGACTTGATTGCGGAATTCGCGCACGATTTGCCTCCCCCTGACTTGTCGGGGGGACTGAGGGGGGTTCAACCGCTAGCGCTTGACGCCCGAGGTCGCGATGCCTTCGACAAAGTAGCGCTGCCCAAAGATGAAAATCAGCAGCACCGGAATGACGGCGATGGTGGCGACCGCCATCATCAAATGCCATTCGGTGTTGCCATAAGCGCCTTGATATTGCACCAGGCAAACCGGCAGAGTCTGCACATCGGGCGTGCGCAGGTAGAGCAGCGGACCGAAGAAGTTGTTCCAGTTGCCGATGAAAGCGAAGATCGCCAGGGTGGCCAGCGCCGGTTTGGACAGCGGGATGAAGATTTGCATCAGGATGCGCGCGTGGCCAGCGCCATCGATCTTGGCGGCGTCAACCAGCTCTTCCGGGATTGTCATGAAGAACTGGCGCAGCAGGAAGATGAAGAAAGCCCAGCCGAACCAGGCCGGCACCATCAAGGGCAGGTGCGTATCGAGCCAGCCGAAGCGACTGAACAGCACATACTGGGGCACCACCAGCGCCTCGTTGGGCAACAGCATGGTCGCCAAGACGATGGCGAACCAGAAATTCTTGCCACGCGCCTTCAAGCGGGCAAAGGCATATGCCGCCAAAGTGCAAGAGACGAGGTTGCCGATGATATTGTTGACGGTGATTTTCAGCGAATTCCAGGTGCAGGTGGTGAAGTCGACATAGCCATAGCCATACCAGCCATCGGGGAAGTTCTGCCATTGCAATGTTTCGGGGATGAGCCGCGGCGGAAAAGCAAATACCTGGTTCAGCGGCTTGAGCGCGGTCGAGACCATGACGATAAAAGGCATGACAAAAATGATGCCGATGGGGACCAGCAAGGCGAACGTGATGATGATGCCGATAGCGCGGCGGCCCTTTATGGTTTTGCGCCAGGCATAGCCATCTTTGCGCTTGGCATGCGGTGCATTCTTCATCTAGCCTATACCTCGTAGAAGACCCAGCGCCTGCCCAGCCGGAATTGCAGACCAGTCAGCGCCATGAGAATGACAAACATGATCCAGGCGACGGCGGCGGCGACGCCCAACTGCAAGAAGATGAAGGCGTTCTCCCACAGATACCAAATCAACACATTGCTCGATTCGCCCGGTCCGCCTTCGGTCATCACGCGGATTTCTGTGAAGTTTTGGAAAGAACTCACCACCGAGATAATGATGACAAAGAAGAGGACTGGCGACAGCATGGGCAGCGTCACATTGCGGAACTTCGCCCAGTTGCCAGCGCCATCAATCTCTGCTGATTCGTAGAGCTCTTTGGGCACGCCTTGCAAGCCCGCCAACAAGATGATCATATTGGGTCCGACCGCGAACATGCTCATAAGAATCAGCGACGGTTTGACCCACTGCGAACTGTATATCCAGGGCGGACCGGTGATGCCGATCTGCTTCAAACTGTAATTCAAGATGCCCAGGCGCGGGTTAAATATCCAGATCCACACCAGCGCCACCGCCACGCCCGCCGTCACGGTTGGCAGATAATAGACGGCGCGGAAGAAGGGGATGCCCGGCACTTTCTGGTTGAGCAAGATGGCCAGAAACAGGGCGAACGCCGTGCCAAACACAACCCTGCCGACGACAATATACAACGTGTTGCCCACCGAAGTCCAGAATATCGGGTCTGCAACCAGCGTCGCATAATTGTCCAGGCCGATGAACTGCAAGTCATCCAGCGAGATGCGCCAATCGGTGAAGCTCAATCCCAGCATGCCCAAGACCGGACCGGCATTGAAGACGACCAAGCCGACCAGCCAAGGCAAGATGAACAAATAGAAGATGCGCTCTTCGCGGCGGGCGCTGGGGGAGATGGGACGAAGGTAACGTCTGAGCATCAATCACACTCACTCGCTGTGCTTACAGAATTGAGGGAGATCAAATGACGATCTCCCTCTGGCCTATCCAGATTTGGATACGCAACTACATATCTTCGGCAACGGCGTCGAGGGCAGCCTGTGCTTCTTCTGTGATGGCGGCGATGGCGGCATCGACCGATGTTTCGCCCAAGCGCAGCAAGCCGGCTTCACGACCCAGAATGTTGCTAACTTGCGCGGCAGCCAGCGACGAGAAGGGAGGACCTGTCACCGCGTAATCGAACATGGCTTCCAGGAAGTATTGGCCATTGGGCGGCGCGGGGTCGGAAGTCAGCCAGGCTTCCAAGCCTTCTGGACGGGCTGGTGAACCGCGACCCGAGAGGCTCCACATGAAGATCATGCCATCCAGGCTGAGGTATTCACGCAGGTAGCGCCAGGCCACATCCGGCTTGTCGCTGGTCGGCGTGATGCCATAGCCACTGCCAAATGCGCCGGTGCTGCGTGTGCCATCGGCGCCCATTGGCGTCGGCGCGACATCCCATTCAAAGTTCGCCAGGGCGCGCATGCTCGGCGTGCTCCAGGTGGCGATATGCCCCATAGCGCAAGCCCCGCTGCGGAAGGGATTCTGGTTGGGGAAGGCTTCTGATTCTGTGCCGCTGGGGGCTGCGCCGGCTTCGTGAATCAGGTTGTACCAGTGGTTGAGCGCCTCGCGGACTTCGGGCGTGTCCATGGTCATCTGGGTTTCATCCTCGTTCATCGAGGCTCCGCCCCAGGCACCCAGGAAGAAGCCGCCGCCGCTGTTGCCCAGGTTCAACTGGCCATCCCAGCCCCAAACGCCCATATCGGAGTCGGTCAACTCGACAGCCGCAGCCGCCATGTCTTCCATCGTCCAGTCGCCGTTGGGATAGTCCATACCGGCGGCATCAAACATATCCTTGTTATAGCCGAGGATGACTGGTCCGTGGTCATAAGGCAGCGCATGGATGCGGCCGTTGACGCGATAGAGGCGCACCGATTCTTCCCACATGCCATCGACATTGAATTCTTCGTCGGCGACGACGATGTCGTTAATATCGATGATGATGCCCTCATGCGCCCAGGGAGTCGCGCGGCTGCCATGCACATAGATGATATCGGGCAAGGTGCCAGCGGCCGCCCAAGCGGGGACGACATTGTTGTGGTCTGCCCAGGTGTTGTAGGTGATATCGATCTTGATGTCCGGATGCCGCTCCATGAAGCCTTCGTCGTACTCGGCCTGGCGTGGGCGGAAAGCCGCTTCCCAGTGACGCCCGAAGGTCAACTCGACTGTGTCCTGGGCGGCGGCGATATTGCGCAACGGACCCAAGCCCGCCAAGGCAACGCCAGAACTGCTGGCAGCCGCAAGCTTCAGAAAAGCGCGGCGAGATAGTTGCTGCTTGTTCATCACAGTTCCTTTCTCTGCAAGAATTTCTAATCGAATTGATACTGCCGTTTGGATCGCACTTGGTCCTGGCGCACCTCCTTGTGACAACAGACTGATGATTCTGCATGACTGATGCGCCTCGTACTGTATACAAGAATTGCCGAGTTGTCAAATAATCGATTCACGGGGAAATGCCCTCACATGCCCCCACCCCAAACCCCTCCCCCAAAAATGAGGGAGGGGCTTCAAAAGCTGCTGAATCGCTGAAAAACTCCTCTTGCCTCGTTCTGGGGGACCGGGGGCTTGGTTGTCAACTCCACTACAATCGACAGCCCCAGCAATCCCGCTTTGGCAGTTGAAAGCCGATTGTGGTATGCTTGCCAGCGTTTGCCAGCCAGCTTGACGCGGATTTTATGCCTGCGCCCAAAGTCATCCATCAGCCGCAGACACAGCAAGCCCTGCAGCGGGGCTTCGACCAGTTGGTGCAGGCTGTCGCGCCGACTTTGGGTCCACTGCCGCGTCGCGCCATCGCCCAAAATCTGGACAAGTTTGAGTTGCTGGACGATGCCGGCTTGATAGCCCGCCGCATCATCGCCATCCCCGATAAGCAAGCCGACGCCGGCGTCATGCTGCTGCGGCAGGCGCTGTGGAAGATGCACCAGACGCTCGGTGACGGCGCAGCCACACTGGCTGTGCTCTATCAACAGATTTATATTGAAGGGCTGCGTTTTCTGGCGGCTGGCTGCGACCCCAACCGACTGCGCGCGCAGATGCTGCGGCTGCTGCCAACGCTCAGCCAGCGCCTCGTTTCTGATGTCCGCCCCTTGCACAACCAAGCCGAACTGAGCGCTTTGGCTTTTTCCATCTGTACCGACGAAGAAATGGCGGACAGTCTGGGCGAAATCATCTACACATTGGGGCGCTATGGGCAAGTCGATGTCCGCGCCGGACACGGTCGCCACCTGACGCACAATTATGTCGAAGGCAGCTATTGGCGAGGCGGCGCGCAGAGCAAAGACATGCTGCGTGGCACAACGCGGGCTTTCGCCGAAATGCACGATGCCGCCATCCTCGTCAGCGATGCCGAGATTGAAGAACCTGCCCAGCTTGTGCCGGTCATGCAACTGGCTCTGCGCAGTGGCTTCAAACAGCTGTTGCTGATCGTCAGTTCGATATCAGAAAAAGGCTTGTCGGTGGTTCTGGACAAGCGGCTGCGCGACAGAATGCAAACGCTTGTGGTCAAGCTCGATGAATTCGTACCCGCCGACTTGCAACAGGCCAATGCCGATATCGCGCTTTTGACTGGCGGACGGCCGATTTTGCAAGGCGCGGGCGAGACGCTGGACGATGTGCAGAAAAGCGACTTTGGCTCGGCGCGCTGGGTCTGGGCGGACGACAAAAACTTCGGGTTCGCCAGTGGCCGTGGCGACCCGCATGGCATCCGAACGACGGTGCGGCGGCTGCGCAAAGCCTATGACGAAGCCAGGGACGACGACACCAGCGCGCGTCTGTTGGGGCGCCTGGGCAGGCTGAACGGCGGGCTGGCCACACTCTATGTCGGTGGCATCGCCAAAGACGAAATCCGCCAACGGAAAGACCTCGCAGAACGCACCATACGCGCCTTGCGCAGCGCCAGTGCAGGCGGCGTGATCCCCGGCGGCGGCGTGGCTTTGCTGGGCTGTCGCGATTGGCTGCTGCAAGAACCAGCTGCTTGTGAAGAGCTGGAAGCGCAAGCGGCACGGCAGATCCTGGCGAATGCGCTGGCCGCGCCGGCCCGCCAATTGCTGTTGAATGCCGGCTATGACCCCAGCGAGGTCCTGGCGCAGTTGAGCGAGTGCGAACAGGGCACGGGCTTTGATGTGATGCGCGGTCGAATCGTGGATATGACGGCGGCGGGCATCTTTGATGTCGCGCAAGTGCAGGTCGCGGCGCTGCAGCGGGCGGTCATGAGCGCGGCGCTGGCCTTGACCATCGATGTGCTGGTGCTGCACCGCGAGCCCGAAACGATGACGGAGCCCTAGGATGGACCGGACATATCAAGCGCTGAGGGCGGGCGACTGTGTGTATGCGGCGCGGCACAGCGGCTTATGGCGCATCGAGCCAGACGGCGCGCAGCACAATCTCTTCGCCAACAGCCAGCAATTGGGCGATATTTCGGCGCTTTGCGTCGCTGCATGGGACGATTCGCTGCTGGCTGGGGTGCATGGCGGTGTCGCGCGCTCCTTCGATGGCGGCGGCAGCTGGGAGCTATGCCCGTTTCGTCTGCCCGCGCCATTGGTCACCTGCCTGTTAGCAGAGCCCGGTTGTCTGCTGGCGGGCACATTCGCCGATGGCAGCTTCCGTTCGGCGGATGGCGGCGCAAGCTGGCAAGCGCGCAATCATGGTTTGTTTGATCACAGTGTCAACTGTCTGGCACCCTCCCCGCACTTCGCTGACGATGGCACGGTCTACGCCGGCACGAGCACCGGCCTGTATATCAGCCACAACGGCGGGCGGCTCTGGCAAGATCTGGAGTTCGGCAGCGGGCGCGAGAATGTGCTCAGCCTGGTGGTCGGCGAAGCTGGCACGCTGTATGCTGGCTGCGAAGCGCATGGCTTGCTGCGCATAGAAGCGGCGCGCGTCGAGCCGATCGAAGTGGGCGCCGGGGCGGTCAATGGGCAGGCGTTGATTGCGGATGGGCTGGCTGTGCAACTGGATGACCGCGTCATGATTTCGCAAAATGGCGGCGCAAGCTGGCGGACGATCGCAGACGGCCTAGACTGCCTGGCGCTGGCTGACGATGATCTGCTGCTGGGCATGGCGGACGGACAAATTGTGACTGTGCCAGCAAGCGACCTATGGCAAATGAATCAGTAGAGATGAATTCAACGTTTTGTTGAAAGGGATAAACACATGCATTACGAACCAACGTTGGAATCGGTGAGCGCTCACCAGGTGCCCGACTGGTATCACGATGCCAAGCTGGGCATTTTTATTCACTGGGGTCTATATTCTGTGCCAGCCTGGGCGCCACACGGCGGCGATATCGGCGAGGTCTTCCAGAGCGGCGATATGAGCCAGTGGTTCCGCCACAACTCCTATGCCGAATGGTATATGAACACGTTGCGTTTTGATGACAGCCCGACGCGCGCCTGGCACAACAAACAGTATGGAGCCAACTTCAGCTACGATGACTTCGCGCCTGGCTTCAACTCCGCCTTGAAACGCTGGAAGCCCGCCGACATGGCAGCTCTCTTCAGCGAGATCAACGCGCGCTATGTCGTCTTGACCAGCAAGCATCACGATGGCTTCTGCCTGTGGAAGAGCGACATTCCCTGCCCGCGCAAGAGCGGCTATCACACACAGCGCGATGTAGTCGGCGAGCTGACAGACGCCGTGCGCACAGCTGGCCTGCGCATGGGCATCTATTACTCCGGCGGGCTCGACTGGGCATTCAATGACGAGCCCATCCAGGATGTGGCGGATGTCTGGGGAACGATCGTGCAAACGCCCGAATTCGTGCAGTATTCGGTCGCGCATTGGCAAGAGCTGATCGACCGCTATCAGCCTGCTTTGATGTGGAACGATATCGGTTATCCGCAGGCGGCAGATTTGGGCGCGCTTTTTGCCTACTACTACAATGCCGTGCCCGAAGGCGTCATCAACGACCGCTTTACGCAGAGCCTCGACCGGCTGCCGCGAGTTGGCAAAGAGCTGGTCAGCCCGCGCGGACCGCATTACGACTTTATCACGCCAGAATATACGCAATTTGATGATATCCAGCCGAACAAGTGGGAGACCTGTCGCGGCATCGGGCATTCATTTGGCTACAACCGCAACGAAGGCGACGAGCAACTGCTGCCCGAAAGCGAACTCGTGCATATGTTCGTGGATATCGTCAGCAAGAATGGCAACCTGCTGCTGAATGTGGGACCGAAGTCCGATGGCAGCATCCCGCAGAATCAGGCGCTGCGTCTGCGTGCGCTGGGCAGCTGGCTCGACCGCAATGGCGCCGCCATCTTCAATACCCGCCCCTGGCAGCGCGCTGAAAGCCAGACAACACAGGGCCTGGCAATCCGCTTCACACAAAATGGCGACACGGTCTACGCCACCCTGCTGGGCACGCCGACCGAAAGCGAGATCGTCATCGAAGGGCTAGAAGCGCCCGACGACGCCAGCATCCAGTTGCTGGGCAAAACAGGCGATCTGGCCTGGCGGCAGGCTGGCAGCGACCTGGCTGTGCAATTGCCGGACGACCTGCCCGAAGCGCCGGCGCACGCGCTGCAAATCACAGGCATGGGCGGCTGACTTGAAAGCGAAAACAGACGACTTCGTCCAACGCAACCTGCGCTGGAACTTTTCTGTCAACCTGATCGACATCACCTTCATCACGTTGGCTTTCAGCTTGATCTCGCGCGAGACGATCATGCCGCTCTTGATTAGCAACTTGACCGATTCCAAGATCGCCATTGGCCTCGTGCCCGCCATCTTCAGCATCTGCTTCTATTTGCCACAGCTATTCGCCGCCAATCATGCCGAGCGCCTCACACGCAAGTTGCCTTTTGTCATGTTTGTGGGCGGCGTGCTGGAGCGCGTTCCCTACTTTTTCGTTGCGATTGCCGTGGGCGTTTTCGCCATTAGCGCGCCGGAGTTGACTCTGCTGGCGGTCTATCTGGCGATCGGCTTGGGCGCGTTCGGTGCGGGCGTGGCGACGCCGGCCTGGTTCACCATGATTGGCAAGGTGCTGCCGGTGAATCGGCGCGGCATTTTCTTCGGCGTCAGCGATGGATTGGGTACGCTGATGGGCGTTTTTGGCGCGATTCTGGTGGGCATCGTGCTGGACGAAGTCGCCTATCCACACAACTTCGCGGCGCTCTTCTTGGCGGCAGCGGTCTTCATGGGCATCTCTTGGATCGGCTTGTCGCTCAACCGCGAACCAGAAAGCCCCAGCGTCAAACAACAGATATCGCAGCGGCAATACTTCCGACAGTTGCCGGCGGTGCTGGGCGGCAACGCGAACTTTCGGCGCTTTTTGTTCAGCTATTCCATCAGCCGCCTGGGTTTGATGGGCGCGAGCTTTTTCATCGTCTTTGGCAACGAAAGTTTTGCGCTCAGCGGCGCGGAAGTCGGCTTGCTGACGGCGGTCTTGTTGGGCAGCCAGGCGGTGATGCAGCTGGGGCTGGGCTGGCTGGGCGACCGACGCGGGCACAAACTCAACCTGACGATCTTCGCATTTGCTGTGGCCTTGGCGGCGGCGCTGGCGGCTTTGGCAAGCGATATAGGCGGGTTGCTGCTGGCTTTTGCGCTGCTGGGCACGGCGCTGGCAGCTGACCGCATCTCGCACTTGAACATCGTGCTGGAATTCGCCCTGCCCGAAGACCAACCGACCTTCATCGGCTTGACAAATACCTTGCTGGCGCCGGTGGTCTTTCTGGCGCCCATCATCGGCGGCTGGGTGGCGGATATTGGCTTCGACCAATTGTTCGTGCTGATGCTCATCTGTGGCATTGCCGGTGGCGCGCTGCTGCATTTTTGGGTGCTCGAGCCGCGTGACAATCCGCCGCAACCCCTGGCGACTCCCCAGCATGACTCAGCTTGAACCCGCGCTCATGACCGACGCAGACAAACACCTGCGCTGGAATTTCACAGTCAATGTGCTGGACAATATGCTCTTTGCGCTGGCGGCGAGTTTGGTCGCGCAAGAGACAATTCTGCCGCTGCTGGTCAACAAGCTCGGCGATGCGCCGCTGCTGATTGGCTTGGTCCCGGCGCTCTATAGCATCTCGTATTATCTGCCACAGCTTTTCATGGCGAACCATGCCGAGGGTTTGCGGCGCAAACTGCCTTTCGTCGTGATTGCCAGCGGCATCTTGCAACGTCTGCCCATCCCGCTGATTGGGCTGTGCCTGCTGCTCTTCGCCGAGAGCAACCCCAGCCTGGCGCTCGTCCTCTTCTTTGGGCTTTTTGCCGTTTCGGCATTTGGCGGCGGCATCGTAACACCAGCCTGGTACACGATGATCGGCAAGGTGGTGTCGGTGCGGCGGCGCGGCATTTTCTTCGGCATTGCCAATGGTGGCGGCATGCTGATGGGCGTCGGCGGAGCGCTCTTTGTCGGCCGCGTGCTGGACGAAGTGGCCTATCCCGGTGGCTTCGCGCTGCTATTCTTCGTGGCGGGGGCCATCCACCTGGTTTCGTGGACATGCCTGGCATTAACCCGCGAGCCACCCAGCGAGACTGTCAAGCGCGCGGGCAATATGCGCCAATATCTGCGGCGGCTGCCAGACATCTTGCGCGCCCAGCACAATTATCGGCGCTATCTGCTGACGTATGGCCTGCTGCGCGTCAGCCTCATGTCGACCAGCTTCTTCGTGGTCTTCGGCGAGAAGTCCCTGCAATTGGGCGGAGCGGAAGTGGGCTTGCTGGCGGCGGTTTTTATCGGCACGCAAGCGCTGCTCCAGCCGCTGATGGGCAGCCTGGGCGATCGCTGGGGACACAAACGCAACCTGAGCCTGGCCGCGCTGAGCATCGTGCTCGCCTCGTTGTGCGCTTTGCTGGCTGGCGACTTTGCGCTGGTGGCGGTGGCGGTGAGCCTGCTGGCCTGCGCAATCTCCTGCGACTCGGTATCGCAATACAATATCGTGCTGGAGTTCGCGCCCGCAGCCGACCAGCCCACCTACATCGGCTTGACCAACAGCATCCTGGCGCCAGTTACTTTTGCTGCGCCCCTGCTCGGCGGCTGGATCGCCGGGCAATTTGGATACAACGCCTTGTTCGCGGCATCTATCTGCGCTGGTTTGGTCGCCGGTTGGATGTTCTTGCGCTGGGTGGCAGAGCCGCGCCACAATCCTCCCCTTCCAAAGCAGGAGAAATGATATGAGCAGAGTGTATGAGGCCACTTGGGATTCGCTGATTACGCACGAGGTGCCCGCCTGGTTCAACGACAGCAAATTCGGCTTGTATGCGCATTGGGGCATCTACGCCGTGCCGGGCTTCGGCAATGAATGGTATGGCAAGTGGATGTATGACCCCGAGCACGAAATTCACCAGCAACACAGCGAGCGCTTCGGCAATCCCGCCCATTTCGGCTACAAGGATTTTATCGCTGGCTTCACAGCCAAGCACTACGATGCCGATGACTGGGCAGACTTGTTCGCCGCGTCGGGCGCGCGTTATGCCGGCTTTTCATTGGCGCATCACGATGGCTTTGGCTTGTGGGCTAGCGATGTCTACCGCTGGCATGTCGGGGCGATGGGACCGCAGCGCGACCTGTATGGCGAGTTGGCGGCGGCTTTGCGGCAAAAGGGCTTGCGCTTGGTCGCGCCTTTTCACATCATTCGCGGCTTCAACTGGTTTCTGCCTGGCTGGACGCAGTGGAGCCAGACATTTGACGAAGCGGCGGTGCAGCGTGGACTGGAAGAAGGCTGGGATCTCTTCGATCCCGAATATGCCGATTTCTACTGGGTGCAGCAGACCAGCCAATTTGACGAATTCTTCGCCCAATGGCGAGCGAAAGTCCGTGAGGTGATCGACAAATACCAGCCCGATATGATGTGGTTCGATGGCGGCAAATTCCGCGACGAAGGCTATGAAGAAACAGCGTTGGAGATGCTGGCGCATTACCTCAATCGCGCGCGGGCTTGGGGCAAAGAGGTGCTCGTGCTCAACAAGCTGCCTGTCAGCATGCAATACAACTTCCATCCCGACTTTGGCGTCATCAATTTTGAGTCGGGGCGCGATCGTCCTGCCCGCTACCAGCGAGCGTGGAATGACGATATGCGCATCGGCGATCAAAGCTGGGGCTGGGTCGAGGGGCAGCGCTATCACAAGGCACATACGCTTTTGTGCAAGCTAGTCGACTGCACAGCGCGCGGCGGCACCATGATGCTGTCGCTTTCGCCGACTCCCGATGGCAAGATTCCGCCGGGACAACGCGAGCCCCTATTGCAGCTGGGCGACTGGCTGCGCAACTATGGCGAGGCGATTTATGAGACTGTGCCCTGGACAACCCATGCGGAAGGCGATGACTCCAAACTAATCGTCGAGCGGCGCGGACACAAGTTCTGGGAATATGAAAACTGCGATGCCAGCGACCGCCGCTACACGCAATCGAAAGATGGCCGGACGATCTATGCCATGACCTTGGGCATCCCGCGGGGGGCGGTTACTTTCGCCGCGCTGCGCAATGGCGTGGGCATTGAGCAGGTCTCGCTGCTCGGCTCGGACCAGCCGGTGCGGTGGACGCAAACAAGGGACGGGCTGACCATCCAAGCAGACGCGCTGCATTTTGACAACAACCTGGCGGCAACCTGGAAAATCCGACTGCGATGAGCGCTGGAGAAAACCTGCCCACGCAACCCGCCATCCGAGCGACATTGGATGCGCTGGGGCTGGTTGGCGACTGGCGCGTTTCTGCGCTGCCGGGCAGTTATTCAAACTTCACGCATCTGGTTGAGCTGCTCGGCGGCGAAGCGCGCAAGATCGTGCTGCGTCGCTATAACCCCGAAAACTACGCAGCAGGCCACAGCAAGCAGGCCTGCGAATTTCACGCGCTGGGCATGCTGCAGCGGCAGGGAATCCCCGCTCCCAAACCACTGCTGCTGGATGACACGGGCGAGCTGCTGGGCTTGCCAGGCATCGTCACCGAGTATGTGCCCGGCGCGCCAATTGATCCGTCGACACAAGCGCCGCTGTGGGGAGAACGAGCCGCCGATACAGCGCGGATGCTGGCGAGAATCCATCAACTGCCCTTCACAGAAGCCGACAAACCCTACCTGATGAACGACAATATCGAGGTGGCCTGGTTTATCAAATCTGGCGAAATCCCCGCCTATATGCGCCGCGACCCCGACGGCGAAATGGTCTGGCAGCTGGTCAATGCGCATTGGGGGCGCTGGCAGCCCAGAGAATCGCGCTTCGCCCACACCGACTACTGGTCGGGCAATATCCTGTGGCAGGGAAGCGCGATCTCGGCGGTGGTCGACTGGGAAGAGGCGGGTTATGGGCAGCCGGCCGCCGATGTCGCCTATACGCGCATGTGCTATTGCCTTGATGGCTTGCCCGAGGCCGCCGACGAATTTCTGCGCGCCTATCAGCAAGCCGCAGGCTGGACATTGACTGATTTGCCGCTATTTGAATTGGCCGCCAGCGCCCGCCCCATGGCTAACCGGTCGGGCTGGTTCACGCGGCCAGAAATGGAGCCGCGCTTCCGCCGCTTTATTGAGCAGGCGAAGGACCGAATACATGCAACCCCATCCCCGGTCCCTTCCTAAAAAATGAGCTGAGAACAGTTTTTTCTACCCCATCCCCGGCCCTTCCCCAGTGAACTAGGGAAGGGTGCCTCGTCGAGAATCCTGTGCGTTTAATGCTAATCTGCAAGAAATTGAGCATCAGATTTCATATTCTCTGCATGCGCTCCCCCTCCCTGATGCATCGGGGAGGGGGTTGGGGGGTGGGGTAGACCCTCACATGCGCTCCCTTGGAAACCTGCCCTGTCCTCAGTGTTGATACGGGGAAGGGACCGGGGATGGGCGAAACCGCGCTGCCAGCAAGCGCCTAGCAGCTGCCAGAAAGCAGCCGGCTGTGGTAGCGGCTGATGAAGCCAGTCTGCCCTTCAAATTCCACCTGATACCATTGTCCGTCCACAGCGAAGACCGGCACCTCTGAATTCATCCAGACCAATCCGATTTTCTGCCCGTTGGGCGCGGCGCGCAGGTAAAGCGTGTGTCCAAGCTTGACTTGGCAGATTGGCGACGACGGCGGTGACACGGGTGGCGAAGCGGGCGCAGGCGATTCTGGCTGTGGCGCAGAAGCCAAGTATATGCCTCCCCCACTGACCAAGGCCACGGTGCCCTCGCCCGGGATGTCCACGCAGGTGTCGCTGCCTAGCATATAGGGCGTCAGCCAATAGATCGGATGCGGCGTGATTGACGAATCCTTGAACATGACGCCGCCGCCAGTTTTCCCGATGAAGCAGACGCGCGTACCCGCCGGGACTGTGCCCCAGACATTGGTCGTCGACAAAATGCCTTGTTCGATGATGTCCATGTGGCCCACCATCGAGTTCGTCAGCGCCTGGTTGTGCGGGGCACACGCGCCAAAGGCCGGGCAAGTGACAAGCACATTGTGGTCATGATATCGTTCGGTAGACGACGGCTGGGACGCTGCGCTGGAATCGCCACTGCTGCCGCGATCGCCGCCACTGCTGCCACCATCGCCGCCACTGCTGACACCATCGCCGCCACTGCTGCCGCCATTGCCGCCTGCTGTAGCCGGAGCTCTGCCTGTAGTCGCCATGCCCGACGCGTGCGGGCCATCGCTCAACTGCGAACATCCACTCACCACCTGATCACCCGGCATGCAGGAATAGGAAACCACATCCCACCTGTATTCTGTGCCAGCTACCAAGCCGCTGATGGTAATGGACTGCTTGTCGGTAATTTCGCTGCCACTCGCGTATGTCACCATATACCAAATTTTGCCGCCTTCAGGATCCACCGCGCGGTCCCAAGAGATGGTGATGGAGGCGCCGCTGTCTCCTGATCCTGACGATGGCGTACCTGGCGAACCTGTTGACGACGACCTGGTCGCGGTGTCCATGCCAAATACCTGTGAGTTGGTATCAACTTCCGCGCAGCTTGGCGAGCCCATATCTCCATCGTTATAGCCCGAAACTTCGGTGCCGGTGCAACTGAAGTAATCAACAATCCATTCGTAGGATGTGCCCACAGTCAGCCCGGTAAATGTAAAGCTGGTCGCCTGAGTTTTATAATCATGCCAATTACCTTGCTCATCTAGCACAGCTACGCCATACCAAACTTGCAGCCCGGTTTCGCTGGGGTCTCCGGCGTTCCAGGCCACCGTCAGTTCCCCATCGCCAGTGAGGGTGCCGCCTGGAGCTTGCGTCGGGGTTGGCGTTGGGGTTGGCGTTGGCGTTGGGGTTGGCTGCGGGATGGTCGCGACGTCAGTGCCACTAGGACCCTGTTGTAATGACGCCACGCAGTTTGGCGTGCCCGGATCGCCATCGGTAAAGAACTCAGCTTCACCTTTGGTGCAACTGAAGACATAAATCAACCATTGGTAGGATGTGCCCACAGTCAGCCCGGTAAACGTAAAGCGGGTCGCCTTAGTTTTATAATCCCGGATTGTTTGGTCTGGGAGCACAATAGACACGCCATACCAAACTTGCAGACCGGTTTCGCTGGGGTTTGCGGCGCTCCAGGACAGCGTCAGTTCACCCCCCCCCCCCCCCGTCCTGCGCGCTTAAGGGAATTAGTCCTGAAAAGACTATAAGCATTAGGGAGAAAAGCAGCTTCGTGCGGATCTGCATTTTCTTCATTTTTCTGCCTCCCGAGGTGCGGCTGAATGAATGGCCACATGGCATGCGCGGTCACGCAATTTGCACACTATAGTCTACATTTTTACTTCAGTCAATAGTCTGTAGAGAATTGACGCTGGAGTCGGACAATTGTGCTATGCGTCCATTCGAAAGCATCTTTGGCGAAGTCGTGCGCAAGCAGCGGCGGGAGCTCGGTTTGTCGCAGGAGGAATTGGGGTTTCGCTCGGGGTTGCACCGTACCTATATCAGCGAAATCGAGCGCGGCTTGAAGTCTCCTTCGCTGCGGGCGATGATCGGCATTGCGCAAGCGCTGGATACACGGGTATCCACGTTGATGATGCTTACGGAAAATATTTCGTTGGCGCAGTCGCCGGCGATTAGCAAGAACTAGCTGGTGGCTGCGGGCGAGTCGGTGCCTCGCCCCTACGATGCCTAGGTTATTCGGGCATTTGCTCCCCTTCCCTCATTTTGGAGGCTGGTGGCTGCGGGCGAGTCGGCGCCTCGCCCCTACGGTCTCTAGGTTCTTTGGGCATTTGCTCCCCTTCCCTCATTTTGGGGGCAAGGGGCCGGGGGATGGGGGGGGACGATTTCCACCAGCCAGTTGCGCCAGCGTGGGCGAGCAGGCATAATCCCTCGCATTAGCCAGGCACGGAGAAATGCCTCATGACCGAGACGATTCGATTCGACCTGCCCCAGAGCGCCATCCCCACGCACTGGTACAACATCCAGGCAGACCTGCCGCGTCCGCTACCGCCCGTGCTGCATCCGGGCACACATCAGCCAGTCGGACCAGACGACCTTGCGCCGCTCTTCCCCATGGGGTTGATCTTGCAAGAGGTCAGCCAGGAGCGCTACATTGCAATCCCCGAAGAAGTGCGCGAGATCTATAAGTTGTGGCGTCCGACGCCTTTGCTGCGCGCGCGCAGGTTGGAAAAAGCGCTGGATACGCCGGCGCATATCTATTACAAATACGAAGGCGTATCGCCATCGGGCAGCCACAAGCTCAACACCGCCACGGCGCAAGCTTGGTACAACAAGCAGGAAGGCATTGCGGGCCTGACCACCGAGACGGGCGCCGGGCAATGGGGCACGGCTTTGGCGCAGGCTTGCAGCTTCTTCGACATGGAATGCATCGTCTATATGGTGCGCATCAGCTACGAGCAGAAGCCGTATAGACGCGCCATCATGCAGAGTTTCGGCGCGAGCGTAACCGCCAGCCCCAGCGCTGCCACCAATGCCGGGCGCGCAATCCTCGAGCAAAATGCCGAAAGCAGCGGTTCGCTGGGAATCGCCATCAGCGAGGCGGTGGAAGCGGCCGCCACCAGCGAGGGCAAATACAAATATGCCTTGGGCAGCGTGCTCAATCATGTGCTGATGCACCAGACTATCATCGGGCAAGAAGCCTTGCAGCAGATGGAACTGGCCGGCGCGTATCCCGATGTAGTGGTGGGTCCCACGGGCGGCGGCAGCAATTTCGCTGGCATCGCCCTGCCCTTCTTGCATCAAAACCTCACAGCGGGCAAGACGACGCGCTTGCTGGGGGTCGAGCCAGCCGCCTGCCCCAGTCTCACTCGCGGTCAATATGCCTACGACTTCGGCGACACGATCGGCATGACGCCCCTGGTGAAAATGTATACCTTGGGACACAGCTTCGTGCCGCCGCCCTTGCATGCCGGTGGCTTGCGCTATCACGGCATGGCGTCCATCATCTGCGAGCTGTGGGATCAAGATCTCATCGACATGCGCGCCATCCCGCAGATGGAAACATTTGCTGCCGCCATCACCTTTGCCAAAGCCGAGGGCATCATCGCCGCGCCAGAAGCTGCGCATGGAATCGCCGGGGCAATCCGCGAGGCGCAGGCTGCCAAAGAAGCTGGCGAAGAACGGGTCATCCTGTTCAATCTGTGCGGGCATGGGCATTTTGATATGAGCGCCTACGATGCCTACCTGGGCGGGCAGCTGAGCAATTATGAATATCCGCAAGCAGCCATCGACCGCGCCATGGCCGAGCTGCCACAAGTTGGCTAGCGGCTTGCTCGGCTGCAGACAGCGCTGATACCAGCTGTGGCCAGTCGATTCGCGCGGACGCTGGGAGCTGGTGGGAATCCCTGGATCGCCCTGAGCCTTGTGTATGGCGCCGCTTTTGCCGCGCTGGCGGCCCGGGGCTTCGCGCTGGGCTTTTATGGCGATGTGCTCGCCTATCACTACCATTATCATTTTGAGGGCCTCATCGGCGGGATGAACTGGCTGGTGAGCGAGCACTGGCAGCGGCACTTGCTGGGCGCGCTCTTTTCTGCCCCGCTGCATGCGCTGGCGCCCGGCCGCTATGAGCTGTGGTATGCGCTGGCGCTGCTGGCGCACTTCGCAGTTGGCTTGGCGGTCTTTCTGCTGGTGGATGCGCTGCAAAGGGGAGAGCGGCGCTGGCTGGCGCTGGGCATCAGCCTGCTATTCGTCTTCGATCCGCTGCAGACGCCATCCACACTGGGGTTCGCCACCGGCACCCATCGCAAGGCGGCGCTGCTGCTGGCGCTGCTGGCGTTGTGGTCGTACCTCCGTTTTGTGCGCGGCAAGCGGCAACAGTTGGCATGGCACAGCCTGAATGTCGCCTGCTTTGGCGCAGCGCTGATGATCTATGAGCAATCGATCTTCTTCTTTCTGCTGCAGCCGCTGATCGCCTATATCGAAGACCGCCGATTGGGCGTATTCAGCGCTTCGCGGCGATATGTCTGGCTGATTGTGCGCGATGCGGCGCTGCATGTGGCTTTCGCTGGCCTGTACATTTATCTGCTGCTGATTCTCTTCCCGGGCGGCAACTCCAATCTCGTGCTACGCCCCGAGCATATCCTGCGGCAATTCGCCGACGCGCTGGTTTTGCTGTTCAGCCCGCTGGACTATGTGGGTCGGCTGGGCGCTGCGGCCGCGCTGAGCCAGCTTTGGCTGTTGATTCTGCTGGCGCTGGGGGTGCTGGGGATCTTCGGCGGCAGTTTGTGGTTTGCGCCACGCGCCAACGGCGATGCGCTTGCCTGGACGCCGGGCTGGCTGGCGGTATTTGGCTTGTTGTTGACGCTCTTGAATATCGCTGGCACTGCGCCGACGCACTGGGTCTTCCGCGATCATGAGCGACTGCTTTACGCCTCGTCTGTGGGCAGCGCCATGCTGATTTTGTGCGCCCTCGCCTGGCTACATGCGCGGCATCGGCGGCTTGGTGGCGCGCTGGCAATCGGCTTTCTGACCTGTACGTTGGCACCTGGCATATCATTCCTTTACGAGCAGCAGGCGATCTTGCGGGGGGAGGACGAAGCCAGCAGCCGTGTGGTCGCCGCCATCGGCGAGGCGATACCAGCCTTCGCGCCGCAAGCCCGCCCCTATCTGTTGCTCGTCAGCGATGCCGACCCGCAGAGTGAACTGGCGCTGCACCCGGGCGATGTGCGCTTTCCGCAGCTGTTTGCGCTGCGCTATGGCATCCGCGACTTTCGAGCCGATGCGCTGCTGCACGATCACGCAGAGAAGTACCCGTCGATGGGAAGCCTGACGCTGACCGAAGCGGGCATCGTATCTTCGCTCAGCCCGTACGAAACAATCGACTATGATCGCGTGATTATCGTGGCCTATGACAGCGCAAGCGACAGCGCCCAGGTGCTGGAACGCATCCCAGAAGCGGCGCTGCGCGACACCAACATCATCCATGAATCCGCTGCGATACTGGAGACGAACTGGTTGCTGCTGCCGCCAACTCAACGCCAAGCCCCGCCAACGACAGGTCAAAATCCTGGCGCATAGCAAGTGATGGGCAAATACGCGCCTGGCTGGCTATCGCGTTTGTTGCGCCTGTCCTATAATGCTCTGAGCGAAATTGTAGGCGAGAGGGTTCTGTCCGCATGAAGCCGAGACTGCTCGTCCCCTTGCTGCTGTGTGTGTTGCTGTTGGCCGGCTGTTATCGACAGGCTGAAGAGACTTTCCAGCAGGTCGACAGCGCTGTGGTGGTCAGCGATGTGACACCGACCAGCCTGCAAGGCATTATTGTAATCGGCGAGGATGGAGCGGGACTAGAGACGCGCCAACCCTATATCACGCCCGAGACGGTGCCGGGCCAAGTCGAGCAACCGACCGTCATACCGGCGACGGGCGTGGTCGTCACCACATTGACCACACCATCGCTGATTTCAACGCCCTTGGCCACCAACTTGCCCACGCAGGTTGTGCCAGAAGAGCTCGATCCAGAAAGCCCCTGCGTCCATACAGTGCAAGGCGGCGATAGCATCTTCCGCTTGTCGCTCAACTGGGAAACAACCATAGACGAAGTGGCGGAATTGAACGACCTGGACAATGTAGATGTGCTGTCGTTGGGGCAGTTGCTGCGCATACCAGACTGCGTAGTCGTGACGCCGACCGTCGAACCTTCGCCAGAGCCGACCATGCCGCCGACGGTGACGTCTATCCCGCAGCCGCTCTTGCCAGACTCGGGACCGCCCTTTCATGTGGTTTCGGCTGGCGAAACGTTGGAAAGCATCTCGCTGCGTTACCGCGCCGATGTCAATGCCATCATCGAGCTCAACAACCTGACCAACCCCGACCAGTTGCGAGTCGGTCAAGAGCTACTGCTGCCTGGTTAGTCGCGCCGAAATGTAGCCGCGTCAATGCGTCGCAGCACCGCTTGCGAGAGCCGCAGCACACAATCATAGTCGTTTAGGTCCAGCAGGGCGCTGGGCGAGTGGATATAGCGGCAGGGCGCAGACAGGATCATGGTGGGAACACCGGTCTGCGCTGTGTGGATCGCGCCACCGTCTGTGCCGCCGCCGCCAACTGTCTTCAGCTGATAGGCTATGCCCTGGTCATCGGCAGTCTCTTGCAGAAAACGGATGACGCGCGGGTCGGCGATCATGCTGGCGTCGACCAGGGTCAGCACTGCGCCAGCGCCCATGCGTGTGGCTGGATTGGTTGGCAGGTCGCCTGCGTCAACTTCACGCGTGGGGTCGGGCACATCAAATGCGGGGGTGCCTTCCAGCACGATAGCCGCGTCAGGGTTGATGCGCCGCGCTGCCACAGTCGCGCCGCGCAGCCCGATCTCTTCTTGCACGGTGAAGGCTGCCACCACAGTCACCGGATAGGGTCCGCCGGCCAGGATATCCACCAGCAACGAACAACCGACACGGTCGTCCAGCGCCTTGCCGCGCACGACGGTATCGCTCAGCTTTTTGAACTCGGCAGCAAAAGCGATGCGCTCGCCAGGCTTGACGGCATTTTTGTCTGTCGCGCCGATATCGATGCGCAGGCTGTCCATCTCGACAGTTTTCATGTCGCGCCACATGTGGATAGGCTTCCACAAGACGACGCCATTTTTGCGGTCTGCGCCCACTTTGACGCGCAAACCGGGCAAGATGCGCGCATCAATGCCGCCGACGTTGGTGAATTGCAGCAAACCATTGCTATCGACAGCCGTGACCATCAAGCCGACTTCGTCCATGTGCGCGGCGATCATAACCGTGTGATCGGGATGGCTTGTGCCGCGCTGAAAAACGATCAGATTGCCCAGCGCATCGACCAGCATGTCATCGGCGTGATCGCGGACAGCTTCAATCAGCAACTGGCGGACTTCATCTTCTTCGCCGCTAATGCCAATGGCGTTAGAGAGACTTTGCAGGATCATCGAAGAGCCTTGCGACACAATTACGAACTCGGCGTCATGGTGACGGTAGGGGTGACCGCAGCAGTGCCGTTGATCGAATCGACAAATTCAGTGAAGATGTTGGAAATGGATGGACCCAGAAGCAACAGAATGACGATGACGACTACGGCAACCAGCACCAGAATCAATGCGTATTCGACCAGGCCTTGTCCTTCTTTGCCTCGTGATTGCTTTACCATGAGACTACTCCTGCGGCGAGTCTGCGTTGAGAACGAAAACCGAATGTTGCTTCCGAACAATATAGCATAACTTGGTGCCAATGACAACGACTGCCGCCGCGCTCAGTCATAGCGCAGCACATTCATCACCCGCTCCTTGAGGGCGACGCGCGCGCTGAGAAATGTCGCTGTCCAGCCGATCAGCACCGCCGCGACCAACAGCCCAGCCGCGACCAACTGCGCATCGCTGGGCAGCGGGATAACGATGCCGCCAGACGCTCCCAAGCCGGTGATGACCGCCGCGCTCAAGCCGATGCCGATAGCCGCGCTGAGCAAGCCGATCAGGCTCGATTCGATGAACATCACCGAAAGCACGCGCCGCGACTTCAGGCCGATGGCTTTTAATATGCCGATCTGCCGGCGACGTTCCAGTGTGGAAAGCGCAACTGTGTTCGCCATGATCACTGCGGCCGCAAACAGCGAAAGAATGCCCACGATGGTCGGGATGGCGGCGAACTGGTCGATGAGCCGGCCGATCAGCCCGTCTATGAATTGCACATCGACCGCCAGCGCAAAGATCAACGCCGACAGCTCAGCCAGCGCCTCGTTCAAAGCCTCGCTGGGGATCTGGAAGCTGTACAACGCAAACGAGGGCGATGCGTTTGCTGGCAGCACATCGGGCGGGATCAAGCCGCTTTCGCCACCAAAGCCAAAGCCATCCGCCGCCACAATGATGCCGACTACTTCCAGTTCGCGGTCGCCAGCCAAATCCAGCCTGACGCGGTCGCCGACCTGGATGCCCAGTTGGTCGGCGCTTTCTGCTGGCAGCACAAGCAGCGGCGCGCCACGATCGGCTTGCGTCAACATGCGCCCAGAGCGCACAGCCGGCTGGCCCGTGTAGATATCGGGTTTGTCCGAATCCCAGGCGGTGACTTCCACTGGGCTAGTGTCGCTGATCTGCTCGCCGTTGAGCGTGCGCGGCTCGGCTTCATAAAACTCGATCGTGGTACGAAAATCGACCGGCACATCGGCCAAGGCATTGTTGATGCCGTTGGAAACCAGACTCTGTGGCAAGCCCGGAAAAGCGAAAACCAGCACATTGCCGCCGAAGCTGCGGCTCAGCTGCAAGTTCAGCAACTCGCGCGTGCCCTCGCCGACGAAGGCAATGCTGCTGAGCGCCATCATGCCTGCGCTGAGCGCCAACAGGGTGACGGCTGTGCGCAGGCGGTTGGTCGACAAGTTGCGCAAAGCCAGCCGAGCCGTCACGACGCCCAGGGTCGGCAGCTTGCCGATAATAAAGACGATCAGCCAGAGCAGGCCGATCATCACAGCGAAGATGACGAACACGGCGCTGACGCCCACCACGCCCACCAGATACGGCGAAGGCAACGATTCTGCTGGCGGCTGGGACCTTGCGCCAGAACCGAAGCGGCGCGCCCCGGCAAATTCGGCTTCGCTGGCTGGCGATTCGGCGCGTTCTGCCATACGCTCGCTGGTCAGCTCAAATGACGGGCGAACGATATGCCCGGTGACCAAGCCCAGGCTGATGATGACAAAGACCAGCAGCGCGACAGATTGCAGGATTCCCAACGTAACCAGGTGATTTTCGTTGGGGCGCAGAATGATGCTGGGGCGGACTTGCACAGCCGTCAATACCGGCGCCACGCCGAATATCGCCGTTACGACCATGCCCAGCACAAAACCAAATACCAACGCTTCGGGGTAAACTTGCCAAATCAACGGCTGGCGCAGCGCGACCGACCCATATTGGTTCACGATGACGCTTAAACCGATGCCCACCAG
This sequence comes from Anaerolineae bacterium, assembly GCA_022824565.1. Taxonomy (GTDB): domain Bacteria; phylum Chloroflexota; class Anaerolineae; order Aggregatilineales; family Phototrophicaceae; genus UBA6055. The sequence continues at coordinate 2,113 of JAJDZQ010000155.1, read as the reverse complement.
CATGCCCAGCAGACTGCCCAGCGCGCCCAGCAGCAAACCCTCGGTCAAAAAGAGCGCCGCGACTTGTCGCCCCTGCAAACCGAAAGTCTTGACCGCCGCGATCTCCGCTGTGCGCCGCCTCACCAGCACCAGCATGGTATTCATGATGCCGACGCCGCCAATCAGCAGCGCGCCCAAGCCCATCACCACCACAAAGTCGCCAAGGTATTGCGAGATAACCTCGTAGCGTTCCAGAAAATCGGCAATTACGGTCGTTTGCACACCCGGCAACAGCGCATCGATTTCTGCTCCGTAGGCGGCCAGCTGCTCGTCGCTGACTCCGCCAGGGAAGAGAACGCCAATGCGATTGGGCGCGAATTCAGCGTTGATGGCAAGCCGGGCATTCGCGAGATCGAAGTAGGCAAAGCCAAAAAACGCATTGAGGAAGTTGGTCACGCTGCTTTCTTCGGCGACAGAGACGATGCCGCGCACCGTGAAGACCTCTTCTGTGCCACTGACGCGCACAGAATCGCCAACGGAGATATCGCTTGATGAAGCCAGGTTGTCGCTGATGACCACATCGTTGCCGCCCGTGAAGAGCGTCGCCAGCGGCGCATCGGGCGGGTCCAGCGCGCGGATGGTGTGCGTAGGCGGATACGTCTGCGGGTCGATGAAGTTGCTGCCAATGAAGCTGGGGCGTCCAAACTGGCTTGCGTCCAGCGGCGTCAGCTGCATATTGCGCCCGCTCATATAGGCTGTGGTCTGCGCGCCCGCCCCCTCTGCCCAAGCCAAGAGTGTCTCCAGCTCGGCCGGCGAGAAGGCATTGGGGTCATTGTCGCCGAAGCCGCCAAATATGCTGTCGTTGCGGATGAGCAAGTCGCCTTTGATCTCGATGCGCACATTGTTGGTCAACGTGTCGCCGACAGCCAATCCCAGCGAGCGCAGCGCCACGACTGTCGCCACCCCCGCCGTGATGCACAAGACAGCCAGGGACGTCCAGCGTCCGCCGCGCCGGATATTGCGCAGGGCATACATAACATAGAAGCGGAGACGCTGGATCATCAAGGCAACCTCTCTGGTGGTCTGCTGCGTTGGCTGGCCCGTTCATTGTAGCTGATGCGCGCGAATATCTTGCCGCCAAGTTGCCTGAACAATTTCTCCGCCGCTACAACCCCGCCCCCCAACCCCCTCCCAGTCGCTACAACCCCACCCCCGGCCCCTCCCCGACGAGTCGGAGAGGGGAGTTTCGGGAGCTGTCTCACGACATGATGACAGAATCCGCGCGTAATTTGCCTCCCCCTGACCTGTCGAAGGAGCCGAGGGGGTTGCCGCCGCCTATGCGCATCGTTTATAGTAGCTGACATTCATCCGAGCGCAGCAGGCAGACCAGGCACATGCAGAAACCAGTCATCGGCATCACCAGCGGCGGACGCAGTGAAGGCTATGTGAAAGCGCCCTATTATGACGGCTACTTCAGCGTGCCCGTGCCCTATGTCGATGCGGTGCTGCGGGCGGGCGGCATCCCGTTGATCGTTCCGGCTGCCGTCAGCGACTGGGAGTCTGTCTTGCCGCTGCTGGATGGCCTCATCGTCACGGGCGGCACAGATATCGACCCGATCGAATATGGCGGCGACCGCTCCAATCCAGCGCTGCTGCCAGCCGACCGCGAACGCGACCACAGCGAGTTGACTTTGGTCCGGCGCTTGCTTGACGAAGGACAACTACCGCTGCTGTGCATCTGCCGCGGCTTGCAGACCTTGAATGTGGTTAGGGGCGGCACCTTGCATGAACATATCCCCGATATCCACGACCAAGATATTCACCGCAGCAGCAGCAACTTTTGGGCGATGCAAGACTTGCGAATCGAGCCAGACAGCTTGTTGGCAAAGGTGATGGGCACGACAGCCCTGCGCACGGCTTCTGGGCATCATCAGGCGGTAAAAGATGTCGGGGCGGGGCTGCGGGTGGTGTGCCGCGCCAGCGACGGCATCATCGAGGCGCTGGAAATGCCGGGACATGCCTGGCTCTTGGCTGTGCAGTGGCACCCAGAAGTCACCTCGGCGCAAGACCGCAGCCAGCAGGCGCTATTTGACGCCCTCGTGGCAAAAGCCGCCAGCTAAAGCGACCCCTCCCC
>JAJDZQ010000058.1 GCA_022824565.1 Anaerolineae bacterium | reverse complement strand
GCCAGCGCGGCCTATGCCCTGCTGTTGAAATCGCGCTTGCTGGGCGAAAATCCCTGCAACATCGACAAGCTTTTCCGCAAAATCAAACAATTTGGCTTTCACGGGCGGCAAGGCGGCGGCGTCTGCGGCATCGAGATGGCGCTCTTCGATCTGGCGGGCAAAGCCTATGGCGTGCCGGCCTATCAGCTGGCCGGCGGGAAATTCCGCGACAAAGTGTTGATTTATTGCGATACCGACACAGTGCCCGACGGGCGGCAAATGGGCGAACGGCTGCGGCGGCGCATGGATGCCGGCTTTAAGTTCCTCAAGATGGACCTGGGCATCGACTTGCTGCGTGACAGGCCAGGGACGCTTTCGGCTGCCCCGCACATGCACGGTCTGCCCGGCGTCATGCACCCGTTCAAAGGCATCCAGATCACGCAGCGCGGCATCGACTTCTTGGTCGACTATGTGCGGCAGGTGCGCGATGTCATCGGCTATGAAATCCCGCTGGCGGCCGACCACTTCGGGCATATCACGCTGGAGTCTTGCATTCGGCTGGGGCAGGCGCTCGACCCCTTCTCGCTGGCCTGGCTAGAAGACATGCTGCCCTGGCAATTGACCGAGCAATATCGACAGCTAAAAGCGAGCCTGCGCACGCCGCTGTGCACGGGCGAAGACATCTATTTGAAAGAAGGCTTTCTGCCGCTGCTGCAAGCCGGCGCGCTATCGGTGATTCATCCCGACCTGGCTACATCGGGCGGCATCATGGAGACCAAGAAAATCGGCGATCTTGCGCAAGACCATGGCGTGGCGATGGCCATGCACTTCGCCGGCTCGCCCATTTCCTTCCTGGCCAATGTGCATTGCGCCGCCGCCACCGAAAACTTCTATGTGCTGGAGCATCACTCGGTAGATTTGCCCTGGTGGGAAGACCTCATCGATGGCATCGAAAAACCGCTGGTGGTGGATGGCTATGCGCCCGTGCCCGAAGCGCCCGGTCTGGGCTTTGGCGAGCTGAACGAAGCGGCCATCCGCGAGCGCATGGACAAGCGCCCGGGCAAAGACGCCGGCTACTTCGCGCCGACTGACGCCTGGAACGAGCCAACATCGCAGGACCGGCTGTGGAGCTAGCTGGAACTACAACAACCCGCGTTCGCGCAGGGCAGCGCCGACAGCCCGCAAATTGCGCAGTTCGGCTTCTGAATAATTGCGGGAGATCATCACGCCGCTCGCGCCGCCATCCAAACCCGCCTGCACGCCTTCGCTGACCTCTTGCGGGGTGATTGCTTTGCTCGTGCCATGATGCCCCACGCCCACGCCGATGCCCGGATAGACCGGCTTGCCTGTCTCTGCAATCAAGCGCGCAGTCCATTCCTTGACATAGTCCGGCTTGAAACCAGCCAACGCAGCCTCTTCGCGCCGGGCGGCGAAGTTGTCCAAGCCCAGCAGCCTGGCCAGCCCGTCATAGGCGGCATCGGGCGAGGCATCGGCCAGCACGCCAGCCTGCCACGCAGCCGCGAAATCGGCAAAGCGCGCCCCGGCCGGCGTGTGATAGAGCACAGGCTTGAACCAGTCGGCATAGGGCGCATAGGCGCTTTGGTCATATTGCGCGCGCAGATAGGGGTTATAGGTGTTGATGACCTGCCAGATGCCCAAGCCGAATTCATGCGCCGGGTCGTAAAACTTGACCAACCCCGCCAGCTCGCGATAAAAAGCATGGTGAGAATCCAGCCACAGCTTCTCCCACATCAGCACTTCGGGATGCAGCAGCAGCTGGCGCAGCAACAGCACGAAGATGCCGTCTTTGGGGCGTTCTCCTGCCCGCGCGCGCCGCAGCAAGTCGTCAATAGCGCGATACCCCGCCAGCGCCCGTTCAACATCAATACCGCGCGAACGAGCCTCGGCCACATAATAACGGTCAAAACCAGTGGAGCTGTCGCCGCGAAAAATGTCCATCAGCGGGCTTTGGCGCTCGATGCCCCACATGATGCCGCGCAGGTCGTGGTTGTTCAGCCAGTCGGCGAAGACCGAATGCCAAAATGCCTGGTATTCCGGGTTCAGCAGCGAGGGCCGCGTCGCCATGCGCCCCAGGTGGTCGCGGTCGAGGAAGTGCTGGAAGCCGGGTTGCCAGATCGAGCGGATAGCCGAGCTGGACGTTTCGCAATAATAGGTATAGACCGCCATGCCACGTCGGCGCGCGGCCGGGATGACATCAGCCAAGGTGTCGAAGCCCGCATACAGCTCGTCAGGAGCGGCAAATTGATCCAGATGCGTATTTTTGTAATAGCGCCGGTCGGGCTGAAAAAAGCCGCCGCCCCGCAGGTTGTCCGCTGCTTGCACGCCGTGGTCGGGGAAGCCAAAAGCTGCCCGCCCGGCATTGCCGATGCTCCAGCTGAGCGCCGATATCAAAAGCGCGTTGACGCCAGCCGTCTCTTGCAAGATATCCAGCACTTGTTCGACACCCTCGTCGATGAAGCTGATCGCGCCGATTTGGATGCCTACAAACACTTCGCTCATTTTCGCACTCCCCTGTTCATCTATACAGTCCCGCGCAGTCTGGGGTCGAGGAAGTCGCGCAGCCAGTCGCCCAGGATATTCAGCGACAGCACAGTCAACATAATCGCCAGCCCAGGATACACTGCCAGCCACCACTTGCCGCCCAGCAGTTGGTCGCGGCTTTCGGCCAGCATGCCGCCCCAGGTGGGCACATTGGGGGGCACGCCCAGCCCCAGGAAAGACAGGGCCGCTTCTGCCAGGATGACGCTGGCGACATTGAACGAGGCGATGACAATGAGCGGCGCCAGGATATTGGGCAAAATGCTGCGCAGCATGATGCGCGCGCGACTCATGCCCAGCGCCCGCGCCGCCTCGACATATTCTTTTTCGCGTTGGGAAATTGTCTCGCCGCGGGCAATGCGCGCATAGGTCACCCATTGTCCGATGCCCAGCACCAGCACCAGGCTTAAAACGCCGCGCTCCAGCACGACCAGCGCCATGATAGCCAGCAAGATGAACGGAAAAGCCAACTGAATATCGGCCAGGCGCATGATGACATCATCAATGCGTCCGCCCAAATAGCCAGCGGTCAAGCCCAGCAGCGAGCCGGCCACGCCGCCCATCGTCACTGCCGTGATGCCCACCAAAATCGAAACGCGCGCGCCATAAATCAACCGCGAAAGCACATCGCGCCCCAACGCGTCGCTGCCCAGCAAAAACTGGATGCTGCCATCGGCATCGCGCGTCATGGGAGGCTTCAGCCGCATGATGAGTTCTTGGCGATTGGGGTCTTTGGGGGCGACCTGGGGACCAACCAGCGCCATCAATGTGGTCAGCGCCAAAATCGCCAGCGCCAGCAGGGGCCAGCGCGCTCGCAGCAGGCTCGTCCAGGCCCGCGCCGCAAAGCCAACCGACTCTTCTTGCAAGCCAGCCGAGGCGACAGTCAACAGCGCAGAGCGTTTGGGGTTTTCGGCGGGGAGCGTGGGGGGCGGGCTCATGGTCATTATTCCAGACGCACACGCGGGTCGAGCACGGCATAAAGCAAATCGACAATGAGATTGAGCAGCACAAACATAAACGAAAACAGCACCACCGCCGCCTGCACCACCGGGATATCGCGCTGGTTGATGGCGTTAAATACCTGACGCCCCACGCCGGGCCAGCTGAACACCGTCTCGACCACAACCACGCCACTGAGCAAAAAGCCGAATTCCAGGCCGAGGATCGTGACCACCGGGATGAGCGCATTGCGGAAGGCGTGCCCGATGATGACCTTGCGCTCGACCAAGCCTTTGGCGCGCGCGGTCTTGATGTAGTCCAGCGACAGCACCTCCAGCATGGCCGAACGGACAAGCCGCGCGTTGCGAGACAGCGAAAAAACGCCCACCGTCAGCGCTGGCATAATCAAATGGCGGATAGCTTGGGGCAGATTGGCCAAGAAGAGATCGAATTCGCCGGCAAAAAGCGGCTTCAAGAGCGGCACATGCCCAGATATAGGCAGCCAGCGCAACTGTAGCCCCACGAAGAGAATGAACATCAAACCCAGCCAAAAACTCGGTATCGACTGTCCCAGCATCGCCAGCAGCATCACGCCGCCATCCACGGGCGTGCCGCGGTTAATCGCCGATATGATGCCGATGGGGATGGCAAACACTGTCGCCACCAACATGGCGAAGAGTGTCAGCTCCAAGGTGGCGGGCAGCCGATCCATCACCAGGTCGAATGCCGAGGTGCGCGCCTTTAGCGAATTGCCAAAGTCGCCGCGGCTCAAGTTGATCAAAAAGCTGATGTATTGCTCGGCGATAGGCCGGTCGAAGCCCAGCCTGGCGCGCGTGGCGATAATTTCTTCTTCGCTGGCTCGCTCGCTGACGAAGAGGTAGGTCGGGTCGCCTGCGATATGCAGGGTGATAAATGAGAGCAGCGTGACCCCAACAATGACGAGAATGGATTGCAGGAGACGCCGGATGAGATATTTGCCCAAAAGCCTCAGCCCTTCGACCCACCGGTTGTCACTCCCTCAAAATGAGAGAGTGACATGGTAAGGCAGTGTTGGAGACAGCGTTACATCGCGAGCTGCGCTTTGTAGACGATGACTTTTTCGTCACGCCGCGCTTGCCAGTCGACGCGGTTGCTGACGCCATAGAAGTCTGGCTGGAAGTAGAGGAAGAGCCAGGGCGGGTCATTGTACATGACCTCGAGCATGGCGTTGACGATGTCCTGGGTCTCCTCGGCGGTCAAGCTGGGGTCTGCCAGCGTTTCGCGCAGGGCGAACCATTCGGGATTGGACCACTCGGTATAGTTGGTGGCACCGGTGGGCGTAGAGATGTCCGCCATGTCATATTGGGCGTTCCAGGTGCCGCCGCCCGTGCCGACGAAGTAAAGCGGACCGACATTGTGCTGGCGCAGCGCTGGTACGAATTCACTGCTCCAATCCATCATCTGCAAGTCGACAATGACGCCGACATCGGTCAGATATTGAGAGATGGCTTGCACAACATTGGCATCGTTGAGGTAACGCCCGCTGCCCGCCTGGAAGACGATGTGGAAGCGCGCGCCATCGTCATCGGCCGGATAGCCAGCCGCATCCAGCAGTTCGCCGGCTTTCACCGGGTCATAGGGATAGGCTTCCAGGTTGGGGTTGTCGTTGGGCGGGTTGACCATGCTCTTCATCCGATCGCATTCGGTGCCCAGCAAGGTAGCGCAGATGGTCGGCACATCGACAGCATATTGCAAAGCGACGCGCACAGCCGAGTCTTTGATGGCGCGCCCGCCTTCGCTGTCGTTGTATTGTTCGCGCTGGTTGAGGCCGACATACATGCGCCGCGTGCCTTGTACCGCCTGCACCTCAGCCACGCCCGACATATTGACGGCGTCGGCCTGGTCGGGCACGACATTGCTGATGATATCGACATTGCCAGCGATCAACTCGGCAACGCGAGTCGACGCTTCGGGGATCACGCGCCAAACAAGGCGGTCGAAGCCGGCTTCACGCGGGAGGAAGTCTTCAAACTTTTCCATGAGCGTGTGGCTGTCGGGCACCCACTCGACATACTTGTAGGGACCAGAGCCGATGGGAGACTGCGCGGCTTCTTCCAGGCTCATAGCCTCGTAGGAGTCCTTGCAGTGGATGAAGACCTCGGACAGCAGACCATGATTCACCGATTGGAAGCGCTCGACGAAGATGGTGACATCCAGCTCGCTGACGGCTTCGGCGCGGATGAAACCAGCGCTGTCGAAGACGAAGCCGGCTGTGTTGCCCGTGAAGCCATTGGCGTCATCGCCGGCGCGGTTGAAGGTATAAGCGACATCTTCGGCTGTCAGCGGCTCGCCATCGTGGCAAGTCAAGCCCTCATGCATGGTGAAGGTGATTTCCTTGCCGTCTTCTGAGTAGCTGATGCCGCTGGCCAGGTTGGGCTCCAGCACGCCAGTCTCGGTGATCTCATACAACGTTGCGAATACATGGTTGATCATATTCGCCTCGGGGCGCGAGTTAACCTCTGACGGCTCCCAGCCATCAATATCGACACTTTGGGCGATGACCAGGGTGTTGTCGTCTGGCATCGGTGCCTGGGCGCTGATGGCGGCGCTCACAGCCAGGATGGCGACAAGCGCCAGCAACAAGCGAAGCATTTTCATGGGGATTTCCTTTCCTGTCTTTTCTGCTGAACGTGCTTGATTAAGAAACTTCGCCAGGTTCTTTTCGTATATGCGCTCCTTTTCTGCGATGATTGCGCTTCTGCGCCGGGCAAGCTCGACTAGGCTGTCGGCAGCACATCGGCGATCGCAACAGCCGCGCCAGTCTGACTGGATTGAATGCAAGCGACCAGCATCGCCAGTGAAACCAGGTGGTCGCGCCCGCTGCATTCAAGCGGCTCGCTTTCTAGCACATGACCGACGAAAGCGTCCAACAGCGCGCGCGTCTCGCTGATCCAACGTTCGTGTGGCGGCAATGGCACCGGCGTCAACGCGCTGTCATCGCGGCGAGCATAACCCAAAGCGCCGAATTGGTCACGCTGCGTGATGATACCCAAGCTGCATTCGGTTCGCCACTCAAAGCCTGGCACCGCCCAGTTTCCCTGCCAGGTGCCCTGGTAATTGACGCGCAGCCCGCCCGCAAATTCAAACAGCGCCGAGACATTGCTGTCGTGCGCGTACAGGCTCCAACCAGGATTCCAGGTTTGGCACAGTACATGCAGCGGCTCGCGCTCGTAGACATGACGCATCAGGTCGAAATGGTGGATGGATTGCTCCCACAGCATGGGCTGGTCCATGCTCAGCGGATATTTGTTGAGGTCGGGTCGCTGTCCGTCTCGCCAGCGCTCATAGGTAAAGCGAGCGAATTCGGCAGAGCCCACCGTCCCGTCCGCCAGCAGCTTCTTACTAGCAAAAGTCACGGGCAGATAACGAAAGTTCAGCCCGACCATCAGCGCCACGCCACCTGCTTCGGCGATCTGCACGAGTCGCAGCGCTTCGGGCAAGGACAGCGCCAGCGGCTTCTCGATGAGCATGGGCAGTCCACGCGCGACAGCCGCCTGCACGATAGCTTCGCGTCCGATTGGCGGGTTGGCAAGCACGAGCGCGTCGATATCGTCCAGCGCCCGCAAGGCATCGGTCAGGCTGGAGAAGGCGGGTCTGTGTCCAAAGTCGGCTTTGGCGCGGAGCAGGGCAGCGGGGTCGGGGTCGACAAAAGCAGC
>JAJDZQ010000162.1 GCA_022824565.1 Anaerolineae bacterium | reverse complement strand
TGCGCATCCCCACCCCGCAGCCAGCCAAGCCGCTTTCAGTCGCAAAAGTCGTCGCCCGCATAACATCCCATTTTGACTGGAATGCGCCGATCGGCTGTACTTTTCCCGCCGTGGTCAAGCGCGGTGTCACGCTGAGCGCCGCCAATGTAGACAAAAGCTGGGTCGGCACAGACGCGGCTGCGCTGCTACAGAAACACACGGGCAATCCCGTGCTGATGCTCAATGACGCCGACGCGGCTGGCATCGCAGAGATGAAGTTTGGGGCTGGCCAAGGCGTAGACGGCTTGGTCGTCATCTTGACTTTGGGCACCGGCATCGGCAGTTCGCTATTCATGGATGGCAAACTGGTGCCCAACACGGAGTTTGGACATCTGCTCATCCGAGGCAAAGATGCCGAGGCGCGCGCATCGGACCGCGCTCGCGAGCAAAAAGGATTTACCTGGAAGCAGTGGGGCAAACGGCTCTCGGAGTATCTGCAATACCTGGAAGCGCTGATTACGCCCGACTTGTACATTATTGGCGGCGGCGTCAGCAAACGCTACCAGAACTTCTTCCCGCATATCAAATGCGCTACACAGATTGTGCCCGCCCAGCTGCGCAACCGGGCTGGCATCATCGGCGCCGCCATCGCCGCGGCCGAATTGCTGTGAGCTTATTTGTCTTCTTGTGGCTGGAAGACACCCCATTGGCGGTTGTGGTATAGCAACGGCAGCTTGTCGTCCGTCCAGCCGCCTTCGACCACCTTGCCCAAAATCATGGAGTTTTCGCCGACATCGATGTGATGCTCCAATGCGCACGATAGCCAGGCCATCGAATCGCCGATGATGGGATCGCCCAGCGAGCTGGTTTGGCAATCCAGGCCGTCGAATCGATTCTCGTGCAGGTGGTCATAATAGCCGGCGAAGCGCTTGCCCATATCCAGTTGCTGGTCGGACAAGATGCTGATCGCGAAGTGCTGCTCGCGCAGAATGTATGCGGCGATATCCAGCCGGTTGGCGATATTCAGCACGACCAGTGGCGGCTGCATGCTCACGCTGGCGAAAGAATTGACCGTAATCGCCTGCCAGTCGTCCCGCGCTGCCACACTGACCACCGTGATGCCCGCCGTCCAGCAGGCGAGGATATTCTTGAAATGTTGACCATCAACCTGGCTCATGCTGCCTCCTTGTTTCCACAAGCATTGTACAACCCAGTCGCCAGAATGCCAGCGGTCATGCGCAGACAAACAGTCCGCCAGCCCCCACTATGCCCAGCGCGCCCGGTGTGGTTTAATGGCTTGCGCAGAAGCCCAGCCAGAAAGCGCGTCGATGTCAACAGACCTGCCCGTCTTTCGCAAGGTCAAGCATAGTTATGCCGCCGGCATCGCCAACAGTGTGCTGTCCAGTCCGCGCGGCGCGGCTTTGCTGCGGCTGGTCGAATTTGAAGACAATCATTACCGCGCGATATTCGACCAACGATACTTTCTCTTGCAAGAGGGCAAGGCTGCGCCCAGCAAGTCGCAATGGAGCACCCTAAAGAAGAAGTTCAAGCGGCGCAATCGCTCTATATTTGTTTTTCGCGCGTATGGCGAATTGCCTTGCAAGCAAGTTGCGCGCGCCACAAAAGGCCGAACCTGCCTCTACCTGGATTTTGGATTTATGCTGGACTAAACAGGCCAGCGGCTACTTGCGAAAATCGATGAAGCGATAGCCAACGCCGCGCTCGGTGATGATGTACTGCGGGTTGGAAGGGTCGGCTTCGATCTTCTCGCGCAGGTAATTGACATACAGCCGCACATAATGCGCTTCATCGCGGTATTCATATCCCCAGACCTTTTGCAGAATCTGGTCGTGCGGGACTGTCCAGCCGGCGTTGCGGACCAGGTGATAGAGCAAGCGATATTCGGTCGGGCGCAGCTTGACAGGCTCGCCAGCCACGATGACCTCGCGGCGATTGAAATCGATGCTGAGCCGATCGTCGATGCGCAAGACTGCCTGGTCGGTGGTTGGTTTCTCCAGTCGGCGGAAGATAGCTTTGATGCGGCTGGTCAGCTCGCGCGTGCCAAAGGGCTTGGTGATGTAGTCGTCCGCGCCCAGCTCCAGCCCCGTAACTTTGTCGCTTTCTTCGCCTTTCGCTGTCAGCATGATGACGGGGATATCGCTGAACTCGCGCAGCATGCGCAGGGTCTCGAAGCCATCCAGCTCGGGCATCATCACATCCAGTAGCACCAGGTCGGGCAGTTGGGTGCGGATGACATCCAGCGCCTCCAACCCGTTGCGCGCCTCGAAGACCTGATGACTTTCCAGCTCCAAATTCATGCGGATAAAACCGATCATTCTCGGTTCGTCGTCAACGACCAAGATGCGTTTGCCTTTGCGCTGAACATCAAGTTGTCCGCTCTTCAGCATGGCGCAGTCTCCTATTGGCTGGGTCAATCCTGGCTCGGGTCATCGGGCAGCTTCAACACGATGACCGAGATATTGTCGATGCCCCCGCGCTCGTTTGCCAACCGGACAAGCTGGTTGCAGGCTGCTTGTGGCGTGCTGGCGGTCCGTACAACCTTGCAGATGGTGCCATCATCCACCAAATCCCACAAACCATCTGTGCAGAGGACGATGTGCGCGCCAGGCGGCAGGGTGCGGATCATGCGTTCGATTTTGAGCTCTTCGTTCTGTCCGATTGCGCGGTAGAGCACATTCTTCTGTGGATAATGCACGGCTTGTTCGGGCGTTAATTCTTTCATTTGGATCAAGCGCTGCACCAAGGTATGGTCGGTTGTCAGCTGCTCAATGATCTTGCCGTGAACCAGGTAGGCGCGGCTGTCGCCCACATGCGCCAGATAGGCCAGGTTGCCAACGATGGCCACTGCCGACAAGGTCGTGCCGCCACCGGGCACATCCTGGACGACCGCCAGGTTGGCGCGCTCGGCTGCCGAAACCAGCGAATCCAGGATGGTGGGGCTGCTGCTGGCTTCGAAGTTGCGCAGCAGTGGCGTATACACCCGTTGCAGCATCTCGGCGGCCAGGGTTTGCACAGCGATGCCGGCCGCGCGCTCGCCATCCAGGTGCCCGCCCATGCCATCGGCGACGATGAAAAAGCCGAAATCGGGCCGCTCGTCCACCGTGACGGAATGCCATTGCATGCCAAAGCAGGCATCTTCGTTGTTCGTGCGCAGCCTGCCCACATCGCTGGCGATGCCATAGGTCAAAGGCTGCTGCTGGCGTTTGGGCTTGAAGATGGGGACTGGTTCAGTGATCGGCGGCTCTGGCACGCTCGGCCGTGATGAGGGCTGGGAGCGCGGCTCGGGAGTTTCTGGCAGGGGTTTTGGGGTTTGTGGCTGCGCTTCTGGTTCGGGCTGCTCGCTTGCTTCTGACGTCTCCGCTGGCGACGGTTCTGGGTTGCGTTCATCAGCTGGTTCGTCGGGCAGCCGGTCTGGCTCGGGTTCAACAGCCGTCGGGCGGGTTGGCTGGTCGCGGCTGGGCGTAACATGGGATGCGCGGCGCAGCCTCGGGTCGCCCTCAACCCTGCCGTGCTGCCGCCCAAACAGCCGCCGAAAGAAACTCATGCCATAGTGCCCAAAAGACAATTGCCCAGATGCCGCCGCGTTCAGCAGCTTGCTTAATTATATTTTAGCAATCACAATGACGCAATCTTTGGCTTTCGCGACTGTCCGCGCCCAACCTATGTCAACGCCGCTATCCATCTATATCCATATCCCTTTCTGCAACGCGCATTGCAGCTATTGCGCGTTCAACACCTATATCGACCTGGCTCACCTGATTCCCGCTTATGTACGCGCGGTCTGTGTCGAGCTGGCTTATGCCGGCCTCAGCAGCCCCTCGCGCCCTGTACATTCGATTTACTTTGGTGGTGGCACGCCGTCGCTGCTTTCTCCCGGCCAATTCGAGCAAATCATGCGCCAGCTGCAGGCTGCATTTGCGCTGTCTGACGATATCGAAATCTCGCTGGAAGCCAACCCTGACGATTTGTCCACCGGCTACCTGAGCGATTTGCGCTCGCTGGGCTTCAACCGCATCAGCATTGGCATGCAATCTGCCAACCCGCGCATTTTGCAGCTTTTTGACCGACAACATGATGTCCAGGCGGTGAGCGATGCTGTGCGCAGCGCCCGCGCAGCCGGCTTTGACAACTTGAATCTGGATGTCATTTTCGGCTCGCCCGCAGAATCGCTGGCAGATTGGCAAAGGACGGTCGCCGCTGTAGCCGCTTACAGGCCCGAGCACATTTCCATGTATGGGCTGGAGCTCAAGGGCGGGACTTCGCTGCGGACACAAGTCGATGCAGGTGCGCTGCCGCAGCCGGATGATGACCTCTTCGCCGACATGTATGAATATGCTGCGGATTATTTGGCGCGGGCCGGCTATGGGCAATACGAAATCAGCAATTGGTGCCGCCCCGCCCGCGAATGCCGACATAACCTGCAATACTGGCGCAACCTGCACTACATCGGCATAGGCGCTGGCGCGCACGGATTTGCAAATGGCGCGCGTTATTCGACCATCACCGCGCCCGGCCGCTACATCGCCGCGCTGGACAAGCTGCAGCCAGACCAGCGACCGTTCCCACTGACGCCGGCTGTGGCCAAACATCTGGCTGTGTCGGCCGCCGACGACCTGTACGAGACCTTGATGATGAACCTGCGGCTAACCCAGGAAGGTGTGTGCCGAGCGCGTTTTCAGAAGCGGTTTGGCGCGGATATCACCGACATGTTCCCGCAGCAATGCCAGAAACTGGCGGCGCTGGGGCTGCTGCGCATCGAAGCCGAACGCCTGCGCTTGAGCGATTCGGGAAGATTGCTGAGCAATTTTGTCATCCGCGAGCTTGTAGAGGCGATCCCACAGGCAGCAATTCCGCTTGTCGCAGCGAGTTGATATCCCGCGAGGCGCTGCAAAACATGGCAATCTGCAGTTGGGCGGTCAGCTCGCGGATGAGCTCGCCGATGGCTTCGGCCGATTCGCTGGCGGCGCGCAAAAAAGGACCCGCCAGGCCAGCCAAATCTGCTCCCAAAGCGATGCACTTGGCGATGTCGATGCCATCGCGCAGGCCACCACTGGCGAAAATCGGCAAGTCTGGCGCGCCCGCAAGCGCAGCCACAAGCGCATCGGCAGTGGGGATGCCCCAATCGGCAAAGCTGCGCGCGACCCGGGCATGAAAGGCGGTTGGCGCGCGATAATATTCGACTTCGCTCCACGAGGTGCCGCCAGCCCCCGCTACATCAATCGCCGCCACGCCCGCGCTCGCCAACGAACGAGCAGCCTTCTGCGAAAAGCCCCAGCCGACTTCTTTGGCGATGACGGGCACGGGCAAGGTTGCGCAGATAGCCTCGACCTTGTGCAGCAGCCCGGAGAAGTCGATATCGCCTTCTGCCTGTACAGCTTCTTGCAGCGCATTGAAGTGCAAAATCAAGGCGTCTGCGCCCACCATGTCGACAGCGCGCCGACATTGCGCAAGCCCATAACCATAATTCAACTGCACCGCGCCGATATTGGCGAAGAGCAAGATATCCGGCGCGATATCGCGGATGGCATAACTGGCTTCCAGTGCTGGGTCTTCGATCGCCGCTCGCTGCGAACCCAAGCCCATGGCAATCTGATGCCGCTGCGCCGCGCTGGCCAGATTGCGGTTGATGCCGCGCGCCAAGTCTGTGCCGCCGGTCATGGACGAGATCAATATGGGCGCCGACAAGCGCTTGCCAAAAATCGTCGTGGATGTGTCTACCTGGCGCAGGCTGAGCTCGGGCAGCGCTTGATGCAAGAAACACAGCTTCTCCAAGCCGGTCGTCAAGCGCGGGAATTGCACATCCTGCTCCAAATTAATGCGGATATGATCGACCTTGCGGCTTTCGGTCGTGGGAGATTCCGTTACCTTCGTCATGCAGCGGTGTTCCTGTAAGCAGAGCAGTCGCGCTGGCGCACCTGGCTATGCTACTGTTTGCGCGGCGGGCTGTCAATCATCGAGCCGCTCGCAATCAGGCTGGCAGGCGCAAAGAAACACAGTATAATCGGCGGCTATGGATTGAGACACCAGATCGGTATTTGGGAGGACAGCAGACATGGCAACCATCGAAGAGCGTGTGCAAGGTATCGTGGTCGAGCTCTTGGGCGTCGAAGATGAGCGCGTTGTGGCCGACGCCAGCTTCCGCGAAGACCTGGAAGCCGATTCGCTTGACCTCGTTGAACTCATTATGGCATTTGAAGAAGAATTCGGCGGCGAAATCAGCGATGAAGATGCCCAGCGCATCGAAACAGTCGGTCAAGCCGTGGAGTATATCCGCTCAAACATGACCGACTAGCCCGGCTCGCCACCTGCTGTCGCATCTCCAAAAAATCTTAATACGCGCAAGAGCGCTGCAACCGGGCGAGCGCCGTCGATCCCGACTGTTTGTTCATATTTGTGGGAGCGCCGCGGCAACCAGCGCGCGAAAACCGCTCCCGAACAAGCAGAGATAACTCGCTATGGCTATCCAAACGCCCAGTCCAGCGCTGCCGCCACTCGCCAAACTGGCATAGACAGCCAGCGCCAATGACGCGCCCACCAATGTCGTAAGCGCGCCAACCAATCCAAAAACAGCCACGAATATAGGCTGCCAACGACGGTTCATCCAGCGCAATGCCGCCAAGCCCAGGACCAAGCTGGCAAGCGCCAAGCCAAATTGCTGTCGATAATTCAGGTTGCCGATGTCGTTGACGAACTCAAGCGGCGGCAACTGCGCCACAGCCAGCGCAACAATGACCAGCGCGGCAGCTCGCTTCTCCAGCTTGCACTGCGCGGCCACGCCAGCCAGCGCGCACAAAATCGCCAGTTGGGCGCGCAGCAGCAAGGGCACAAGCAAGGGTGGGTCGGTGCCTCGCTGCGCCGGATGCAGGCTCGCCCATTCCGCCAGATCGTAGGCATTTATTGTCATTGTCGCGTTCGGCGCGAGCAGCCAGGGCAGCAGCAAGCCCACCAGCAATGAGAGCAAGAGGCTGAAGGTCACGAGCGATTGTCTGGCTGGTCGGTCACTGCGCATGGGCTAGAAAAAGTTGCTTCGCAATAGGACGGCACCAGTATAGCACGGGCGGCGCTTCAGCCAGCCAACAGCCCGGCATAAATCGACCGCAGTTGTTGCGCCGAGCGTCGCCAGGTGAAGCTCGCGGCTCGCTCATAACCCGCCTGCACGAGTCGCCGACGCAGGGCGGGCTGTTCTTCTAGCGCCACAATCGCAGCGACCAGGCATTCTGTGGCGTATGGATCGACCAGCAGAGCCGCTTCTCCAGCGACTTCGGGCAGGGATGACAGCTGGCTGCTGATGACCGGCGTGCCACAGGCAAAGGCTTCCAGAATGGGCAAGCCAAAGCCTTCGTAGAGCGAAGCCATGACCAGCGCCCGCGCCCCGCTATAGAGCGCCGGCAAGTCGGCGTCGTCTGCCAATCCCAGCAGATGCACATAGGGCTGCGCGCCCAGCCGGGCAATCGTCCGCTGCATCTCGGCTTCCAGCCAGCCTTTGCCGCCCGCAATGGCATAATGCAAGTCGTATCCCTGCTGGCGTGCGGCTGCCACTGCTGCAATGACGCGGCTGTAATTCTTGCGCGGCTGGATTGTGCCCACTGACAGCAGGTAGTCGACGCCGTCCAGGCCATATTTGCGCCGGCACGCGCTGAGCAAGTTGCGATCGTGCACGGGTTGGAAGTGTGAATCGACGCCGCAATACAGCACTGTGATTTTGTCGGCGGGCGTGCCATAGAGCGCTACGAGGTCGTCTTTGGTCGCTTGCGAGTCCGCCAGGATGTGCCGGGCGCGCGCCACCGAACGCGGCACAACGGAATCCAGGTAGGCTTTGAGCGGCGGACTGGCTGCCTCGGGAACGCGCACAAAAGACAAATCGTGCACAGTGAGCAAGGTTTGCGTGGCGGGCAAGCTCGGTGGCAGCACAAAATCGGTGGCGTGAAACAAGTCGATGCGCCCGGCAAAAACTTCGACAGGCATCGGAAACCGCGCTCGCTGCCACAAACGTGCCAACCAGCGGGGAGTCGCCCGAGTCGGTCGCCAACTGAAGTTCGCCGCGGGCGCTGTGGGCAGGGACGCATGAGTTGCGCCGGCCACGAAGAGCCGATAATCGTTGTCAGCGTCCAGGCTGGCGAGCGCCGCCGTCAACTCGCGGACATAGCGCCCGATGCCGCCGCTCTGCTCAATGGCTGGGGTGTAGTCGAGCGCGATCCGTTGCACTTTAGTCTACGTCGTTATAAGTCCAATAGCGATTGGCGAGGAAGTTCCAGGCAGTAACGACGATCACGCCAAAGAATAACGCCACCATAGTGCCAAGTTTGTTTTGGTCGAGCAGAGCCGGCGCATAATCGGCTTGCAGCATTTGGATGAATGTCGTGGAAAGCTCGCCCAGCGCCTGATAGGCAAGGTCAATCCACAATGTGCGCAAGGTCCAGCCAATCACGCTGACGATGACGAATTGCGTCAGCTGTTTGCGCGCCGACCGCGAACGCGAATCGGGATACGTCCACAGGCGATTCCACACGAAATTGCTGCAGACAGCCAGCACAAAAGCCACCGTGGTGGCCAGCGCCACATTGGCATCGAGCGGCTCGTTGGCGGCGGTCACCGGCGGCAGCAGGCTATTCTGCAAGATGATGACTGTGCCGCTGTCGATAACGAAGCCCAACAGCCCGACAAATGCGAACTTGATGAAGCGCTCCAGCTCTTTGGCTTTGCCGCCGCCCAGACGTTGCGCCACCCGCATGATGAGGCGGTCGATTGGCGTGCTCACACTGTGATGGCGGCGCGGCGCATTTTTGGCATCGGCTGTCCATGTGCCCGACATACTTACTCCAGTTGCAATGCCGATTGCGTCTGATGATGCAAGATCGCCTGTACGCCCAATAATACACCGATATGCAAAAACAGGGTGTTGACAAACAGGTAATCAAAGAAGCTGTGCGCGGCCAGGTAGGTCCAGCTGCCCAACAAGCCGACGCCCAGCGACCGCGCAAACGGTTCGGGATGCTGCCGCAGCGACCAGCAAATCCGCAGCATAACCGCCCAATAAGCCAGATAAGCCAGCAGACCGAACAGGCCCGTCTCGGCCAGCAGGTTGAGATAGGTATTGTGGGCATGCCCCAAAGGCAACTGCCAGTTAATCAGCCGATATTGTGCATAACGAACGCTATAGTTGCCCAGCCCGACGCCGAAGAAAGGCTGATCGCGCGCCATCTCAATAGCTGCCTGCCAGTGCGCCAGCCGCTCTATCACGGCGTAGTTGCCGGCGTGCGCATCAATCCCGCGCACATCGTTGATGGCGACCAGATCGGTCACAGACGATGTCAGCCGCGAGACCAGCGCATCTGGCAAGATGCCCGTTTGCCACAACGCGACGGCCAGCGCGACCGCCAACATTGCCAACAGCAAACCATGCAGCAAGCGCCGCGGCAGCGCAATCACCAGGATGAATGCCGCCAATGCTGTGCCCAGCCAGGCGCCTCGACTCCACGAGGCCAGCAATGCCGCCGCCACCAACAGCGCCGAGGCTGCCCAGGCCAGCAACTGCGCGATCTGCGCGGCATTGGCCGATATCCCGGCGCGCCCATTCGCCCAAAGCCGCCCGGCTGTTCCCCAGGCGGCCAGGCTGCAGATGGGCAAGGCGATGCCCATGAAGCCGCCGAAAGGATTGGGTTGACCGAAAGTCCCAAAAGCGCGATAGAAGCGCCCGAGGATCAACAGGTGGTCTGCGCCGCTGCCACCCAGGAAGATATACAAGCCCACCAGGGCGTTACCCAGCGCCGCAACCGCCAGCGCATAGACCAGCCAGCGCCAAAGACCGCCTCGCAAAAAAGACAGCTGCCAGACCAAACCCGCCATCACCAGCCACTTCAGCCATTCCTTGAGCCATTCGGAAAGCGACGCGCTGGTCCATGCGCCACTGGCGAACACGGCGGTCAATACAATTGTCGCGACTAGCGTGGGATTGCGCTGTAGCCGCAGCACCCGTCCGCGCCGCAAGACAAGGCCGCCAAACCACACCAGCGCGCAGACCAACAGCAATACCTGGTCGATGCTCAGCGGCAGGCGCAGACCACTTTCCGCCGCGACCAAGGCACGCAACGGCGACAGCGTCAACAGCGCCACCAACATGGGCAACATGCGCTCAGCCGGGCGCCTCGCCGGGCAAGACCAGCGAGCGAAAATAGGCGATTGTGCGCATCAGCCCCGCGTCCAGAGCGACCTGCGGCTGCCAGCCCAGTGTCTGCCGCGCGCGTGTGGTATCTGGCTTGCGTGTTTGCGGGTCGCCATCAATGCGCAAGCCCTCGGCATAGATGGTGCCAGCCGCGTTGCCGGCCACGCGATTGACGACTTCGGCAAAGTCGCGGATGCAGATCTCGCGGGTGGTGCCGATATTGACCGGATCGACGAGATCGCTATGCAAGAGCCGCACGACGCCCTCGACCAGGTCATCAATATATTGGAAGCAGCGCGTCTGCGTGCCGTCGCCATAGATGGTCAGCGACTCGCCGCGGACAGCTTGCCCGATAAAGTTCGGCACGACGCGCCCATCATCCAGCCGCATGCGCGGACCATAGGTGTTGAAGATGCGCACGATGCGCGTGTCCATTTTATGCTCGCGGTGATAGGCCATGACCAGCGCTTCGGCAAATCGCTTCGCCTCGTCATAGACGCCGCGCGGTCCAACCGGGTCGACATTGCCGGCATAGGCTTCGCTTTGCGGATGCACCAACGGATCGCCATAGACCTCGGATGTCGATGCCAGCAAAAAGCCCGCGCCTTTTGCGCGCGCCAAACCCAGCGCATTGTGCGTGCCCAGCGCGCCGACTTTGAGTGTCTGGATCGGGTACTTCAGGTAATCGATGGGGCTGGCGGGCGAGGCAAAATGCAGCACGGCATCAACGGGACCCGGCACATGAATGAAATTGCTGACATCGTGATAGATGAATTCAAATTGTCGGTTGCCAGCCAAATGCGCGATGTTGTCGGGCGAGCCTGTGATAAAGTTGTCCATGGCGACGACTCGCTGGCCATCGCGCAAGAAGCGATCGCACAGATGCGAGCCAATGAAGCCCGCGCCACCGGTTATGAGTAGTCGCAAGTTGCTTCGCCTCCCCGTCGTTTTATCCCCGCCAGTCTAGCACATGCGCCTGCTCGCTTGCAGGCAATTGCGCCGCCAGCTCTTGCAAGCGCAGCATCGCCGCCAACTGAAACATGAATATAAATGCCAGGTCGATGACAAAATAGCTGTTGTCAATCAGCCCATGCGCCAGCAAGCCCGCCATGCTGCCCATCAAGCCCACCGTCATGGCAAATATCGGCGCGTCACGGCCACGCGCAGCCCGCAGCGTCCTCAGTGCCAGCTGCCAAAATATTGCTTGTATGGCAAAGAAGGCCAGCAAACCCAGCAGGCTAAGGCGCGTCCAAAAATCCAGCGCGAAGTTGTGTGGGTGCGACAAGTCGCTGTCGTGCACGGCATCCGGGCGCAGGTATTCGCCGCCATATAGATACAGGAACTGGTCCAGCCCGATGCCCGTCAAGGGATGGTCGCGGATCATCGCCAGCGCGCTTTCCCACAGGCGCAGGCGCACAAATGTCGTACCACTGCCGATTTCGAGCAGCCCGCCGAAGCGTGCCGAAATCTGTGTCAAAATGCCGAATCCAGCCAGGCCAGCCAAGCTCGCACCCAGCAGTGGCAATCTGGCGCGCCTTCCATAACAAGCCAGGCCGACCACCGCCAAGCCTGCCGGGATGCCGAGCAAAATCGCGCCCACGCTCTGTGTCAACGCCAGGGTTGGCAACATAATCAGCAGGCTGACACCAGCCCACACGCGCAGACGAGCCGCCAACGGCGTCAGCAACAGGGCCAGGGCGA
The DNA here is from genome assembly GCA_022824565.1 of Anaerolineae bacterium. Lineage (GTDB taxonomy): Bacteria > Chloroflexota > Anaerolineae > Aggregatilineales > Phototrophicaceae > UBA6055. The sequence continues at coordinate 14,835 of JAJDZQ010000162.1, read as the reverse complement.
TTGGGATTGCCCGCCCAAACAGCAAGCCGATATTGTTGGGCGAACCATAGACACTTTGCAATCGAGTCGTGCCAGCCTCGGCAACGATGACCATGTCGCCCAGGAAATATTGAAACAAGCCGATAATCGACACGATAACCGCCGCGGCGATCAAAGCCAAGCAGTAGCGCAGCAACGTGGTTCGGTTGGGGCGCGTGCAGCGCATCAGCAGATAAAATAGCGCTGGTTCAACGAGTAGTGTGCGCAGTTCGGTGGTCGCGCTGGGAAGTTGCCGCGTCCAAAGCAGCGATGCGACGCCCAGCCCAACCAGGCACAACACCAGGGCGTCCAGCCAGTGCACATGTCGGACCAGCTGCCAGGAAAAAAGCGGGAAACCTGCGTTGCGCATTTGCAGGCGGCTGCCCAGCGCTGTCAGCCCGCGCAGCAGCCCCGCCAACGTCGTGAGCAAAATCATCACCTCGACCATGGGGAAAGCGTAGGTATGCAGCTCAACCGGATACAAAAAGAAAGGCGCCCAAACGACCGTCAATATCAGTCCGTTTTCCAGCCGTTGATACAGCAAAACGAAGAGGACCAGCCCGCAGAACAGCGAAAGCAGCAAACTTGGCGAAAAGTACAGCAAGCCGCCGGTCAACAGCGCCAACAGCAAATTGACTTCGTCGCGCAAGAACAGCGCTGGCTTGGGCATGCCCCAGGTCAATAGCATGGCCAGCATCATCGCCAGCGAAGTGATGCCGGTCAGCAGCAGATGCAGTGTCGCGCCCAGACCACCGCTAAGCAACGCGATGCGCGGCAGCCACTCTGCCCAGGGCGCTTTGACCAGCGAGGTGAAGAGCGCCGCCAGCGAGACCAGGGTGGTCAAGATGCCCAGCGCGATCTGCCGATTATAGGGCTCGGCCAGGTTGCCGGAACTGACGGCATAACCGGCGATAGCCCAGCGGTCCCAGCCTTGGTCGGCGATTGCGGTCAAGGTGTGTTTGCCCAGCGGCAGCCCACGCGCGACCGGCGCCAGGGTCGTCTGCGGCTGCTGATTGTTGCTGCGCAAGAAGATGTAGGCATTGCCATCGGCATCGTGTTGGGTGGCATTGGCTGGCTCGCCATCGACCTGCGGATACAAAAAAGCCACATAATCGTCTTCGTTGACCAGCATGGCGACATCGCTGCCGAAGAAGTCGAAGGCCAGGTGGCTGTCGCTGGTATTCAGCCAGCCGATGTCTGCGCCGCGTTGGCTGAATTGCCAGATGCCGCTGTAGCGCGTATAGGCATTGCGCGCGTGGTATAGACCGTCTTGCGCATGGGGTTCTGCATTGATCGCTGGCAGCGCAGCCAGCAGCGGAGTCGGCCTGCCATCGGCCTGCACGAGGGCGAATCCCCATTGGGCGCTGGTGAGGGGCGCGTCCGGCTGCCAATGCTGCAAGAACAGCGCGCCCAGCCAGGGCCATTCGCGGCGCGCCCGTTGCATGGCTTGCCGGGTGAAAGCCAGCTGTTCGGCCTGGCTGACACCCTCCCAGATGGATTCGTCTCCCTGCCAGCCAGGCGGCAAAGCATTCCAACCGAAATGGCTCGCCCACAAGGGTTTGCGGCCGTCGCCATTTTCCAGCATGACTTCGCGCAGGGCGATCACTCGCGAAAAATTGAGAAGGCTTTCATCGACGCGCCGGTCTAGTGGCGAATGCTCAAATCCGTATGGTTTGCCGGCCGCGATATCCATTAGGTCGCGCGCGCCGTGAGCGTACATCGCTTGCAAATAACGGATGTCGCTGATATTTTGCCCGGCGGTTTCTGTGGTGGGCGCCAGGGCAGCCGCGACAATGGTTGCTGTCGGGTCGCTGCGCAAGATAGCTCGGCGCGCAGTTTCCAGCAGCGCGACATATTCGGCTGGCCGCGGCTCCAGGCCCCCCCAGGCATCGTCCAGGTTGGGCTCGTCCCAGATCTGATAATAGTCGATTGCTTCGCCATAGCGCGCCGCGAACTGGCTGACGAATTGGGCGAACCTGTCCAGATCGGCAGGCGGGGCGGTTGTGGTCAACGTTCGTGTGGGGTGTTGCGGGCGCGCCCAGGCCGGCGTGTTCATCAGCACGACCACCAATTCCAGCTCGGGGAAAGCCCGCATCTGCTCAACCAGCGCATCCCAGCCAGACCAGTCAAATGCGCCTGGCCGCGGCTCTAGCTCATCCCAGCGAGCAAATTGCCGCAGCCAGTGAAAGTTGGACGCGCGCATTCTCTCCAGCTGGCGACGCATTTCGGCGGGCTGGTATTGCAGCAGCTCGGCATTGATACCTGCGCGCGGCGTACGGAAGGGCAGGTTATGGTCTTGCGTCGCATCAACATAACCGCGCAGCTCGAAGTCGCGCAATTGCTGTGTGCCCAGTGTGGCTGCCAGGCTGCCGCCAACCAGCGCCAAACACAGCAAAATCGTGAGCAGCTGGCGCATCAGCCGCTCCAGACCGGGTAGGTCGACGCGCCGTCAAAGGTAACTTGAGTCGCCGCGGCGCTTTCCAGTTCGACCAGCCACAGATCGCCTAGATAGATGATGGCGATGTGGCGCGCATCGGGGCTCCAGGCAAATGGCGGCGCATGCATCGCGAAGTCGCTGCGCACCAGGCCCGCTTTGCCTTCTGCCGGGAAGAGGCGACGTTCGTTGCTGCCATCCCGATCGGCGACCAGCAGGTCATACTGGCTGCTCAAACTGGTCTCGGGCTCGCGCGCTGCCAGCCAGGCGATATAGCCTTCGCTGAATTCGCCCTGCGCTGCAACTGGCGAGAAGGCCGGTGCCGCCCACATGCCCGCCATCGGCTGCACAGACGCGGAGAAACTGCCATCCGCCGCCACAACAGCCACATCAAAAACCGGGCTGGCTGTGGCTGGTTCATTGCCTGTGGGCGCGCCATGCAAGGTCGCCACCAGCAGCCGGCTGTCCACCGACCAAGACAATGTCGAGCGCCAAGCCCAGTTGGCTGCGCTGTCAAAAGCCGCATAGTCGCGCAATGTTGTCAATGTCCCCGCGGCCAGGTCGACCACGCCGAAGCCATCCGCTCGCGTCCAGGCCAGGTTTGCGCCGTTGGGCGACCAGCCAAAGCCTGTCCCCCATGCGCCATACGCCCCACCAGGCGATTCTGGCAACATCTCGTCGATGCTCAGCGCGCGCCCGCTTTCTTGGTCGAACTGCAGCAGCCACAAATTGTTGAGCGCGCGGAGATGCCCCGTGGTGGCATCGCGCAAGCCCGTGGAATAGGCCACGACATCGCCGGCCTGCGGACGCCACTCGGCATATAGCACATCGGTGGGCGGCAGGCGCACAGGATTTGCCGGGTCCACAGTCGGCAAGACCCACAATGTATTAAAAAAGTCGCTGTCCGCAGCGGTTTCTGCGCTGACCAGCAAACGTTCACCAGCCTGGCTCTGTTCGAATACCAGCGAGTCCAGCCGCAGCGAGCTTGTCAACCGTCGTTTATTGCTGGCATTGCCGGTTATCGTCCAAGCCTCGCCATGATTGATATAACTCAGCCGCCCGGCGATGGGCACAGACTCAACAGCTTGCGCGATTCCAAAATAAGTGATTTCGGCAATTGGCGCTGCTACGATGGCTGGAGGAGCCAGCAACTGCCGTTCCACTTCGATATCGTCTTCGAGGATCAGCCGGTAGCAAGCTTCTTCTAGGCCTGGCGCGCCCGTTTGCCCAAGCTGTTCTTCGCCCAGGCGCAGGCTTTCTCTGGGCAGGCGCTGTCGCTCGAACCCAATTGACCGTTGCTCGCACGCTTGCCGCTCTGCCACCCGGCGAATGGTGATGATCATGCCATCTTCCAGCGGCGAAACCAGCGGGTGGCTAAGGCGATCGCGTTGTCCCAATTCGATGCCTTCGCGGCTGAGCAATTGGTCGACCGTCAGCTCGTCCGTATAAAGCAGGGTGCGTGTGCTGCCATCAACATGGACAAGCACTTCGATAGCTGGTTCAGCCTCGGGCGTTCCGCAGGCTGCGAACAACGCGCAGCACAAGAGCAGCCAGAGCAACTTCGCGGCATTCAACAAGCGCATATCAGGCTAGTCCCACACAATCGGAGACGGGCAAACCGCCAGCTTTCCACCATCGATTCTAGCACAGGCATGCCTATCACACAGCACGACAGCAGCGCAGCCACCTGCCTAGATACACACTCTGCAGCAGCAGCGTCTCAAGCCGATTTGTTCACAGCTTGCGAGAGCACAAAGATGCGCGGGTGCAAGCCGCTCAAAGTGATGGGATGTTCGTCGACGCTTCGCCAACCCGAGCCGCGCAGGCAGCGCCTCAGCAGGTTGATTTCGTGTGTGAGAACGATGAATTTCGCTGTGGGACGCGCCAGCCGGGCTGCTTCTTGCAAGATGGCGGGATAAAGCCTTTCATTGTCGGCGTGCGTGCCGATCAGGTTGCCGAAAGGCAAGTCGGCATAGAGCAAATCTGCGCACTGCCGGGGCAGGGGAGTGGCGCGCGCATCGCCCAGCAGATGTGTGATGTGCGGGCAGTTTGCCGCAGCTGCATTGCCTTTTCCCGCCGCCAGCCGGCCGGCATCCAGGTCAATTGCCAGCGCGCGCTGAGTCGGCTGGGACAAAGCCTGTTCGATCAAGATCGTTGATGAGCCGCTGCACAGATTGACGACTGTAGCCAGGGCGGGCGCTCTTGACAGGCGCGTCATCGTATACGCCACGCTGGCATTGAGCGCGCCCGGCACATTGACAGCTCGATAGGCGCGTTTGGACAGAGGGGCGGGAGTCGTGCGCACAAGCACATCCCAGCCGCCGCGATCACCCCGCAACAGCCGCATGTATAGCTGCCCTTTGCCCTCTTCTGCATACGGCAAGCCCAAGGCAGCGCCCAATTGAACGCGCAGTCGCAGCATGACTGGCGAACCCGAACCGGCCGCGCCGATGCCAAAGCTGTTGGCAGAGCCGTCCAAATCGTCCAGCGCAGCCTTCAAAATCTCGCAAAGGCGCGTGAAGTGCTGATTGCCCAGAAATGCCCGTGGACGAGGGATGTCAAAATGATGCACAGCATACACAGCAATCACCGAGCGCAGACTGTTGAGTCGCGCGGGCTGCCCACGACAAGCAAAGCGCAAAAAACCGGCTCGCACAGGGCGCATCCAGGACAGCTTGTTGCCCAGAGTCGCGCGCAATTCCCGCTTGGCAAACTCTTCTATGCCCGGCGCAATTTCGGCTTCGTATTCGCAGATCGACTTTGGCACCAGCTTCTCGCAGGCATTCCGTTCGGGCAGCACAGCCAGGCATTGTAGCGCAAGCCAGTCGCGTGCTTATGCTAGAGCCAGGCGCGCAAGTGATGTACAATGCCGCGAACCGCGATTATAGTTGCTGGATGCGCCCTGTGAGATTCGCCGCTTTATGCCTGTTCTTTTGCTTGTGTTTGCCGACGTTGGCGCAAGCGACGCCCACGCCTGCGCCCCTGCCAACGCCGCAGCTGCCTTTCTTGCAAAGCGACTTGACTCTGTTGGTCGGCAATGTACAGCGCCCGAACGGCATCGTGTATCACGCTGGCAGCTTGTTCACCGTCTGCAGCGGCGACTGGACCGTCTACAAAGTTGATGCGCAAACTGGCGACAGCATCAGCTTCGTTTTTGGTGTGCGCAACGGCAACAACCTCATCGCCGAAAGCACCGAGGCGGGCTTCGACTTATTCGTTCCCGATCCCGATAGTGGCGCGCTTTGGCAGCTTGACCAGCGACGACTGGCTCCGGTCAAATTCGCGGCCGAGCTGACAGCGCCCTGGGGCATCACGCGGCTGGACGACGAGTTGTTGCTCGTCAGCGATGCGCCAGCCAATGCGATCTTCGAGATAAACAGCCGCGGAGATATGACCAAACTTGTTGAGGGCTTGCGAGCGCCTACTGGCATCGTCCACCACGCAGACCGCGTGTATATCGCCAATGGGGGCAGCGCGCGGCGGGGCATCGAAGTCTTTGAGCTGGAAAGTGGCGAACTAAAACCGCTGGTTTCGGGCATTCAAAACACCAGCAACCTGGTCCTGGGGACCGATGGCATGCTCTACTTCGCCTATGCTTTGGGCACTCGTGGCGTGGTCGGGCGGGTCGATCCGCTCTTGTGCCTGGACGGCGGCTGTAGCAGCGACCATATCGAGCCAGTGGTAATTACCGATGTGGCAGCGCCTTTGGCCATCGCTCTAGCCGACGACATGCGTTTGTTTCTGCACAGCCGCTATCGCCCGGAGTTTTACTGGGTGCAACTGCCGGTCTAGTCGCCGCTAGTCCCCGACCCCGACCGCATAGCGCTGATAATTGTCGCTCAAGGCTTGGGGTAGGCTCAGGCGCAGCTCCCAGCCCGCAGCGCTCGCCCGTTCCGATTCGATATAGCCTTTGTCATACAAATCGGAATAAACCTGCCCGGCTTGGTAGGGAATGACAATATCCAACTGGATCCGTTGTCGCGCTGCCACTTGGGCGATCGTATCCAGCAAGGCATCTAATCCAAGCCCGGCTTGTGCCGAGATGGGCACGATGGCTTCGTAATTGTCGATGAGCGGCAGTGATGGCGGAGCGCCCGGCAGGCGGTCGATCTTGTTCAGGATCAACAGCCTGGGCATGCGGGCGGCGTCTATTTCCGCCAGAATATCTTCGACCGCTTCAATATGCTGGGCGGCGTTGGCGTGGCTGATATCGACTACATGCAGCAGCAGGTCGGCTTCGGTAACTTCTTCCAGCGTGGCGCGGAAGGCGGCGATCAAGGTAGTCGGCAGCTTCTGGATGAACCCGACCGTGTCGCTCAGCAGCGCCTCACTGCCATCGGGCAAGTTGATTCGGCGCGTGGTTGGGTCGAGCGTGGCGAATAGCTGGTCGGCGACAAATATATCCGAGTCGCTCAGCGCGTTGATCAAGGTTGACTTGCCGGCGTTGGTATAGCCCACCAGCACAGCCATGGGCAAACCCGAATGTTGTCTGCGCGAGCGGTGCAGGCTGCGGTGGGCGCGCACTTGCTCCAGGTCGGTTTTCAGTCTGGTTATTTTGCGCGTGATTTCGCGGCGGTCGACTTCCAGCTGCGTTTCGCCAGGACCTCGCAGACCAACGCCGCCAGCGCCACCGCGCGCTGCGCCACCACCGGCTTGCCGCGCCAGGTGCGTCCATTGCCGCGTGAGGCGAGGCAGGCGATATTCGTATTGCGCCAGTTCGACTTGCAGCGCGCCTTCGCTGGTGCGGGCATGCTGTGCAAAAATATCGAGGATTAGCGCCGACCGATCCAGCAGGCGCACCGATTCGCCCAGCAGTTTCTCAATCTCGCGTTGATGCCGCGGCGAAAGCTCGTCATCAAAGATCACGACATTGGCAGCGCAGACGATCACTTGCTCGGCGATTTCTTCCAATTTGCCTGCGCCGACCATGGTCTTGGGGTTGATGCGGCGCAAGGTCTGCTGCGTTTGCCCCACCACGCGGATGCCCGCCGTTTCTGCGAGCAGCGCCAACTCCGCGAGCGAGTCCGCGACCGAAATCAGGGCGTGCCCCTGTCGCAGCGCCACGCCGACCAGGTAAGCACGCTCGGCATTTTCATCGCGCCGAAAGGCGAACTCTGTCATGCGCGGCTCGGCTCTGTGATATCGCCAGCCAGCGCGCCGATAGACATTTGCATGGCTGCCTGCGCGCGGTCGGCATAAGCAGATCGGCGCTGCGCCTTGTTCTTGATGCGCGTCGCCAGCGGCGGCAAGATGCCCAGATTCGCTTTCATCGGCTGGAATCGTCTGGCGTCGGCATGTGTCACATAATGGCAAAGCGCGCCCAGCATCGTCTCGCGCGGGGGAGCCCACGCATCCAAACCCCGCAGCTGCCGCGACAGGTTGAGCGCCGCCACCAAGCCCGTGGCGATATTGCCCACATAGCCCTCAATGCCGGTCAGCTGCCCCGCGAAGTAAAGCAGCGGTTGCGCGCGGAAACGCATGCTGGCGCAGAGCAGGGCGGGCGCATTGAGGTAGGTGTTGCGATGCATCTGTCCCATGCGAATGAATTCGGCGCTTTGCAAGCCAGGCAACATGCGCAGGATTTCTCGCTGCTGCCCCCAACGGATATTGGTTTGGAAGCCGACGATATTGTAGAGGCTGCCAGCCAGGTCATCTTGCCGCAGCTGCACAACCGCAAAAGGCCGCCGACCCGTATGTGGATTGGTCAAGCCGACCGGGCGCATGGGTCCAAAAGCCAAGGTGTCGTCGCCGCGCTTTGCCAGTTGTTCGATGGGCACGCAGCCTTCAAAGAAATTGGGGTCTTCGCGTTCAAAGTCGCGCAGTTCGATCGTTTCGGCAGTTTGCAAGGCGCGCACAAAAGCATAATACTCGTCGCGCTCCAGCGGACAGTTGATATAATCCGCGCCAGTTTGTTCGCCCCGTCCATAGCGATTGGCAGAGAAAGCGCGGTCCATGTCGATGCTGCTGGCGCGCACAATGGGCGAAATGGCATCGTAGAAATACAGATATTGCTCGCCGGTCAGCCGGCCAATCTCGTCCGCCAGCGCCGGCGATGTGAGCGGACCCGTGGCGACAATGCAGGCTTCGTCCAGTGGCAGCCTGGTAACTTCTTCTCGGCGGATCTGGATATTGGGGTGGCTGCCGAGGGTCTGCGTAACTTGCTCGGCAAAGCGTTCGCGGTCGACAGCCAACGCGCCACCAGCCGGCACGGCAGTCGCCTCGGCGCAGCGCATCAGCAGAGAGCCCAAAGCGCGCATTTCGCTTTGCAGCAAGCCGGTCGCGCGGTCGGGCAGCTTCGAGCCCAGCGAATTGCTGCATACCAGCTCAGCCAGGCTGCTGCCGACATGCGCGCCAGTCGACTGGATCGGGCGCATTTCGTAGAGCAACACGCGATGCCCGCGCTCTGCCAACTGCCAGGCGGCCTCGCTGCCAGCCAATCCGCCGCCGATAACAGTCACAACTGTCGACAAATCGCCTCCTCAGTCCTGGAGCTTGCGCAAGACAATGGACGCGTTCTGCCCGCCCAGGCCAAAGCTGTTGGACATAATGGTGCGGATGCCAGGCACATCCCGCGCCGTGTTGGGCACATAATCCAGGTCACAATTTGGGTCGGGCTTGTGATAATTGATGGTCGGATGCAGCACCTCGCGCGTTAGTGTCATCAGGCAAGCCGCCAATTCTTGCGACCCACAGCCAGCCATGGCATGCCCGATCATGCTCTTGGTGGAATTGACGGGGATCTTGTAGGCCTGTTCGCCAAAAACCTGCTTGATCGCCGCAGTCTCGATGGCGTCGTTGGCTTGTGTAGAGCTGCCGTGCGCATTGATGGATTCAATCTCATCACTGTTGACCGCGGCATCGTCCAGCGCCCACTGCATGGCTCGTTTTGCGCCGCCGCCATGGGGGTCGGGCGCGGCCACATGATAGGCATCCGAAGACGCGGCATAGCCCAGGATCTCGGCATAGATGGTCGCGTCGCGCTGCAGAGCGCTTTCGATGCTTTCGACGACGAAGACTGCGCCGCCTTCGCCCAAGACAAAACCAGATCGGTCGCTGTCAAAGGGACGGCTGGCGGCAGTTGGGTCATCATTATAGTCGCGCGTTAGTGCGCGGGTCGCGCTGAAGCCAGCCAGGATATAGTCGATGATGACGGCATCCATCGCCCCCGCCAGCGCCAGATCGCACTTGCCCAGCTGGATGAGGTCGCAGGCTTCTCCCACCGCCTGGATGCCCGTTGCGCAGGCGACAGAAGGCGTAATGAGCGGACCGACTGCGCCGAACATCTTGCTCACATAATGCGCCGGCATATTGGGCAAGGCGTTGACGATGCTGGTGGGGTTGGCTCGCCGATAGTCCGAGTCTCGCCAGGCGCGAATGCCTTTCTCGCCCACTTCATAACTGCCCAGAGTCGTGCCAATAATGGTGGCGACTCGCTCGCCCATATCGCGCAGGGCGTCCCGCGATAAACCGGCGTCTGCGACCGCCTGGTGCGATGCCACCAGCGCGAATTGTGTGGCTCTGCCCATGCGCCGCGCTTCTTTGGGGCGGATCACTGCCGAGGAATCGAAGTCCTTTACTTCGCCGCCGATGCGCACATCCAGGTGCGCGCTTTCGATATTCTGCAACTTGCGGATGCCGCTTTCTCCCCGCTGCAAGGCATCCCAAAAAGCCAGCTTGTCACCCAAAGGCGAAACAAGTCCCAAGCCCGTGATGACAACGCGCTTTTTCCCTCTGCGCATTAGTTCCATGGTTGGCTCCGGCTCATTTGACTTGCCGGGCAATGCCCGAACGGATCGCGCCGATGACATCTTCGCGAACGGCAGCCCGGGCTTGCTGGATGGCATTTTTGATGCCGATGGGCGAGTTCTGCCCGTGCCCAATGATGACAACCCCGTTCACGCCCAGCAGTGGCGCGCCGCCGATCTCGGATGTATCGACCTGGCGGCGAATGCGCTTGAAAGCCGGTTGCGCCAGCGCGCCACCCAGGGTAGATAGCGGGTCATTGCGGAATTCTTGGCGGATCAATGTCGCCACATAGTGCGCGGTCGCTTCGAACATCTTGAGCACAATGTTGCCGACGAAGCCATCCATCACGACCACATCCGCCACAGGACCCATCAGCTCGACCGGCTCGACATTGCCGACAAAATTGAGGTTGCTGTGGCGCAACAATTCCGCCGATTCCCGGATGAGCAGGTTGCCTTTGGTATCCTCTGCGCCATTCGAGAGCAGGGCGATGCGCGGCAGCGGGCAGTTGAGCACGCGCTGGGCATAGATGCTGCCCATGATGGCGAATTGCGGCACCCATTCTGCCCGCACATCCGCATTCGCGCCGACATCCAGAAAGATCATCCGATGTTGATTGATGGGGAAGAGCGCCGAAAGCACGGGGCGTTTGACGCCGGGGATGCGCCGCAAAGTCTTCAAGGTGGCGATGGCATGCACAGCGCCCGTGTTGCCCATGGTGACAAAAGCGTCGACCTCGCCGCGTTTGACCGCGTCCAGCGCAATATAGATGGATGAGGTCGGGCTGGCTTTGAGCACATCGGTGGGCTTCTCGTCCATGGCGATATCGGCGGGCGCGTGCAAGATCTCCACTGCGCCATCATTGACCTGGTGATTCTGCAATTCGCGATTGATGCGCGCCTCGTCACCGACCAGTACGATCGTATCGCCAAATTCATTGGCAGCCAGCACGCCACCGGCAATATCGTTGACAGGGCGGCTGTCTGTCCCCATCGCGTCGAGCGCTATGCGCATTCCGGTCCTAGCCTTCCAAATTGTGTCGCTAAACAGCCATAAGCTTTGCCTATCATAGGGCAGGACTGTCGCTCGCTCAAGATTCAGTACGGGCGCGCGCTGGCGGCTGCACTTGACATCGTACGCGTGCAGCGTATACTTTCCAAAACACGCTTGCCCTGATGGCGGAACTGGCAGACGCGCACGGTTGAGGGCCGTGTCCTTAACGGGGTGGAGGTTCGAGTCCTCTTCAGGGCATTTACAGCTCGTCTGGTTGGCGGGCTTTTTTGTTGCGCCAGCATAAAAGCGCTTGTAAACTGCCCGCGTGAACCTGTCAGAATCCCTCATCAATTTGGGTTGTTGTAAGGAATCTTTATGAGCAATGCCAAATCTACTGCGCTGCAAAATGCGCACGAGCTTATTGAACGAGGCGAGCTGGAAGCGGCTCAAGAACTCCTTGTGCCACTGCTGGAGACGGATGCGGATGACGCCGGCGTCTGGTGGGTCTATGCCCACGCCGTCCGCGATATCGGCATCGGGCAGGCGGCATTGCGACGTGTGCTGGAGCTGGACCCCTTGTATCCTGGCGCGCGCGAGCTTGCGCAAGATATGAATCGGCTCGAAGCGCCCCTCTTGGCCAACCCGTTGACAGCAGACGAGTCGCTGGCCGCGCAGAATACTGATATCGACATCGACGATTGGGAAGACTTGCAACCTGCCGTTGGCGAGCCACAGCCCAACCAGCAGTCGGCGCGCATCGGCACCACCGTATTGGTCACGGCGCTGCTATTGCTTATCGTCGGTGGCGTATTGATTGCCACTGGCACTTTCGACATCAATCAACTGTTAGCGGGCATCTTGTCGACTCCGCAGCCGGCGACTCTGGTCGAAGCGTCCGCCCAGCCCAGCGATACATTTAGCATCGGCACGGCGGTGCCACAAGAAGAGATCTCTCCCATAGCCACAATGCAAGAGCAGGCGGCCCGCGAAGTCGAGATAGCGGGCACGTTGGTCACAGAGCAAACGCCAGCGCCATCTCCGACATTCGCGCCCAGCCCGACCTATGTGCCGCTGCCCAAAGCCGAAAGCGACTTTGTCCAACGGGTTGCCCAGCAGGTTGATGCGTTCAGCCTCGATACGCAGCAGACATTCCTGATTCACTCAAACGTGGGCAACACCTTGGTTTTGCAAACTTGCGCTTTGCCAGGCGGCGATTTTAACGCCAAGGTCGCGTCGATTATACAGGCGGTCGTGACCTTGGCGGACGAGATTCCTGCCGAGCTGGATGCGCTGGCGGCTGGCTTGCTGAATTGCGATGATCCAGGCGCATCGTTGCATTTGATTGGCACAGAAGCGCGCTTGATACGCGACTTTGCCAATGGCGCGATCGACGACCGGGCTTTCCAGCGCGAGTGGAAGCAGCTTGCCAAAGCCCCGCGCGAAGCAGCTGCCTCCGCGGTGAGCGAGGCACCGCTGCCCACAGCCACAGCCACAGCCGCAGCTACGGAAGCTATGCCAGAAGCAGCTGTTGAAATCGCTGCCACGGCAACAGACGAGCCTGCGCAGCCGCTTGCACCAGCGCCGACACTCGCGCCCAGCCCGACCTTCGTGCCGCTGCCCAGAGCCGAAAGCGACTTTGTCCAGCAGGTTACGCAGCAGATTCGTGGCTTCTCGCTCGACCCGAAGCAGGCTTTCCTGCGCGACTCAGATGCGGGCAACACCCTGGTCTTGCAGACCTGCGCTTTGCCTGGCGCAGATTTCAACGCCAAGATCGCTTCGATTATGCAGGCGGTCGTGACGCTGGCGGACGAGATTCCTGCCGAGTTGGATGCGGTGGCGGCGGGTTTGCTGAATTGCGATGCTCCGGGCGCAAGATTGCGTTTGATTGGCTTGCAAGTCCAGTTTTTTCGTGACTTTGCCAGTGGCGCGATCGACGACCGGGCTTTCCAGCGCGAGTGGAAGCAGCTGGGTTGAATCGCTGCTTGCTTGCCCGTATGATGGGGTTTCTGCCCGAAGCCGACCGTCAGCGAGCCGAGCATGAGCGCGCCCCGAAAACTCGTAACCCGCAACCGCAAAGCCCGGCGCGACTATGATGTGCGCGACCGGTATGATGCCGGCTTGGTGCTGATGGGCTCGGAAATCAAGTCCATCCGCAATGGCAGCATCAACATTGGCGATGGCTATGTGCAGGCGAAAGAAGGCGAGCTGTGGCTGGTCAACATTCACATCGCGCCTTATAAAGACGCCCGCCGATTCGGACACAGCGACCCGCGCCGCCCCCGCAAGCTGCTGCTGCATCGGCGCGAAATCAACCGCATCATCAGCAAATTGCGCGAAGGCGGCATGACCGCGATCCCGCTGCAAATTTACCTGGAACGAGGCCGCGCCAAGGTCGAGATCGGTGTGGCGCGCGGCAAAAAACGGTATGACAAACGCGCCGACCTGGCAAAGCGCGATGCCAACCGCCAGATCGAACGGGCGCTGAAAGACCGCTAGCCGCCGGGCGAGCGCATCAAAGCGCAATACAGAGATAAAAGAGAAAACAGCGCAACACAGAGATAAAAGAGAACACAGAGAACACAGAGGATAGCGTTCGATTTTATTGTTAGAGACAGACAGGTGCGTCCACCTGGAATCACGGACACCTAAGTTCTCTTCTCATAAACCAGACTAAACTCTTTGCCTCAGTGCCTCGCTGGCCAACAAGCAAGCTATGGCGATTGGCCTGCCCGCCGTCCGGGCTGGCGCTTGAAGGCAGCGACTACTTTAGCTACAATCTGCGCAGGTCCCACACAACAAAATTTGGACGACAGCATGGCGCATGACCAGACGAGCAAGCCGCGTGTCCTTTCGGGCATTCAGCCTTCGGGCAACCTGACAATCGGCAATTACTTGGGCGCATTGAAGCAATGGGTGGCGGTGCAGCAGGAATATGATTGCTTTTATTGCGTGGTCGACCTGCATGCCATCACCATGCCGCAAGACCCGGCCGAGCTGCGCCAAAAGACTCGCGAAAGCGCCGCCATGTACATCGCCTCGGGGATCGACCCCGATGTCTCGACCATCTTCGTGCAATCACAGATCCCGGCGCATTCGGAACTGGCTTGGATGCTCACTTGCATGGCACCACTGGGCTGGCTGCAGCGCATGACGCAGTTCAAGGACAAATCGGCGCGGCAAGTGCAAGAATCTATCGGTGCCGGGCTGCTCAATTATCCCAGTTTGATGGCAGCCGACATCCTGCTGTATCACGCCGAGCTCGTGCCAGTTGGCGATGACCAAAACCAGCATCTGGAATTCACTCGCGATCTGGCGCAGCGCTTCAACCATCATTATGGAAAAACCTTCACTGTGCCCTCTGTCATGAATCCGCAAGCTGGCGCGCGCGTTATGGGCTTGGACAATCCCACCGCCAAGATGTCCAAGAGCGAAGAATCCGACAACCACGCTATCTTTTTGCTGGACGAGCTGCCGCGGGCCCGCAAGAAGATCATGCGCGCGGTGACCGACTCGCATCGCGAAATCCGCTTCAGCAGCGAGCCCGAACGCGCCGGCGTCAACAACCTGCTGACGATCTACCAGGCCATCAGCGGCGATTCTCGCGATAGTATCGAGGCGCACTTCGCTGGCAAGGGCTATGGCGA
>JAJDZQ010000112.1 GCA_022824565.1 Anaerolineae bacterium | reverse complement strand
TGCACGCCATTGATCCAGTACTGCCGTTCAATTGGCAAGTTGGCGGCCATGTCATAAAAAAGCGTGCCGCGCTCTGCTGCCAGCTCGCGAATGATTGCATTGTGCTCGGCGACAGCGGCTTGTCGGAAAGGCTGGCTCATGACATCGCCATTGGGCGCGTCATAGACAAAAGGCGAATAAGCCCAGGTCAGCAGCAGCGTAGCGATATCGTGGCTCTGCGCCATTGCAATGATATTGTGCAGGTTGCGCTGGAAGAAGATGGGCGGGTTGGCGTCCAAAATTTGCGCCGCTGTTGCCCCCAGGTTGGCGCATATCGCTTCTGGACCGCTCGTATCCAACTGGCATGCGCGCACATCGCTGGGTGGGGGCATTCTTTCGCCCAGCGAAAAAGCCAGCTGTAGCGAATCGCCCAGCTTGTGCAAAAGCAGCCGCTGCAAAGCGCTGGCCGGCAGCGCTTGATCGAGGGTTCGCCAAGTGCCGCGCAGTTCATAGCCGCCTCGATAGCCTGCGGGGTCGACCAGGCGCGCCCGCACATCGTTGGTCGCGTGATAGATGATGATCATGTCGGGATCGAGGTCTTGCGCGCGCAGCATGAAGTTGACCGCCGACTCGAACGACGAATAAGCCGGCACGCCCGCATTGACCAGCTCGACCTGGCTGTAGCCATAGTTATCGGCCAGCAGTCGCTCGAGTTTGTAGGTCCAGGTTGATGCGTAGCTGTCCAGGTAACCGCCATAAGTGGTGCTGCCGCCCAGCGCCACGATGCGGTAGCGGTCTGGCGGTTTGGGCTGTGTGATTTCTGGTCCCCGGTAGCCCAGCGAATTGACATCGTCCCGGTCGGGAGTCAGTCCATAATTGACGAAAGGCAAGGGGCGGTACAGCGATTGCAGCTCGTCGATTTCGGCGCGTGAATAGAGGTAGAGGATTTTTTGCTGCTGCGTGCCAAAGTTTGCGACATAAAAGCGCCAGCCGACTTCCAGCGCCAGCAACGAAAAAGCGACAGCTAGCAAGGCAATGGCTACCTTCTTGCCCACGCGACTGGCTCGTTTCCTGGCGGGTTATGACTGGCTGGAGGTCGCCACGCTTGCGCGCCCCCAGCTCTGATAACGCCGTCTAAAACTCAGCCGAGCGAGCCGCCCCCAAGCCCAACAGACCGGTTTCTGGCTGTGGTCTGCGGTACTGCTCGTCGTATTTGCCAAAGCGGATGACATCGCCGGTGCCCGTGATGGCTTCGACCGACAAACCCAGGCTCTGCAATTCCTTGACCAGCACGCGGAAGCTGGTGGGGATGCCCGGTTCTTCGATCGGCTCGCCCTTGACGATGCTTTCATAGGTCTTGACGCGTCCCTGGACATCGTCCGATTTGACCGTCAGCATCTCTTGCAAGATGTGCGCCGCGCCATAGGCCTCCAGCGCCCACACTTCCATCTCGCCGAAGCGCTGCCCGCCAAATTGCGCCTTGCCGCCCAGTGGCTGCTGGGTGACCAGGCTGTAGGGACCAGTCGAGCGGGCGTGCGCCTTGTCTTCGACCAGATGCGCCAGTTTCAACATGTGCACATAGCCGACAGCCACAGGCCGATCGAATGGTTCGCCGGTGCGGCCATCATAGAGCGTCATCTTGCCATAGTGAGGGACGGGTTGGTTGGTGGCAAACATGACCCGGTCGGCGATTTCAAACAGTTCGCGCGCGCTCAGGTTGTCTTCCAGCTCCACCTCGTCCGGCGCGTAATGTTGGATCCAGAGACGCAGCGAGACATCCAGCGCATTGGTATCGCGGAGATCGCGCACTTCGGCCGACAGGCCTTCGTTGTTGTAGACCATGATTTCGGCTGGATCATAGCCATGCTCGCGCAGGATCTGGCCCACAGCAACGCGGCGCACATAAGTCGCCTGGCGCTCCAGGATGATCTTTTCGTTGTCATATTCGCCCGATTCGCCGAGCAGATCCAGCAGATAGGCGCAGATGACATGCATATCGTCATCGAAGTCTTCAGACTGCATGCCCGCGCTTTCGGCCATGCGAGCTTGGTTTTCCCAAGCGCGGGCGGTGATGAGTTTCCAAGCCCAGTCGATCAACCAAGCGCGACCCAGCTCCGCCTGAATTTCCAGTTCCTGCACGCCATCGAACACGGGGGTGATAGCGCGGAAGCCCAGCCGGTCGGCCGCCCAGCCCAGATGCAACTCAAGGATTTGGCCGATATTCATGCGGCTGGGAACGCCCAGCGGGTTCAAGATGATTTCGCAGGGGATGCCGCCGTCAACATAGGGCATATCTTCGACCGTGACGATCTTGGAAATGACGCCCTTGTTGCCATGGCGGCCCGCCATTTTGTCGCCAACGGTGAGCTTGCGGCGCTGCGCCACACTGACGCGCACCATTTTCTCCACGCCAGCGGGCAGATCGGGGTGTTCTTCGCGGTTGAAGACTTTGACATCGATCACTTTGCCACGGTCGCCATGGGGCAGGCGCAGCGACGAATCTCGCACTTCGCGCGCATGTTCGCCAAAGATGGCGCGCAGCAGCTTTTCTTCGGGTGATAGTTCTTTTTCGCCTTTGGGCGTGATCTTGCCAACCAGGATATCGTTGGGTCCAACTTCCGCGCCGATGCGCACAATACCGTCCTGGTCGAGGTCCTTCAGCGCTTCTTCGCCGACATTGGGGATGTCATAGGTGATCTCTTCTGCGCCCAGCTTGGTATCACGCGCTTCGATTTCATACTTTTCGATGTGGATGCTGGTGAACTTGTCGCTGCGCAGCAAGTCTTCGCTGACCAGCAAGGCATCTTCATAGTTGCCGCCATCCCACGACAAGAAGCAGGTCAATACATCTTGCCCCAGCGCCAGGTGTCCGTTGTAGGTGGATGAGCTGTCGGCGATGATGTCGCCTGGCTGGATCGTGTCGCCCTTGCGCACTTGCGGACGCTGGTCGATGCAGGTCGACTGGTTCGACCGTTCATACTTGCGCAGCTGGAAACTCACTTCTTCGCCAGCGGGTGTGCGCACGACGACACGATGGCCCTGGACGCTGATGACCTCGCCAGCCACTTCCGAAACCAGCACTTGTCCGCTGCTGGACGCCGCCTGACGTTCCATGCCGGTGCTGACAACCGAGACATCGGGCGTGATGAGCGGCACCGCCTGACGTTGCATGTTCGAGCCCATCAAGGCGCGGTTGGCGGCATCATGCGAAAGGAAGGGGATCAAAGCCGCGCTGATGCCGACGATCTGACGAGGAGCGACATCCATGTATTCGATGCGCTGCGGCGCCACAGACATGAACTGCTGATGCAAGCGCGCCGAAACACGCCTGGATACAAATTGTCCGCGCTCATCCAGGACGGCATTGGCTTGAGCGATTGTGTATTCATCTTCCTGGTCCGCCGAAAGATAGGTGATCTCGTGCGAAGCGAAAGGCGCGATCGGCGCAGCGTCAAAGCCGGCCTGCCGCAATTTCTGCAGCGCGTCCGCATCAATCACCTCGCCTTCTTCCAGCACCAATGCTTCGGAGTCGATGGCTTGGTGAAGCATGCGCCCCACCAGGTCGTCACTCACAGGCAGCGCTTCCGATGCGCTATCTTCGCCCAGAACAACAACCGGCACTTGTTCCAGGCCATGACTGCGCAGGGATTGCAGTGTCGCCAGGTCGATGATATCGCCTTTTGCCGCTATGATGCGCCGCTCGGTCATGACTTCCGACCGCTGCAAATCATCCAATGGCTTGCGGGCGCGTTCGACCGCTTCGTCGGCTCTGGCCATCTTCTCATGAAAGAGGCGGATGCAGTTGTAAGCCGATTTCATGATGCGGCTGACTTCGCGCGGGGACAGTGGCTCGCCGTTCACAGATTTTTCCGCCATGCGCACGAAGTCGCCGACTTTGCCGGCATATTTTTCTGCTTCGTCGTAGAGCTGGTCGAAGCGCTTTGGCACATCCAGCAGGCGGCTGGGCGGTTTTTCCAAGGCGCTGGTCAAAGCCTCTATGGCGCTGCGCAAGTCGATGCGCGCGTTCAGATAAGTAGAGATGGTGCCTTCCAGTTCGGCTGCTCGCGCGCCAACCGCCTCGTCAAATTCTTCGAGGTGCTGCGGGGTCAGGCTATCGCGGTTCTCCCAGACCAGGTCGGCGGCGCTGATGATGGGTCCGGCAGCATCGACATAGAGCGCGTCATATTCCTCGCGGGATTCGCTCAAGGCGCGGCTGTCGAGTTGGTCGCGCACGGCATCAATCAGGTTATTCAGCTGGCTGCGCACCACGCCTACGGCTACATCGGCGCCAATGCGAATGCCAATTAGCGATTCGTCAACCGGGCGTTCTTCTACCGATTCCCGCACGCCGCTGGCATGCACAGTCACCGTGTCAATCTGGTGGTAGCGCAGCATGCCAACAAGGTCTTCGGTTATGACCGCGCCCTTGGGCAGCGACAAGACGGCTTCGATATCGTCATTCAGCGCGCGGCCAGGCAGACGTTCATCAGCCAGCGGCAGGCTATTGATCACCTTGCGGTACGGCGTTTCGATGAAACCCAGGTCATTGACGCGCGCATAACTGGCCAGGCGGCCGATCAAGCCGATGTTCGGTCCTTCGGGCGTCTCCATAGGACAGATGCGCCCATAGTGGCTGTGATGCACATCGCGCACATCAAAGCCGGCTCGTTCGCGGCGCAAACCGCCCGGACCCAGCGCCGACAAGGTGCGTTTGTGCGTCAGCTCGGAAAGCGGATTGGTCTGTTCCATGAATTGCGAAAGCTGCGACGAGCCAAAAAATTCGCGCACAGCCGCCACGATGGGACGAATGTTGATGAGCGAAACGGGCGCCAACTGGTCGGCCTCGCGGATTGACATGCGCTCGCGCACGACCCGTTCCATACGCCGCAAACCGACACGCAGCTTGTTGCCGATCAGCTCGCCGACAGTTTTGACGCGCCGGCTGCCCAGGTGATCAATGTCATCAAAATGACGCGCCGGGTCATCGGCATTGTTAATCTCGACCATATGCCGCACGAGCTTGACGATGTCATGCTTGGTCAGGGTGCGGTGTTCACGCGGGACGACCTCGTCCAGGCTCAAACGCCGGTTGAGTTTGTAACGACCGACCCGTTCCAGGTCATAGCGGCGCTTGTCAAAAAGCTGCTCTTCCAAGAAGTTGCGGGCATTGTCCAGGGTTGGCGGATCGCCCGGGCGGATGCGGCGGAAGAATTCGATCAGCGCGGCCTGGCCAATAGTCTGCTTTTTCTTCAAGTCCCAGACCGGCTCTTGACTGATGCAAGTCTCGATATAGCGACGGTGTTCGTCCGTGTCGACATCCTTGAAGAGCGCGAGTATCTCTTCGTCATCGCCCGTTTTGACTGGCGAGCGCGAAGCCGACATGCCATCTTCCACCGCCGCCAGCGCGCGCAGCAAGATCGTCACCGGAATAGTGCGCTTGCGGTTGAACTTGACTGTGATGTAGTCGGTCTTGCGCGTCTCGAATTCCATCCAGGCGCCACGGTCGGGGATGAGCTTGCAATTGGCCAGATAGCGCCCGGTCGTCCGTTCTTCTTCGCCATCAAAATAGACGCCCGGCGAGCGAATCAACTGGCTGACCACCACACGCTCGGTGCCATTGATGATGAAAGTGCCATTTTCGGTCATCAGCGGGAATTCGCCCAAGAAGATTTCTTGCACGATAAACTCGTCAGCCTGCTCGTGATTGACCAGGGCGACTTTGGCGTGCAGCGATGCCGAATAAGACATATCGCGCTCTATGCACTCATCTTCATTGTACTTTGGATCGTCGAGGCGGAATTCCAGCCCAAACTCTTGCGCCTGCGGGTCGTTGCCCGGGAAGTAGAGCGACAGATTGCCATTAAAACTGGAGATGGGATTGATCTCGTCAAAGAGCTCCAGCAGTTTGCCGCCACGCAGAAAGTGGTCGAAAGACTTGAGCTGGACATCAATCAGCGGGGGCAAGTCCTGGATTTCGGGCGTGCGAGCATAGTTCTTGACATTATAATAGTGTTTCAAGGCGCGGCTCCTTGGCTGGACTCTGGACTCGGCTGGGGGCGGGCATCGACGCGTTTATCGCGCCACACAGACTGGTGAGACGTTGCAAATTCAACCAACACAAATTGTCGTGGTCGGTTTTCATGTATCCGCAACTGCGTGACGGCAAGAAGACTGCAAACCTGAAGCGTACAAGAATACCAAAGGCGTTGTCAAGGCAAACCTTGCGGCTGTTTGATATCAGGAGATGTTGTGAATAGTCTAACACATTCGCTGGCGATGGCAAGGGTCTTTTTGGCACTTGTCGGCAGAACCGACCCCTGCCCATGACCGCGCCGGACCAGCTCGCGGATGTAAAGAGCCATGTGCAACGTCAATTCGCCGAAGTCGCCGCCAATTATCGCACCAGCAAAGTCCATGCCGCGGGCGCCGATCTCGATATGCTGGTCGCGGCTGCCGACCCGCAGGCAGACAAGCTGGCCTTGGACGCGGGCTGTGGAGCGGGCCATACCGCCCTGGCTTTGGCGCGGCGCGCGGGGGAGGTCTGCGCCTGTGACTTTACGCGCGCCATGCTCGACCAGGTAGAAGCGCTGGCTCGTGAACGCGGCGTGGCCAACCTGGCGCTGCAGCAAGCGGATGTCGAGCAACTGCCCTACCCCGCCGCCAGCTTTGACATTGTCGCCACCCGCTACAGCGCGCACCACTGGCAAGAACCTGAACGGGCGCTGGCGGAGTTTCGGCGCGTGCTGAAGCCAACGGGCGTCTTCGTCATCAGCGATATCATGGCCAGCGAAGAGTATGCCCAGGATACCTTTTTGCAGACCATCGAATTGCTGCGCGACCCATCGCATGTCCGCGACTTCCGCGCCTCGGAATGGCTGGCGATGCTGCGAGCGGCTGGTTTCGTGGCGGCGGCGCTGGAACATTTCGAGCTCAGCCTGCACTTTGCGACATGGACGCAGCGCATGCGCACCTCTCGGGCCAATCGCGACATGATCAAATCACTCTTCGCTGGCGCGTCCGCAGACATCCGCCGGGGCTTTGGGTTGCCCACGCAGATCAGCAGCGATGACTTTTCGTTCACGATCCCCGGCGCGGTCATCCGGGCGCGGCCTGCCGATCTCTAGTTCGGGTTACAGACGCCCGGTCGCCTGCAGGTACTCGGTATAGCCGCCAGGGAATTCGCGCAATTCGCCCGCGCGCAGTTCGACAAGCCTATCGACAGTCTGGTCGAGGAAATAGCGGTCGTGCGAGACGATGACCACTGTGCCGACAAAGTCGTCCAGCGCGGCTTCGAGCACTTCGACCGAGGCGATATCCAGGTTGTTGGTCGGCTCGTCCAGCAACAGCAGATTCGGCTCTTGCAGCATGACCAGCGCCAACTGCAGGCGACTGCGCTCGCCGCCTGACAAGCTGCCGATGGGCTGATGCGCCTGCTGATAGCTGAATGCCATCCCCAGCAAAAAAGACACCGCGTTGGATTCGCTGCTGTTTTGTATGCTGCGGATCAATTGCAAGGGCGTGTCTTCCAGCCAGCCGGCCAGAGTCTGATGCTCTTGCGAATAATAGCCGATGCGCACACTGGGGCCAACCTTGACCACTCCCAAAGTCGGCTGCAGTTCGCCCAGGACCAGCTTGAGCAAGACTGTCTTGCCCGCGCCGTTGCCGCCGATGATGCCGACGCGCTCGCCATGCCGAATGAGCAAGTCGGCATCCAGAAAGAGCGGCTCGTCATCAAAAGCCATGCACAGCTTGCGCAGTTCCAGCACATTTTTGCTGCCGCGCCAGCCTGCCACCTTGAAGTCCATCAACCGTTGCTCGCCCACTTTCTCGATAATTTCGCCGCGGTCGTGCATTTTCTGCAGCATGCGCCTGCGTTGACGGGCTGCCAGCATGTGCTTGCGGCTGAGCACCTGGCGCGCCCAACGTTCAAAGCGCTCGATCATTTCTTCCAGACGAGCGATCTCTTTCTGCTGCGTTACATATTGCTGTTGTTGGCGCAGACGGCGGCGTTCGCGCTCGTTGATATAATAGGAATAATTGCCGTGATAGGTGTTCAGTTTGCCGTCTTCCAGTTCGACGGTCTGCGTGGCGACTTCGTCCAACAGATAGCGGTCGTGCGAAATGATGACGATAGCGCCGCGGTAGCTGTGGATGAATTGTTCCAACTGGTGTTTGCCATTCAGGTCGAGGTGGTTGTCTGGCTCGTCCAGCAGCAGCAGATCGGGCGCGGCAACCGCCAACTGCGTCAGCGCAACCAGCTTCTTTTGTCCGCCCGACAAGCTGGCGTTGCGCCGCGCATAGTCGTCTTCGTCAAAGCCAAGCATGGCCAGCAGCTCTCGCACATGGCTGGCGTGTCGATGCCCGTTCATCTGTTCATAGCGCGCCAGTTGGGCTTCGTGCGCTTCCAACGTTGCTGCCAATCGCGAGGCATCGCTATAGACAGCCGGGTCTGCCAACCGGCTTTCAATCTCGGTCAAAGTCTTTTCCGTGGCCGCCAGCTCGGGTGGTTTGACCAGCGCGGTATGTAGCAGGGTTTTTTCGGCAGGCAGCTCGATATCTTGTGGCAAGCCGGCGATGCGCGCATGCGGCCGGCGCGTGATGTGCCCGCTGTCGGCGGCGAGTTCGCCCAGCAGCAACTTGAAGAGTGTGGATTTGCCCGCGCCATTGGCACCCACCAGGGCGATGCGATCGCGGTCGTTAATGTCCAACGAGATGCCACGATACAGCTCGCGCCCGGCGAAGTTGACGCCGACGTTGTGCAACTGGATGATGCGCATAAAGATTGGCGGCTCAAGGCTGTGCTGTTACAGTCCCTTGTACCACAGGCTGCGCAGACCGTGTAGACTTGGGCTGTCATGATCATCGTCGATGCCATCCAGAATATCGCGCCAAACGCCTTGCAGCTGGGGCGGGATTATGCCAGCTGGGCCTGGCTGCAACGCCGCGCGCAACCGAATCCAACGCTTCCCCCGGCGACCACCAGCCTGCGCGACAACCTGCTGGGACGGGTGGCTTTGGTCTTCGGCAGCATACAGGTATGGGACGAGGCGACGCCGGGCTTGCCAGCCTGGGCGCGCTACACCAGCCGCGGCCAGGCCGATGCGCAACGAATTGCCCGCTGGCAACTGGATCATTATCACCGTCTGGCCGACGACAATCAGCAGATTCGCCTCGTCTTGTGCTTGCAAGATCTGGACGAGGTGTTGGCGTCGTGGCAGGCGAAGGATGATTTCGGCGGGCGGCTGCAGGGCATCGTGCCTTTGCTGCAGGGCGCAGCGCCAATCAGCGAGCCGAAGCAAATTGAAGAGTGGCTGGAATACGGCGTGCGCATCGTGGCGCCGGCCTGGGGCGGCAATCGTTATGTGACGGGCGCAGGAGAAGCTGGCGATCTGACTTTGCTCGGCTACGAATTGCTGGAAGCGCTGGAGGGTTTTCGCAGCTTGCTGGATATCGCCAGGCTGCCAGAACGCGCGGCTGCGGCGGCCATTGAACGCTATGCAGGCGCGATCATCGTCAGCCACACCAGCCCGCGGCGCATCTATGACCATCCGCGCTGCTTGTCCGACCCGTTGATCCAGCAACTGTGCCAGCGTGACGGCGTCATGGGTATAATGCTGTATAATCGGTACCTGCGCCGCGACTGGCATCCCAGCGACCCCAAGCGGCGGGTAACGGTCTCGCACTGGGTCGATGCCGTAGACCATGTCTGCCAACTGGTGGGTAGCGCTGCGCATGTCGGCCTGGGCAGCGACATCGACGGCGGTTATGCCTACAGCAGCCTGCCCGCGGAGATTGACACCAACTGCGATTTGTGGCTGCTGCGCGATGCCTTGGGCGAACGCGGCTTTTCTGATGACGAGACGGCAGCCATCTTGGGCGGCAATATGCTGCGCAAACTGCGAGAAAGCCTGGCGGACGGATAAGCAGTCATGTGGCGATTTTCTCAGATTGGCATAGCTTTGGGCGCTTTGGGCGCGATGATCTGTTTCATGGGTTTGTTCCCCGGCGTGACTGGCGCAGCGACCGCGGCGGGCATCGGTCTCGTGCAGGTGCTGATGATCGTGACCGGCTACGGATTTTTGGTGCTGGGCGCGATGATTTACCTGAAGTGCATTTTTTTCCTGGGCGTGCCAGCCACACTCAGCCAACAGATCGGCGTGCGTCTGGCGATCACGGGCATCTTGTTCGCGGCGATGGCGGGCTTGGCGGATATTGTCGGCTTTGGCTCGCATATTCGTGATGATGTCAGCGATTTTTTCTTCGGGCAGCTGCAGATGGTGGGCATTTTGGCGAGCTTTGCGCTTTCGTCGGTTGGCGTGCTGGTGTATGTGCTGGCTGGCGCGAACCTTGCCCAGCACACGCCGGTCGAGGCGCTCAGCGGCAGCATCGCGGGTGTCGACGATACCAGCGAAGTGCAGTTGTTCGACTTTGACGAGCCGAACTGACGCGGTCTGCGCGGCCAGCAAGAGGATTTGCCTTGCCTGACGAGCGACCCAGCCTGCTCTTTGTGGTGAATATCCCGCGCTTTTTTGTGTCGCATCGCCTGGAGCTGGCGCTGGCGGCGCGCGAGGCCGGCTTTCGCGTCTCGGTGGCGACCTCTGGCGATGATAGCGAATCGGTAAGGCGCATCAAGGCGGCCGATCTGCCCTTTCACCCGCTACCTTTCAGCCAGCACGGCACCAACCCGCTGCATGAGCTGCGGACTTTGTTGTCGCTGTGCCGATTGTACGCGCGCTTGCAGCCCGATCTGCTGCATCATGTCAGTATCAAACCCGTGCTCTATGGCGGGATAGCCGCCCGACTCTGCCGGCCAGGAGCGGTAGTCAATGCGATGAGTGGGCTGGGCTATGTGTTCGCTGGCGATGGCTTCAAAGCGCGGCTGATCGACCGCTTGTCTGCGCCAGCTTTCAAACTGGCTTTGGCTGGGGCGGGCAGCCGCATCATCTTTCAAAATCCCGACGATCAACAGCTTTTTATCCAACGGGGCCTGGTCGAGCGAGAGCGGACACGACTCATCCGCGGGTCGGGCGTCGATGAAACGATCTTCTGCCCGGCCGAAGAGCCAATCGCCGACTTGCCAGTGGTTCTGTATGCCGGGCGCTTGCTGTGGCAGAAGGGCTTGGGCGACTTTGTGGAGGTGGCGCGGCGTTTGCGAGGCCGAGCGATCTTCCGCGTTGTCGGCTATGCAGAGCCCACCAGTCCGCTGAGTGTGCCCGCAAGGCAGTTGGATGCCTGGCAGAACGAAGGGCTGATTGAGTGGCGTGGCAAGCAAACAGATATGCCAGGCGTTTATGCCGAAAGCCGCCTCGTCTGCTTGCCATCGACTTATGGCGAAGGCGTGCCCAAGGTGTTGATCGAAGCCGCTGCCTGCGCGCGCGCCTGCGTCACCACCGACACGCCTGGCTGCCGCGAAATCGTGCGCGAGGGAGTCAACGGCCGTCTCGTGCCGCCTGGCGATGTCGAGGCGCTGACCGTGGCGGTACAAAAGCTGTTGGACAACCCCGAAACCTGCCGGCGCATGGGCGTGGCGGGCCGGCGGATTGTGCTGGAAGGCTTCACCCTGTCGCGGGTTTGCAAAGACACGCTCGCGCTGTATCACGAGTTGTTGAGCGCCAGCTAGCCAGGTTATAGGGCGGCTGCCTTGTGAGCGGCGCGGATGGGCTCGGGCAGTCGAAAGCGCGTTGTGCAACGCAGGGTGAGTGCTACCGCGCTTTCGATATCCGCCAGATGCCCCACCGAAACATAGACGGGTTTGACCTTGACACGCGTGCGCAAAACGACCCCCAGCGCTTCGCCACGATAAGTTAGCCGGCTGTGCGCGCCTTTGACATCTGCGGGCAGTTGATAATCGCCGATGTAATGCGATTTGCCGCAGCCGATAGTTGGTCGCCCCAGCCACAAGCCCAGATGCGCAGCGATGCCCATTTTGCGCGGGTGCAGCTGTCCCATGCCGTCGAAGAGGCAGGCATCTGGCGCGGTTTGCAGTTGGCGCAGCGCCGCCAGCACGACGGGTCCTTCGCGGAAGGCCAGCAAGCCGGGGATGTAGGGAAAGCGCGTCGCTTCGGTTGCGCGGACCGTTTCGACTATCGTCAGTTGTGGCAACCGCATGAGGACGACCGCCGCTCGCGATAGGCCGCCACGCACACTGACATCCACGCCGGCGACTGTGTGGACCTGCTGCAAATCCAGCGGCGCATTGTCGACCAGGCGCTTCGCCAAGTCGCGCTGCAGAGCCACAGCCGCCTTGGGGCATAGATGCCAGCGATGCAGCTCGTCGATATGCATAGCAGCCAGTTTTCTGGGGAGCGCGGCTACATTTCCAGGTAATCGCGCAATTGCCGCGAGCGGGTGGGGTGGCGCAGCTTGCGCAGGGCTTTGGCTTCGATCTGACGAATCCGTTCGCGCGTTACACCGAGCAGGCTGCCGACTTCTTCCAAGGTATTATCTTGCCCGTTCGTCAAGCCAAAGCGCAAGTCGAGCACATTGCGCTCGCGTTCGCTCAATACGCCCAGCGTCGCGCGGATCTGCTCTTTCAGCAGCTGCTTGCCCGCCGAATCTACGGGACCCGGCGCATTTTCGTCTTCGATGAAGTCGCCCAACTGGCTGCTGTCTTCTAGCCCGACCGGCATATCCAGGCTCATCGGCTCTTGGCTGATGCGCATGATGCGGCGGACTTTTTGCGTGGCCCGGCGAAGTTTGCGCGCCAGGCGCAGATCGGGATCATCGCCAATTTTCTTGCTGCGTTTGATCAACCGGCGCTCGTCATCAGAAAGGAAGTCCATTTCCAGCGCGATCTGTTCGGTGGTCGGCTCTCCACCCAACGTTTGGATTAGGTCGCGCTGCACGCGCATCATGCGATTGATGGTATCGACCATATGTACAGGGATGCGGATAGTGCGGGCTTGGTCGGCGATGGCGCGGCTGATCGACTGGCGGATCCACCAAGTGGCATAGGTGCTGAACTTGTAGCCTTTGGTGTGGTCGAACTTGTTGACCGCGCGCAGCAAGCCCAGATTGCCTTCTTGAATCAGATCGAGGAAGCTGATGCCCCGCCCCATGTAGCGCTTCGCCACGCTGACCACCAGGCGCAGATTAGCGCGAGTCAAGGCTTCGGAAGAAAGCGCGGCATGCTGCTCGACCTGCTCTTGCTGCTGCTTCGCCAGGCTGACGGGGTCGAGCGTGTCTTCGATCCACGAATCGAACTCCTGCGGGCTGGGCAGTTCCTGCGCTTTGCGAAAGTGGCGCTGCATGCGGATCTGATGCTCGTATGGGAAGAGATAAAGCGCGTGCACAACAGCGAAGAGCGCCCGCGCCAGCCCCGCCCACTTTTCGTCTTTGCCCCAGCGCCGCTCGGACAGGTAGGTGCGAATGTATGAAAAACCATCGCGGTCCCAATTGGCGATCGTCTCTTGGGTTTCTGCCAACACGCGGAAGAAATCTGGCGCTTCGGTCTCCAGCGCCGCAGCCGATTCTTGCAAAAGCTGCCAGTCTTGGCGCAAGCGCAGATAGGCAAAACGTTCTACATCCAGGTGGTCGGGTTCGCGCGGAGGCAGCCCTTGCTTGTCAAAGCTGGCCAGTTCGTCTTGCAGCGCTTCCAGGTGTTGTTCGGCGGCGATCTGCGTGCTCAGCCACATTTCGCGGTTGCTGTCCAACAGCGGAACCTGGCCGATTTCTTTCAGATACATGCGCACGGGATCATCGGATTGTGGCAGGTTTTCGCGAGCGTTGCCCCGGGCGTTGTCATCGAGCCCGGAATTAACGATGGCTGTTGTGGTGAGGTTTTCGGCGCGCGCATCGTTTGTGCCGCGCCCGGCCTGCGTGTCCAGTTCAGCGCCACCATCCTGCGTCCGGATGCTGGCAATTGTGCTCATTTCCATCTGGTTGGCTCCTTTACAAGGAAGTGCCGCAGCGGTTTGCCATGCCTCATTCAGCCAACCGCCAGATCAATGCGCGCCTTTGCCAATACAGACAGCCTGACATCTATGGCAAGGCGGTCGTCCAACTGCCTGTCCGCTTCAGTCTGCGCTTCTTCTTGCAAGTACTGCATATCTACGCGTTCGTTGGTCAATCGTTCCTGGCGCAACTGCAGCGCCCGGCTGATCAATTCAGTGAGCAGATCGCGCCCTGGTCGCTGCGCGGGCCGGCGACTCTTTACTATATCGTGCAAATCGACCTGAAAGTTGCCCCGCAGCGATTGTGAAAGCACGATGTGCTCTTCCCGCAGCAGCTCGGCAAGCTCATCATGCAGTTCTGCGTCGATACTGCGCGCCAGAAAGTCCAGCGGCTCGAGGTCATCCTGCCGCAGCGAATCTTGCAGGTGGATCATCAAGGCGCGATAACGGCTGCTGCTGAAGTCGTCGGCGCCCAGCTCGCGCAGCGGTCCACTTTGCAGCGATTGGTCATCGCCAGCCAATTCGCGCAATTTGCGGTTGACCTGGGCGAGCAGATGCGGGTTGCGCAACAACAGGCCGAGGCAATGGCCCTCGGCGGCGCGCAACGAGCCTGGCTGGACGCGCGCGGGTGCAGCGGACTGGTCGATATCGGGCGGCGGCGCGGCATAGTCGGCTTCGAAGTATTCCGGCGGCAGGTCGGGCGGATGCGCGGGCTTTGGCGAGCTGGCAGGCGCGATTGCTTTTGCCCAAGCCAGCAATTCGCTTTCCCTGATGCGCAAGCGACGGGCGAGTTTCTGGAGGTTGTCTTGCCGCAGAAGATCGTTTTCCGATGCCAGCAAGATGGGCAAAATCGGCTGCGCGACCGCTTGTTTGTCCAACAGGCTGCTATCTGCACGCAAGCGCGCCGTCTCTAGCTCGATGACAAAGTCGGCAACAGACTGGGCGCTTTCCAGCAGCGCGTCCCATTCGGTCGGCGATTCGCGCAAGAAGTCATCTGGGTCTTTGCCAGCCGGCACCTGCAAGATTCGAATATCGACCGAAAGCTTGCCAGCATAATCGCGCTCGAGCAGGCTCCGAGCCATCTCCAGGCTGCGGCGAGTGGCGTTGATGCCGGCCTCGTCTGTATCCAGCGCCAATACAATCTGCTTGGCGGGGCGAGGCGAAAGCAATCGCAACTGCGCTTCGGTCATCGAAGTGCCCATCTGGGCGACCACATTGTGATGACCCGCCTGGTGCGCCTGTATGACATCAAAATAGCCTTCGACAACGACCGCTCGGCCCGAGTCGCGGATGGCCCGGCGCGCCGAATCCAGCCCAAACAACAGCCGGCTCTTGTCGAAAAGCGGCGTCTGTGGCGAGTTGATGTATTTGACATGGTCAGCGGGGTCGAGCGCCCTTCCGCCAAAACCCACCACCCGTCCGCGCGGGTCATGAATGGGGATCAGCAGGCGATTGCGAAATCGATCATAAATCCGCCCGCGTTCGTTGCGCGCTGCCAAGCCAACTTCGACGATCTCTTCATCGCTGTAGCCCAAGCCCCGCAACGCACTCAACATGAAGTCCCAACCCGGCGGCGCATAACCCAGCTGGAAGCGGCTGACTGTGGCGTCGTGCAAGCCGCGCTCGGCGAAGATATAGTCGCGGACGGGCTGGGCGTCGGCTTGCTGCAAGCGCCGATGATAATAGTCGGCAGCGGTCGCCAGCAGGCCACGCAGCCGCTCCAGTCTTTCGTCCTCGTCCTTTTGCTGCGGAGTCTGCGCGCGCAGTTGCACGCCGGCCTGTAGCGCCAGCTCACGCAGCGCCTCTTTGAAATCCCAGCCATTGACCTTTTGGGCGAAAGTGAAGATATCGCCGCCTTCTGCGCATGCGCCAAAGCAGTGCCAGCTGCCGCGTTCGGGATTAACAACGAAGGACGGCGTCTTTTCAGTATGGAAAGGGCAGCAGGCTTTGTAGTTGCGCCCAGATTTCTTCAGGCTGGGCACATAGCGCTGCACATAACTGACGATATCGATGCGAGCCTTGATGTCGTCGGTGACCGACATAGGTTTCTTCCACGGTTCAGTTGGCGTTTAGTATATTGAGCGGGAGGCGCTTGCGCAACTTTTTGGGGCGCGTTAGAAATCTGCCAACAAGCTCAAATCCGCTCGTCCGGCCTGCAGGCGGCTGATGCGCTGCAACAAGGCGATGCGGTTGCGGCGCAGCGCTGCGTCTTCGGCATGCACCAGCACATGATCGAAGAAATCTGTAACCGCGGGCACCATCGTGGCGAATGCCGTCAAGAAGCCCGCTACATCGCCCGGGCGCAGGTTCTCGCCAGCCGAGCCCTGGACGACAGCCCACAGCGCTTTTGCATACCGTTCGTCCAGCAGCGCGGGGTCGAACAACTGCGGCGCTTCCTTGCGGGTGATGCGAACACAACGAGCGAAACTATCCAGGATAGCCTCCCATTCCTCGCGAGCGACCCACTTCGCCAGCGCCTCGATGCCAGCCAATGCGCCAGATGGGTTGTGCGCTTGCTCCGCCAGCACAGCATTGATGACATCGCGCGGATAGTTGAATTCGTCGTTCAGCCAGTTGTCAAACCGTCGGCGCGCAAAGTCGAAGATCTGTGCCTGCGCTTCGTCGCTGACGGGAACAGGCTGTGCCAGCGCCGCCAGGTTGATCAGCTCGCGCAGGTCAACCGGCAGCGAACGCTCGAGCAAGATCTGAATGATGCCCAATGCGCTGCGCCGCAAGCCATAGGGGTCGGAGGTCGATTTTGGCGCCAAGCCCACCGCAAACAACCCAACCAGGCTGTCCAGTTTGTCCGCCAGCGCCAACAGACGCCCGGCATCGCTCGCCGGCAGCGCATCCCCCGCCCCGCGCGGCAGCCAATGCTCGAAGATCGCCTGGGCAACAGCCGCGTCTATCCCCTCGCGCAAGGCATATTCCCTGCCCATCACGCCCTGCAACGATGTCATCTCCACCACCATGCTGGTGGCCAGATCGGCTTTGGCGATCTGTGCAGCCTCGTGCGCAATTCTTATATCGGATTCCTCAAATCCAAGCAGAGCGCCTAGATCATGGACACATGCAGCCACGCGGTCATTTTTCTGGCGCATAGAGCCCAGCTCGGCCTGGAAAGTCAACGTGTCCAGGCGAGGCATATGCTCGGCCAGCGGCTTGGCGGTATCGGCAGCATAGAAAAAGCGGGCATCGGAAAAGCGGGCGCGGATGACCTGCTCGTTGCCCAGGATCACTTTGTCCAGATGCTGGCTATCGCCATTGCGCACGCCGATGAAGCAGGGCAAAAGCCGCCCGTCCGCAGCCTCGACCGCGAAGTAGCGCTGGTGTTTGCGCATGACGGTCACCAGCACATCGCGCGGCAAGTCCAGGAAGTCGCTTTCAAATTCGCCACGGAATGCCCTCGGCGCTTCGACCAAGTTCGCCACTTCTCCCAACAGATCGTCATCAGCCGCAACGATACCGCCGATTTCTGCCGCGAGGGCGTCCACTTGTTCGCGGATGACCGCCTTGCGCTGCGCCACATCCAGCAAGATGCCCTGCTCTCTGCAGAACTTCTGATATGCGCTGGCGTCATTCAGTGCGACAATCGGCGAGCCGTACGGTCGCAGTCCGCGCGTCGATGGTTGGCTGGCGATGCCGGCATAAGCGCAGGGGAGGACCGTCTCGCCATATAGAGCGACCAGCCAGCGTATGGGACGCGAGAAAGCCACGCCGCTATCGTTCCAGCGCATGGATTTGGGAAAGCGCAAATCGGCGATGAAGCCCGGCAGCGCCTCGGCCAGGACATCTGTCGCGGGCCGGCCAGCGGTGCGCACCAGCGCCGTTACATAGCGGCCGCCGTCCCTGTCTTCGATGCGCAGGTCTTCTAGGGCGATTCCCTTGCCCCGCGCGAAACCCAGCGCAGCGCGTGTCGGCTGCCCGTCTGCATCATAAGCGCGGTCGGCTGGCGGACCCTTGGCCACAGATTCTGCATCAGGCTGCCGAGGCATCACAGCGCGCGCCTGCACGACAATGCGGCGCGGGGTGGCATGAACGTCGATGCCCGCATGCTCCAGGCGCAGCTCGTCAAAGAGGGCTGGGGCGGCTTTTTGCGCTTGCTGGGTGGCAATTTCGACATCGGCAGCTGGCATCTCTTCCACGCCGATTTCCAGCAAGAAGTCGGCTGGCTCGCTGGGCGGCTCGGGCCTGGCAGCGGGGACCTGCACTGCTGCGCCACGCCAGCGCTCGCTCATCTTCAGCAGCGGATGCCCCAGTTGGGCGCGCTTGGCGGTGTACTCGGCAGCGATTTGGCGCGTCATTTCGCGCATGCGGCGGAAGTAATTGGCTCGTTCTGTAACGCCGACCGCGCCGCGCGTATCCAGCACATTGAAGAGGTGGCTGCACTTGAGCACATAATCGTAAGCGGCGATCAGCGCGTCGCCTTCCAGCGCCCGCGCATATTCTCGTTCGTAGACATTGAACACCGTGCGCAGCGCATCGACATCGGCGACATCAAAATAATAGCGGCAGTGTTCGACCTCGTCGCTGAACATCACATCGCCATAACTGACGCCGTCCAGCCAGTCTATCGACCAGGCTGTATCTGTGCCTTGCAGCGCCAGCACGATGCGCTCTATGCCATAGGTGATTTCTACACTGACCGGAGCGAGGGTCTGTCCGCCCGCCTGCTGAAAATAGGTGAACTGCGTGATCTCTTGCCCATCCAGCCAGACTTCCCAGCCCAGCCCCCATGCCCCCAAAGCCGGCGACTCCCAGTTGTCTTCGACGAAGCGGATATCGTGCTCGCGCGCGTTGATGCCCAGCGCCGCCAGCGATTCCAGATAAAGCTCCTGCGGGTTGCCAGGGTCTGGCTTGAGGATGACCTGGTATTGGTAGTACTTCTGCATGCGGTTGGGATTTTCGCCGAAGCGGCCATCGTCGGGGCGCACAGATGGCTCGACATAAGCCACGCGCCACGGTTCGGGTCCCAGCACACGCAGGGTGGTGGCCGGGTTGCCCGTGCCAGCGCCAACCTGCACATTATGCGGCTCCCAGATCAGGCAGTCTTGCGTAGCCCAGTATTCGTGCAGCTTCAAGATCGCTTGCTGAAAAGTCAAGGGCATGGATGCTCCCGCGTGCCAAGTCCGTGTCATGGCGCAGCATTATAGGCGCTCGGGCATACGCTGCGTAAGGGCGACAAAGCTGGCGAGCGAGCCGGGCTTATTCCCCGCCAAGGTCGCTTTCCGGCAATTTGACCAAGTCATCGCGGCTCAACTCTGCAAAGACCTGGTAGGTTGTTTCGCGCACGGATACGAAGTAGTCGCTCTGGCTGGCTTTCAAGACGATGTCGCCAGCTTCGAGCGCCGCCCCAAATGTCAGTGTCACCATCTCTTCGCTGTATTGCGGCTCGGCTGCTTCGTCATCGACAACTTCAGCAGTGGAGCCCGCCTCTGCGTTTGCTTCCGTTGCTTCCGTTGCATCCGTTGCATCCGTTTCGATCAGCTGCCGATAGTGCACTTCGACCGAGACGGTCGGCTCTGCCAAGCCATAGTCGTCCCTGGCAGAAGACCCCAGCGGCTCGACCAGGCGTATGGACGCGGCGTTGCGCAAGATGCCCGGTAGCTTCGTGTCTTCCAACATTTCGCCTGCGCGCAAGTCTGTGTAGGTCCAGCTTTCGTCGTCTGCGCGCAGCAGGGTGAAATCGCCCTGGGCATTGCGCACGCGGATCTGTCGCACATCGGCCTGCGCGATGTTGACATAGTTGGCATCGACCCAGGTGGCGGTCTGCGTCGATAGCTCCCACGAATTCAATCCGCGACCCAGGTAGACCTGGTTTTCGTCGGCGCGCCGGGCATAGACAGTATCGACCCCGCCACTGCCACCCAGATAGATAACCGCGCTGTCGCTGCTGCCGCTCAGCTCTATGCGCCGCCGAAAGTCGTCTGCTTTGACCTCGAGCCGCGCGAAATTGACGGGGTTCGAAGCCACCAGTCGGCGCGTATCCAAAGCCAGGAGCTTGTCCAGCATCTCGTCTGCTTTATCGCCATCCACAGGGAAGTCGTCCGCTTCGGGCAGAACCCAGCCGCCGGCTTTGCGCATGAAAGTTACCGCGTCATCGGGCGATGTGGCGATTGTCATGCGCTCAACTTCCGATGCGCTGATGCCCACAACAAGCGGCTCTATCGTCCGCGATTCTGCGCCCCCGCTGGTCATAACCGAAACAGCCAGCAGCACGATCTGCACAGCGAGCAAACTGGCGAGAAGGACATTGCTGCGGCTGATCATTGCGCACCTCCGTGACTGTTTTCGGGCGGCAGCAACTGCAACGGCTTTTCACTGCGGCGCTGGACTTGCCAGACCAGGCCGATCGCCAGCAAGCCGATGAGCGCGACCGCGTAATTTAACAGCGCCCACTGATTCTGCGCGCCTTCGCTGATGGGCGGCAAGATGCGCGCCACACTGCCGCGGCTGCGGATGGACGCCAGCGACGCGTCTTCTGTGAACGAGTCAATGGCGTTGGCGATTAGCTGCAAGTTGCTGAAAAAGCGGTCGCCGCCGAAGTTCGCTGCGATCTGATACACATTGTCATTGACGAATTCGCTGCTGCCCAAGACGATAAGTTGGGCGCTGTCGGGCGAACGCTCGATCAAACCAATCGTTTCGCTGACCTCGCCTGCTCCGTCCTCGAGCGCCGCGAATGGCGAGGGCTTGTCGATGAAATAGCTGTCGAATGCGCCAGTTGCGCTCACCGCCAACGGGTAACGCCCCAGCTCATCACCGACCGGGAAGCCCAAATCGGGATACATCTCCAGGTCGGGCTGCGGGTTGGATTCTGTCGTCAGCCAGGCATTGTCGCTGGACCAGATCAAGGTGTTTGCGCGCGTTTCGTCCAGCAGCGCAGCATCGATTGTGACGGGCGACGCCCAGGGCACAGTCAGCAGGGGCAGGCTGTTGACGATGGCGCTTTCTGCAAGCAACCCATCCCCGCGCACATCCACGAAGTATGGATAGGGCAGCTCGACGATTTCGGTTACGAGCATGCCACCGAGGTCGCGCTGCACCTGCTGGGGGAAGGGCGCATTCTGCCAGTCCATCACCAGGCCAGCGCCGATCTGCACGCCATAGCTGGCCAGCATGTCCAAAAGTCCCGCTTCGTTGGGGTCGAGCAGCAGTGCGCCGCTATAGGGGTCGATGCCCAGTCGGTATTGCCCCGCCGCCACAATGACCGCGCCGCCGCGCATCAAGTACTGGTCGATGGCATACCGTTGCAAGTCGCTCAGGCTATGCGGCGCCAGCAAGATCAACACATCGATAGAAGCGGGTATCTCGCCATCATCCAACGTCAGCCTGCGCACTTCGTAGGACTCGCGCAGCACATCTTCCAGGATGGCGTATTGCTGCAAGCTGGGCAGTTGCTGTCCAAACTGGTCGGGCGCGCTGGCGGGTGGGCTCCACAAGCCGATGACTTGCAGGAATCCCGAAGACGAACGTTTTAAGGAGGCCTCGATAGCGTTGCGAATCTCCACCTGGCTCAAGGCACCGGCCGGATAAATGACCTGGATTTCGCCAGCGGCTTCGATAACCAGGTGCAAATAGAATGTCTCTTCGGCGAAGAAGCTGGCCGCGACTGGCTGGATTTGATAGCGATCAAAGAGCTCCTGTTCGCCGATGCTCGCTTCGGCAGATGACATGTCGACGAGTTCCAGCGCCAGTTTGTCGGGATTGTCGGCAGCCAACTCCTGGCTGACAGCCTGCATGGTCTGGCTGACATCTTGCATCATGGGCGGCAGAGTCGCGGATGAATAATAGAGGGTCAGTCGCGCTGGCTGGTCGAGCGAGGCGAGCGCCGCGTCCAGGCTCTGGAAGCCAAATACCACCCGCTGGATGGCGCTGGTCAAATCATATTCCAGGTTGCGCAGCCGCACCTCCGCGCCCAGGGCCGTGTCCTGAATTTCGATCAAATCTGAGAAGTTGAGCGCCGCCACCTGGTCGCCATAAGCGATCAGCACATCGAAGTAGACATTGACGAGCGAAACGCCGCCGCGCTCATTGACTTGCAGGGGCGTGGGACGAATGCCATAGATCTGCGTCGCTTCGCGCTCAAGTTCGGGATTGGTCAGCGGGTCGATGAATTCCAGCTGTAGCTTGCCGCGCGAAAGCAGCTCATATTCGCGCAGGGTATCTTTGATGCGCGGGACGAGCGGCGCGAGGGCAGGATGGCTGTCTTCGCTGAAGTAGCCACGCACCAGCAGCGGCTCTTGCAAGCCAGACAGCAGGTCGGTCGTGACATCGGACAAGCTGTATTCGCGGTGCTGGGTCAAATCTAGGCGGGCGAAGCTGGCGGGGGCGATCAACAAGTTCAGCGCCAACAGGTTGCAGCCGAGCAAAGCGATGCCCAGCCGCGCATTCAGGCGATGCGCTCGCAAGTGCGCGCCCGTGCTCCAGCGCTTGCTGTCCAGCGACAGCACATTCAGCGCCAGGAAGAATATCGTCAGCGACAGATAATAGGCCAGGTCGCGGAAGTCGATGACGCCGCGCTCGATGCTCTCGAAGCGGCTGCCTGTGCCGAATTGCCGCAGCAGATCGCCAGCTGTCGCGCCAAAAAAGTCGGTGATGACAGGCGAGCCGATCGCTTGAAATGCGCCGCAGATGACCACCGTGCCGATCAACGCAACCAGTTGATTGTCGGTGCGTGACGAGACGAACAAGCCGATGGCGATATAGCTGGATGCCAAAAGCAGCGCCGCCAGATAGCCGCCGATGACGGGTCCCCAATCCAGGTTGCCCAGCGATGCCACCGTGACTGGCAAAAAGACTGTCAAGCCCAATGCCACCGCCACCAGCGCCAGCGCCGACAAGAACTTGCCAGCCACCAGCTCGCTCAAGCGCACGGGCATGGTCAACAAGGTTTGCAGGTTGCCGGTTTCTGCTTCGCGGCTCCACAGATGCATGGTTTGCGCGGCCACCAGCAAGATCATCAACAGCGGCATCCATTCAAACAGAGCCCGCACATCGGCAATGCCGCGCGCGAAGAAGCTGTCGACCCAGAAGAATACGAAGAGCGTCAAGACCAGAAAGACGCCGACAAAAATTAGCGCCATTGGCGAGCCAAAATACAGGCGCAGCTCCTTGCCGGCGACAGCCAGCAGCTTGTTCATGGCAGCCTCCCTAGGCAGATGTCGCCAATTGGTTGAAGAAAGATTCCAAGGTAACAGTATCGCGCCGCAGCTCGCGCAGCGCCCAGTTGTGCTGACGCGCCAGCTCGAAGATGGTGGGCGTGATATCGCTGCTGCCGCAGATGCGCCAGGCTGGATAGCCATCGTCCGATTGCGTCGGTTGCACCTGGTCGATGGCAGCCAGCGCCCCCAGCGCCTCGGCCACACCCGCGGGCTCGCTTTGCAAGACCAGGGTGGCGTCGTTGCTCTGGTCCAGCGCGCGCAGGCTTTGGTCGGCTCGCAGCTCGCCATTGATGAGGATGATGACGCGGTCGCAGATGGCCTCGACTTCCGACAAGATATGCGAAGAAAACAGAATCGTGCTCTGCTGCGCCAAAGACTTGATCAATGCGCGGATCTCGACGATCTGCGTGGGATCCAGCCCGACCGTGGGCTCATCGAGGATCAAAAAACGCGGCTCGTGCAAGATGGCCTGCGCCAAGCCCAGCCGCTGCCGCAAGCCCTTGCTCAACGAGGCGATCGGGCGCGTCAAATAATCCTGCAAGCCGCTGCCATATACCGCCGCCGAAAGCAGCCGCGGCAAGTCGGCCTGTGGCAAACTGCGCAAACGGGCGACCATCTGCAAATAGCCTTGCACAGAAAGCTCGGGGTATAACGGCGTATTCTCGGACAAATAGCCGATTTTGGCTTGCACAGCGCGCAGTTGGGTCAATACATTGAGCCCATCAATCTCCACTGCGCCTTCGTCTGGATGCAGGAAGCCGGTGATGATCTTGATAGCGGTGGATTTGCCCGCGCCGTTTGGTCCCAGCAAGCCAACAATCTCGCCCGGCTGGATATCAAAACTGACATCGCGCAGCGCCGCGATATCGCCATAGGACTTGGAGATATGCTGTACACGAATCAACAGGCCGCTCCTTTCGGTCGTTTGGCCGCCCAAAAAATCTCGACATAGCAGCCTAGCCGCGTTGTATAAGAAATCTATAGGAAGAGCTTAAACATTTTGTAAAATGTTCAATCGTGTCTGCGCCAGGATTCGCTCGAAGTGCGCGTAGGGGAATTGCGCGCCACCGGCATACAGCGCATTGACCGTGCCGGCCGCCACGCCCTGTTGCAGCGCTCGTTCAGGGGTTGCCCCGGCTGCCAGCGCTGCGACCACGCCCGCATGCAGACAATCTCCGCTGGCGATGGGATCGACCGGCTGAATACCCGGCGGCACAGCCTGCGCAACCAGCTCGTTGGTGATGAGCAACGCTCCAGCAGCCCCCAGCGAAATGATGACGATTTGAATCCCGCCCCGCACCAGCATGCGCGCCGCGTCGATGATATCTTGCGTGGCAGGCAATTCCCTGCCCAGAGCAGCCGCAAATTCTTCGCTGTTGATCTTGATGGCATACGGTTTGGCGGCGATGGCATTGGCGAGCCAAAGCCCGCTGCTGTCCACCCAAACCGGCACGCCCAAGGCATTGATTCGTGAAATGAGCTGGGCCGGCGCCTCGTCTGGCGCGCCATCGGGCAGGCTGCCGCAAAGACAAACCGCTGCCGTGTCTTCGTCTGCGGCGGCCGCGACGATGTCGTCTGCCAAAGCCTGCCAGTCGCCGGGTTCGATTTTGCCCGACTCGTTGATGACTGTCGAGACGCCTGCTTCATTGGCGATGATGGTGCAGGTGCGCGTCTCGCCTGCGAAGCGCGTCCATTGCGCAGAATAGCCACCTTCTGCCACCAGCGCCGCGACCATGCGCCCGGTATGCCCGCCCAGCAAACCCATGGCCAGCGCCCGCCCGCCCAGAATCTCCAGAGCGCGCAGTACATTCAAGCCCTTGCCGCCCGGCACCGCGATCGCGCTGCGGATGCGCGAGATGCGCCCGATGGCAAAGTCGGGCACGACCAGGGTGCGGTCTAGCGCGACATTGGGCGTAACGCAGATAATCGTCTGGCGTGGCATCTGGCTTGCCTTTTGCATTGTGACTGCGACAAACCGTAAATGAAGCGGCGCGACAGGTCAAGTCGCCAAAGCTGGCAATTGCCAACGCGCTGCCTTTCGCCTATAGTTGCGCATTCTGTTGTCCTGGAGCGATAAAAACCGGAGTCGCCATGAGCAATCGACCGCCTGTTTATCCCTTCACCGCCATTGTTGGGCAAGACATGATGAAGCTGGCGCTGATCCTCAATGCCATCGACATGCGCATTGGTGGCGTGCTGATCCGTGGCGAACGCGGCACCGGCAAGTCGACAGCCGCCCGCGCTCTGGCTGCCCTGCTGCCACAGATTAGCGTCATCGCCGATTCGCCCTTTAATGACGACCCTGCCAGGCCCGAAAGCTGGTCGGACTTTGCCCGGCAGAAGTACGCCGACTGCGCCGATATCCCCACGAAAGAGCGGCGCATCAGCTTCGTAGACCTGCCAGTCAGCGCCACAGAAGACCGCGTCGTGGGCACGCTGGACATCGAAAAAGCCATCCAGTTGGGCGAGCGTCACTTTGACACCGGCGTGTTGGCCAATGCCAACCGCGGCATTTTGTATGTAGACGAGATCAATCTGCTGGACGACCACATCGTCGATCTGCTGCTGGACAGCGCAGCCATGGGCGTCAATATCGTCGAGCGCGAGGGCATCAGCTTCAGCCACCCGGCGCGCTTTATTCTGGTCGGCACCATGAATCCCGAAGAAGGCGACCTGCGCCCGCAGCTGCTGGATCGATTTGCGCTTTCGGTCGATGTCACGGGCATCAAAGAAGCGCGCGAACGCATCGAAATCTTGGAGCGGCACATCGCCTATGAAAACGACCCGCTCGAATTCAAAACGGCATGGCAGCCGGTCGACCAGCAGTTGTCCGACCGCATCGCGGCCGCCCGCAAAATCATCGACCAGGTCACGCATACCACGCACGATTTGCGCATCATCGCCAGCATCACTAGCGATCTGCGCATCGACGGCCACCGCGCCGACCTGGTGATCTTGAAAGCTGCGCGCGCGCACGCCGCCTATGAAGCTCGCACCGCCATCAATGACCGCGATATCACC
Source organism: Anaerolineae bacterium (assembly GCA_022824565.1). Classification (GTDB taxonomy): domain Bacteria; phylum Chloroflexota; class Anaerolineae; order Aggregatilineales; family Phototrophicaceae; genus UBA6055. The sequence goes on along the minus strand of JAJDZQ010000112.1, from coordinate 15,464 downwards.
TTGGCCATCCGCCTCACCATCCCGCATCGGCTCAAGCGCGGTCCTTTCAATGATGCCCAAGCCGACCTCAACGCAGTCGAATCGGCTGTCGATGAAAAACGCCAGGAACTTGGCGAAGGCGAAGACACGGGCGAATTCAGCGAAGAGACCGACGAAAACGCCGCGCAGTCTAAAAAAAAAGTGAGACGGTAAGCGGCGAAGGCGAACAGACCGAACAAGAGCTCAGCCAAGCCGAAGCTGCCCCGCAAGATGTCTTCCCCACCTCCGACGCGCGCTGGTGGGAGGGCGGGCAGCAGGTCGAATCGCGAGCCGAATTCGAGACGCGCAAGCTCAACACGCAGTTGGACAGGATGACGCGTCGTCAATCCGGACGGCGCTCTACGACCCGCACCGATCGCAAACGCGGGCGTTATGTGCGCGCCAAACAAGCTGGCGAAAAACCGCGCGATATCGCCTTTGATGCCACCCTGCGCGCTGCCGCTCCTCACCAGGTCGAGCGCGACGAGCAAAAGCAGGAAACCGGCATGGCCTATGCGCTGCGCAAAAGCGACCTGCAAGAAAAAGTGCGCGTGCGCAAAGCCAGCAACCTCATCATGTTCACAGTCGATGCCTCGTGGAGCATGGCTGTGTCGGAGCGCATGCAAGCCACCAAAGGCGCGATCATGTCGCTGCTGACCGATGCCTATCAACGCCGCGATCGGGTCGGGCTGGTCGTATTCCAAAAAGACCGCGCCTCGCTGGTGCTGCCGCCCACCAATTCGGTCGTGCTGGCGAAGGAAGCCATGTCCGATATCCCGGTCGGCGGCAAGACCCCGCTTTCGGCCGGCTTGCTGATGACCTACGAAGCCGTCATGCGCGAAAAGAACCTCAATCCCGATGTCATGCCCATGATGATCCTGCTCACCGATGGCGCGGGCAATGTGTCGATCAGCGACACAGTTTCGCCGCAAGACGAAGCGCATTCAATCGCGCGCCGCATCCACGAAGCCGATATTCGCACGGTCACCATCAACATGGAGCATGTTGCCTTTGACCAGGGCTTGGCGCAAAGACTGGCAGACCAGTTGGGCGGTCCCTGCTATACCCTGGCGCAAATCCGCGCCGATAACCTGCTGGATACCGTGCGCGCCGAGATGGACAAGGTCTAGCACAGTCAGCGCAGGGGGAGCGGGCGAGTCAGCGCATCGCCCCTACAGCAATGCCCGGCGCTCTGTGCCTCTGTGGCAAAGACTGTTTGTGCGCTGCGTGTCTTTGTGGTAAAACCGTTGCAAAATTGGTGGTGAAGCTATGCTGAACAAACTCCGCGTCATCGACCTGCAGGGCAGCCCCTATACAATGGGCTTCGCGCATGGGAAGCGCTTCCATGACGAGATCCACATGTTCACCGAAGAGCGTGTGCGCCTGTGCATGGACGCCAAATGGACGGGACGCAGCCTGACGCGCGCAGCTGTGCTCGACCTGGCAGCCGCCTGCGTCGAAGAGCACATCGCCTATGCGCCGGAGCTGATGGACGAGCTGCGCGGCATGGCCGATGCGACCGGGCTGAGCCTGGCCGAGTTGGTCATCAACAACGGTTTCACCGACTTCATCGATGTCGTCTACAACTGTGGTGGAATGGCACAACCAACAGCGCGGTCCGCCGACAATTGCACGGCCTTTATGCTGCCGGGCTGTCGCAGCGCCGCGGGAGTCGGCTACTTTGGGCAGACTTGGGATATGCACGCTTCGGCGACTCCCTATGTCATTCTGCTGCGCGGCAAGCCCGAAGCTGCGCCGGCATTCCTGGCATTCACCATCACCGGCTGCGTGGGCATGATCGGCATGAACAGCGCCGGCATCTGCGTCGGCATCAACAACCTGATGGCGGCTGACGGGCAGATCGGCGTCACCTGGGTATTCGTCGTGCGCAAGATCTTGCAGCAGACGAGCATCGAAGCGGCGCTGGCCTGCCTGACAGAAGCCAAGCTGGCCGGCGCGCACAATTATATGCTGATGGACAAGCGAGGGCGCGGTTATGAAGTCGAAGCCATGTCCACGCGCCAGCATGTCCGCCCGCTGCAGGACAAATCCATCATCCACACCAACCACTGCCTCATCCAGCAGAATCTGGATATCGAGCGGGAACGACCACCCGAATCGCAAGCCAGCTCGCGCAATCGTCTGCGGCGCGCCCAGGAATTGCTGGATAATCCCGCAGCCAGCCTGGACGACCTGATGGAACTGACGCGCGACGAAGTGGCGATCTGCGCGCGACCGAAACCGCCCATGCATGTAGAAAGCTGCGGCGCGGCCATCATGTGCCCGTCCAGCGGCGAATTCTGGTCGGTTTGGGGTCCGCCCGCCGATGGCAGCTACGAACGTTTCGTTATCTGATTGTTCACCCCCAGGTCCCCCCGACAAGTCAGGGGGAGGCTGACCCCCACCCCAATCCCCTCCCCCAACATGAGGGAGGGGATTTTCACCCACCATCAATCCACCTGTCGGGTCGGGAGGATAAGGCATTGGCTACCCTCCCTGACTCGTCGGGGAGGGGCTGGGGGAGGGGTTAAATGGGCGAGTCACCGCCTCGCCCCTACGCTGTCTCATTAGGGAGGGGCTGGGGGAGGGGTTGAAGTGCTCTCTACACGCGCTGTGTTATCCGTGCTCGCTGTGTCTTAAGTAAGTCCAATGAAGTAGTGCAACAATATGAAGTAGTGCAACAATATGGAGGAACGTCGTAGGGGCGCCTCTTGAGTCGCCCACAGGGTCAACGGAGAAATTATGGGCGAGACAAGTCTAGCCCCTACGGATTTCGAATTTGAGCGGCGTTGCCTGGTTGTCGCATGACTTACTTGCCTTTACTTCTGTGGCGATATTAGGGTACAACGATAATTTAATCACGAACCAGTACAGGTTGCCTATGTTCCTCGATGCCATCGCCGAAAACTGCCGAAGCAATCCGCAAAAAACCGCTATCCAGTTCAGCGGTGGCGAGGCGGTCAGCTATGCGCAGTTGGCAGAAACGACCAGTCGCACGGCCCACTTTCTGCGCGCGCTGGGCACCGAACCTGGCGACCGGCTGGCTGTGCAGCTGCCCAAATGCCTGCCCTTCATTTACCTGCATCTGGCGGCGATGCAAATTGGCGCGGTATTTCTGCCCTTGAATCCTGGTTATCCGCCTGCCGAATTGCGCTACTTCTTGGCAGATGCGGGCGCTCGCTTGTTATTCGCCGATGTGGCGAAACAGTCGGCGCTTGCCGAGATGATCGCCAGCCTGCCAGCGCTGCAAGAGACCCTCTTCATCGACGCGAGTTCGCCCTGGCTGGAGCGCGTCGGCAGCTATTCCGCCAACCCCGTGAGCCCGCCCGGCGATCCCGACCAGACGGCCATGATGCTGTATACCAGCGGCACAACCAGCCGTCCCAAAGGCGCGCTGATTACGCATGGCAACTTGACTGCCAACATCCAGGCCTTGCATTCAGCCTGGGGCTGGCGCGCGGACGATAGGCTGCTGCATGCGCTGCCCATCTTTCATGTGCACGGGCTGGTTGTGGCGCTGCACGGAGCGCTGCATGCTGGCGCGACCGCCGACCTGCTGCCTGGCTTTGACGCGGCGGCTGTGCTGGACTTGCTGCAAAGCCGGCGCTACTCGGTCTTCATGGGTGTGCCCACCATGCACCGGCGACTCTATGCGCAAGCGGCCGGGCGGCGCATCGCCCTGGGCCATATGCGGCTGTTGACTTCTGGCAGCGACCGCCTGCCCGACGATCTCTTTTTTGGCTATCAGCGCACCTTCGGCGTGACCCTGCTGGAACGGTATGGCATGACCGAGACAGGCATGAACCTGTCCAATCCACTGCATGGCGAGCGGCGCGTTGGCTGTGTTGGCGGTCCCCTGCCAGGCGTGCAGGCGCGCATCGCCGACCCCGAAACCGACCTGCCCCTGCCCAATGATGTGGTGGGCGAAGTGCAGATTCGCGGCGCGCATGTCTTCGCTGGTTATTGGCGGCAGCCCGAAAAGACCGCGCAAGCGTTCACAGAAGATGGCTGGCTGCGCACGGGCGATCTGGGTTCTCGCTCGCACGATGGCTACTTCACCCTCAAGGGGCGCGCCAAAGACCTCATCATCAGCGGCGGCTTGAATGTTTATCCGCCCGAAGTGGAATTGGCCTTGATGACGCACGCGGATGTGGCGGCTTGCGCAGTGATCGGCTGCCCAGATGCGGAGTGGGGCGAGCTGGTCGTGGCGGTCATCGTGCCCGAGCCAGGCGCTGCCCCGGCTGCGGACGAACTTTGCGCGCACTGCCGCGAACGGCTGGCTGCCTACAAAACGCCGCGCCGGGTGATCTTCGCCGCCGACTTGCCTCGCAATGCCCTGGGCAAAGTGCAGAAAGCTGCCCTGCGCGCGCAAGTTTGCGAATAGTCTATGTTGATCTGGTGTTATCATCCCCCCACCCCAAATCCCTGCCCCAAAATGAGGGAGGGGCTTTTCACACCCAATCAATCCACCTTTCGGGTCGGAAGGAGCATAAGGCATTGGCTACCCTCTCCAACCTGTTGGGGAGGGGCTGGGGGAGGGGTTAAATGGGCGAGTCACCGCCTCGCCCCTACGCTGTCTCTTTGGGGAGGGCTGGGGGTGGGGTGCGCTCGCTTGGAAACCTGTCCTGTCCCCCCAAAATGCGGGAGGAGCTTTCATCTTTTTGCATGAGACGCGCCGAGCTTCTATACTCTTCTTGCAAGGAATATGATTTGTAGTCTAAACCAGGTAAACAGGACGGAGGACGAAGATGAACAAACGACTACAAGACCTATTTGCGCGCCTGACTGGCGAGCAGAAAGCGCGCATCGCCGAGGAGCAGCGCCGCGCCTATGACTTTGACCCGGCCGATCCGCTCTTTGGCTTGAGCAAAGACGAGATCAGCGGTCCGAAGCTGAGCCGGCGTTCATTTATGCGGCTGGTGGCGGCCTCGGGCGGCTCGCTGTCCTTGTCGCATCTGCTGGGGGCGGCTGGCATCGCTCTGCCAACAGCCACGCGCGCTTTCGCCCAGGGCGGCGGACACCTGATTTGTGGCTGGGCGGGCACAGCAGAAATCACCACCCTCGATCCCGCGCAGATCAACCAGGTGCTGCAATTCCAGGTGGCATCCAATGTGCTCAGCGGCTTGACGCATATCAATGCCGACCTGGTGGCAGAAGGCGACTTGGCCACCGACTGGACTGTTTCTGATGATGGCTTGGTGTGGACATTCAACCTGCGCGAAGGCGTCACCTGGCACAATGGCGATGCTTTTTCGGCTGCCGATGTCGTCTTCACATACAATCGCTCCAAAGATCCCGAGCAGTCGATTCACTATGGCAACCTGGTCAATGTGCTGGATGTGGTCGCGTTGGACGACATGACCGTGCAGTTGACCCTGGGCAAGCCGCAAGCTTCTCTGCTGGTCAAGACCTTGGAACGCAGCAGCGGCCGCGCCATGACCATCGTCAACAGCAACGCCATCGACAGCATGGGCTTGGCAGATTATGGCTTGATGCCGGTCGGGACAGGTCCCTTCCGCGTTACTGGGCACCAGCTGGGGCAGGGAGTCGTGCTGGAGCGCTTCGATGATTATTATGACCCGGCCCGCCCGGTCGTCGACAAGGTGACCATCATCCCCATCCCAGAAAACGAGCCGCTGGCTGCCGCGATCGAAACCGGCGATATCCACCTCATCGGCGGCAATGGCGTGGCTGCCGAGTTGGTCGACCGCTTTTTGATGAACCCCGACCTGGTCGTGGACGAGATCCCCGGCAACGGCTTCCAGTCGGTCTTCGTCAATCCCTGGCGCGAGCCTATGGTGGTCGAGGACTTCAACCTGTCGGTCGCTGAGTTGAAGCAGCAGAACGGCTTCAAAGTGCGGCTGGCGCTGGCAAAAGCCTTTGATCGCGAGCGCTTCATCCAGCGCGCTTTGTTTGGGCGCGGCGTGCCAGCCTTCGGCACGATCAATCCGGCGATGGGTTATTACTTCGACACCGGCATCAACGAAACCAGCGAACAACGGTTTGATGTCGAGGCGGCGCAGGCATTGCTGGCGGACGCGGGCTATCCCGGTGGCGAGGGCTTCCCCACCTTGAAGCTGTTGACCACGCCGGCCGGACGCCGTCAAGCCGAAGTCATCGTCGACATGTACCGCACCAACCTCAACATCGCCATCGAGCTGGACATCAAGGACTTCACTGTGTTGATCGAAGATGCCAACCGCATGGAATACGACCTGCTGCGGCTGGGCAGCGGCGGCGACTTTGATCCTGACGATGGCTTGGTCGACTGGATGCTGCGCGGCTCGCGCTTTAATGGCGCCAACCGCAACGATGCCGACCTGGTCGAACAATATGGCGAGCGGGATTTTGGCTTCTTCGCCGCCGATCGCGTCGACGAATTGATCAACCAGCAGGCGATCACCGCCGACCCCGCCGCGCGCAAGGCTCTGGTGCAAGAAGCCAACCAATTGACCAGCGACAAGCTGGCGTCCATCTTCATCTTCCATGGCACCGAGATTCTTGTGCATCGCGCCGAGGTGACTTATCCGCCAGAAAGCCGCATTGTTGGCTTGCGCGATCTGGATAGGGTGAGTTTGAGCTAGCTGCGGGCGACCCCCCTCAATCCCCCCGACAAGTCAGGGGGGAGGTAAAGCGCGCGCCGATATTTTGGCGAAATCGCGGCGAAACCTTCTCCCCGATTCTTTGGGGGGACCGGGGCGGTTACATAGCGATTTGGTAGCAAAGCATCAGGGGCAAACCGGGACATGCGCTATTTTGTCGCGCGGGTGATACAGGCGTTGATTGTCGTCTGGGCGGTGGGCACCCTGGTCTTTTTCATGCTGCGGGCGGTGCCGGGCGATCCCATTGCCGCGCTGCTGGCAGATGTCGATCCTACTGCCGCCGATGCCATCCGCGCCAAGCTGGGCTTGGACCAGCCGGTCATCGTGCAATATCTCTTCTGGCTGCGCAATACCCTGTCTGGCGACCTGGGGCAGTCGCTATATGGCAGTCATCAAGCTGTTAGCGTGCAGATCGCCGAGGCGGTGCCGCGCACGGTATCGCTGGCGATGGTGGCTTTCCTGGTGTCGTTCACGTTGGGCTTGTCGGCTGGCGTCATTTCGGCGGTGAAGAAAGACAGCCCGCTGGATTATGGCTTCAACTTCGCGGCTTTCTTGGGCATCAGCATGCCCTCATTTTGGATAGGTATCGTGCTCATTATCGTCTTCGCTGTCAATCTGCGCTGGTTCCCCGCCATCGGCTATCGACCCATGAGCGCCGGGCTGGACCAGTGGCTGCGCTATTTGATATTGCCCGGGCTGGCGGTGGGCTTGCCATTTTCGGCTTCTATCGCCCGCTTGACACGCAGCGCCATGCTGGAAGTGCTGGGGCAGGATTACATCACCCTGGCGCGCAGCAAGGGGCTGAACGAGCGCCGCGTCATCTTTCGGCATGCCTTGCGCAATGCCTTGATCCCGGTCGTCACTGTCATGGGCATCTCGCTGGCGCTGCTATTTTCTGGCTCGGTGGTGGTGGAAAATGTCTTCGCCATCAAGGGGCTGGGGCGGGTGTTGATCCAAAGCATCCTCAACCGCGATTATCCGGTCGTGCAGGGCAGTATCCTGCTGGTGGCGGTCTTGCTGGTATTCATGAATCTGGCGGTCGATATGCTCTACCGCGTGATCGACCCGCGCATCAGCTATGACTAACCCCCGTCGGTCCCCCCGACAAGTCAGGGGGAAGCAAGATTCTGTTGTGCAGATGCGCGGCATTGAGCAGCCCAGCCTGCCCCAGCGCCCGCGCGCCTGGCAGCAACTGTTGCGGGAAAAACGCGCGATCGCCAGTCTGCTGATGCTGGGCACGATCGTTCTCAGCACCCTGTTCGCGTCGGTTATTTCTCCCTACGACCCACTGAGCCAGGAATTTGATATTTTGCAGCCGCCTTCGAGCATGCATCTGCTGGGCACCGATGACCTGGGACGCGACTTGTTCACGCGCATTTTGTATGGCGCGCGCGTTTCGCTGTTTGTGGGTGTGGTGGCGGTGTCGATTTCGATGCTGCTGGGCGTGGCGATGGGTGTGCTTTCGGGCTATTACGGCGGCTGGATCGACACCATTTTCATGCGTTATATCGATTTGCAGTGGGCATTCCCCAATTTCATCATCGCGGTGTATCTGGTGGCGATCTTTGGCACAGGGCTAGAGAATGTCATTGTGGCTATCGTGCTGGCATTCCTGGACGATTTCGCCCGCATCACGCGCGGCATGGTGCTGTCGATCCGCGAAGAAGAATATGTGCTGGCGGCGCGCTCGATGGGAGCGTCAAATGCGCGCATCATGCTGCGGCATATCTTGCCCAATGCCATCGCGCCCATCATCGTGCAAGCTACGCTCAGCGTGTCTTTCGCCATCCTGGCAGAAGCGGGCTTGTCTTTCCTGGGCTTGGGTGTCAAGCCGTCCACGCCGACCTGGGGGCTGATCATCAGCGATGCCCGCAGCTTCTTTTCGCGCGCCTGGTGGCTGGGCATCTATCCGGGTTTGGCGATTATGATCACGGTGTTGAGCATCAACTTCCTGGGCGATGCCCTGCGCGATGTGCTGGATGTGCGCGGGGATTGAAAGCGCTCCTCAGCCCCGCCTCGACCAGTCGCGGTTTATTCCGCAGCCAGTTCAAAAAACAAGCGAATCGCCACTTCGAGCGCCGGCGCGAAATCGTCCAGCACGATGTATTCGTTCGCCGCGTGTGAATTGCCGCCCGAGCCCAAGCCCAGCATACTGACAGGCGCCTCCAACAGTCGCGCCAAGACGCCACCGATTGCCAGCGAGCCGCCATGCCGCAGCAGCCGCGCCGGCACGCCCAACGTCGATTCCAGCGCCCGCCGCAGGGCACTCGCCTCGCGCCCCTCTGCAGCCATGGCGAAAGGATGGGCGATGCTGTGCAGCCTGGCTTCTATGTCTATGCCCGGCTCGCGGAAGGCCTCGGCATGCTCGACCAAGCTCGCCCAGATCTCTGCGCCGTCTTGCCCCGGCACTGTGCGCAGGGTCAATTTGCAGTTCGCTTCTGCCGGGATAATCGCGCGGAGTCCGTTGCCGCTGTAGCCGCCAGCAATCCCGCCCACATCCAGAGTCGGCAGCAAAGTTGTCCGAACTGCAAAAGAACCCAGCGATTCGCCAAAGAAACCAGCTACGCCCGCCGCATTTTGGAAATCTGCGTTGGCATCTGGCATGAGCGCTGGTGGTTGCAGCGCCTGCGCATAGAAACCCGGCAGCTGCACCCGGCCTTCGCTGTCGTGCAGCGCGGAGATGATGCGCGCCAGGCTGTGGATGGGATTGCGCACCGCGCCGCCATAGCGTCCGCTGTGCAAGTCCTGGGGCGGACCCGTTACACGCAGCTCGCCCTGCACTGCGCCACGCACCGATACGCCGATGCCGGGCTGGCTTGGCGAAAAAGGCCCATCGCAGATGATCAACGCGTCGGCCGCCAACAAGTCGCGATATTGATTCAGCGCGGCGATTGTGTTCTTGGAGCCCAGCTCTTCTTCGCCTTCGAAGAGGCATTTGATGTTGATGGGCAACCGTGCGCAGGCTGCCAGGATTGATTCGACAGCTTTGAGCGCGATCCAGACGCCGCATTTGTCATCGACCGCGCCGCGAGCGATTAGCCGCTCTTTCACTACAGTCGGTTGGAAAGGCGGCGTATGCCACAGGGCGGCATCGGCGATCGGCTGTACATCGTAGTGGGCATAGAGCAAGATGGTGGGCTTGTCGGGGCCCGCATGCAGCCAGTTGCCATATACAATCGGATTGCCCGCAGTGGGCAGCAGTTGCGCATGATCCAGCCCGGCTCGGCGCATCTGGTCCGCGAGCCACTCGGCGCATTCCAGCAAGTCAACTCGGCGTGCCCGCTCCAGACTGATAGACGGGAAGCGCAGCAACGTTTTGAAGCCGTGCAAATAGTCGGCCTGGCGTTCTCGTGCGCAGTCGAGCGCGGCTGAGAGGTCGTCTGCGGTCATGTCTGGATTGGCGGCATTCCTCATGGCTGCCCAGCGCCAAAGTTGGCGTACCGGCTGTTGGTCAATCGTACCATAGTCTTTGGCAGTGACGGGATAGTCTCCAGCCTGGCCCATTTCATTTCGCTTTCGCGCCCTGGTGGGTTACAATCGCGCTGTTGTTTCTGTTCATTGTGGAGGATGCACCCGAAATGCAAACATTGTACGAAGCCAAACAAGGAGATTTGGAAGCGGCTCTGCTGGATAGCCTCGCGCCGGACGAGCCCTGGTCGTTGCTGGAGCGCTTCACCAGCCTGGTGCGCGAATCGTCATCTGCCGACGAGCGCGCAGCCTTTGCTTATATTGCCGGGCGGCTGGAAGCGCTGGGTATCCCGCACGAGATGCACAGGCCCGAGCTATTTTTGAGTGTGCCGGTGCGGGCATCTTTGGCGGTGGGCAGCAAGTCATACCGCGCCAAGACGCCGGCATTTTCTATCAGCACGCCTGCGGCCGGTGTTTCTGGCGAGATGGTGCGCATCGAAGGTTTCGCGGCTGGACGCAGCGCCGATTTCTTCGATTTCACGCCCGTTACCGAAGTCGATGTGCGCGGCAAGATTGTGGTGGTGGATGGCTTTGGGGGTCCGCCGCCGGTCTGGTATTTCCAAAATCAGGGCGCTATCGGCGCGATCTTTATCAATCCTGGCGTAGACATCCACTGGGGCATCTGCACGACCATCTGGGGCGCGCCCGACCTGGACAATTATCAGCGCCAGCCCAATATCCCCGTCTTGTCCATCAACCGTCCCGATGGCGAAGACCTGATGCAGCGCATGGCGGATGGCCAGACCGAAGCCACCCTGCACACGCAGCTGAAAGAGGGCTGGTTTGAATGTCCCTGCCTGGTGGCGGAAATCAAAGGCAATATCGAGCCCGAGCGCTTTGTGCTGGTGCACGGGCATGTCGACAGCTGGGATGTGGGCATCGGCGACAACGCGGTGGGCAATGCGACCCTGCTCGAGCTGGCGCGCATCTTCCATAGCCAGGCTGACAATATGGCGCGGACATTGCGGGTGGCTTGGTGGTCGGGGCATTCCACGGGCCGGTATGGCGCATCGACCTGGTATGCCGATCAATATGGCTTGGACCTGGCGCGCGATTGTGTGGCGCAGATGAATATCGACTCGCCGGGCTGCCGCTGGGCGACCGAATATCGCGGCGTCACCATCATGAGCGAGGCGCATGACTTCGCCAAACAGGCGGTGCAGGATTCGACCGGGCTGGGCTTCACTGGCGAGCGCCCGCACCAGGCTGGCGATTATTCTTTCAATAACATCGGCATCTCCAGCTTGTTCATGCTGCTGTCATCCATGCCGCTATCCAAAGCTGCCGAGATGGGCTATTACGCGGTGGGTGGCTGTGGGGCGAATATCGCCTGGCATACCGAAAATGACACGCTGGAAATCGCCGACAAAGACCACCTCATGCGCGACCTGCGCGTGTATGCCGCCTCGCTGCAGCGCCTGCTCAATAATCCACTGCATCCTTATGACTTCCGCGCGCTGACGGCAGAGTTCGCCGAGACGTTGGGAGAATATGCGGCGGCGGCCGGCGCTGAGGTTGATTTTTCGCCGGCGACCGCTGCGCTGGAAGACTTGAATGATGCGCTGGATGAACTGTATGCGGCGGCTGAAGGGCTGGCGGAGGGCGCGGTTGCTGATGCCGGGGTGCGCGCGGTCAACGATGCCTTGCTGGCTATGGCGCGCGAACTGGTGCTGATCAACTTCACGCGGCAGGGGCGCTTCCGCACCGAGCCGGCCATGCGCGTTCCGCAATTGCCCGATCTGGCGCCAGCGCTGGACCTTGCCAATGCCGATCATCACATGCGGCGTGTCACGCGCACGCATCTCGTTCGTGGCGTCAATCGCGTGGCCTGGGCATTGGAAAGCTCGGCGAATATCGCCAGGGCGGCGCTGGGGAAGATCTAATCCTCCTCGGTCCCCCCCCCGACAGGTCAGGGGGAAGCGCAACCCCCCTCGGTCCCCCCGACGAGTCAGGGGGAAGCAAGCACTGGCTACCCTCTCCGTCCCGACGGGGAGGGGTTTGGGATAGGGGTCAGCGCACATCGGTCTCGCGCGGGACGACATCGCAGGTTTCTTGATACCAGGTTAACAGCCGGTCGCGCAATTGGGCCAGCGCCGGCGCATAATCTGGCTCGTCGATGAGGTTGCGCAGCTCGCCCGGGTCGGCGCGCAGGTCATAGAGCTCGTCTCGTTCATAGAGACGGCGTACATATTTGTGTGTTTTTGTGCGGCACATGGCGGCTTTGCTGTGCGAGCCGCTTTCGCTTTTTTGCATCTGGGCGCGAGGCCAATACAGCACGGCGGGGTTGTCGTAGGCCGGGCTTTCTTTCTCTTTGGCTTGTTCTTCGCCATAGAGCCGTCCGCCTTCGCAAAAGACGGCATCGCGGTGTTGGGATTCGTCGCCGGCGATCACGCCCGCCAGCGAACGTCCGAAGTGGTCATAGCCGGGGTCGATGCCCGCCCAGTCGTAGGCGGTGGCTGTGAAATCGATCAGCTCTACCAATTGGTCGCGGCTGCCGGGCTGGACAGGCGCATGGGCAGGCGGCTTGACGATGAGTGGCACGCGCGTCAGGCAATCTTCAAATGTGTTCTGCGTCTTTTCTACCAAGCCATAATCGCCAGTGAAATCGCCATGATCGCTGAAAAAGAAAATGGCGCTGTCGTCATAGAGTCCGCTCTCTTGCAAGGCGGCAACCAGCTTGCCAAACTGGGCATCGACGCGGGCGCACATGCCATAATAGGTGGCGCGCAGCTCGGTGAGACGTTCTTCGCTCCAATCTTGCAGGCCCTGTCGCTCATAGATGCCCCGCAGCAGCGCTGGCTTTTTGTCCCAGTCGGGCGTGGGCAGCCGCGCCGGGAGCGCCTCGCGGTTGATCTGGCTGAACCAGGGATCTTCGACGCCATAAGGCGGGTGCGGATAGCCGATGGGCAGGTAGATACACAGCGGCTGGTCGGGCGGGGCATTGCGGATCTGCTGGCAAGCGCCATCGACCATCGCCCAGTCGTTGTCATAATAGACCTCGTCGCCGGGCGCGATATCCAACTTGCCCGCAAAGAAGGAGTAATAATTGTCGCCTTCGGGGTCGCCACGCCAATCATCGGCGCTGTGCAGATTGGGGCGCAGCGGACGCTCCGCCGCGTATTTGACATCGCAATAGTCTTCAAAGCCTGCCTGTCGCGGCACAAGGTCGTTTTTGCCGCCCCACCATACGAAGTAGCCGGCATCTTTGAGTTTTTTGAGCAAGACGGGTTCATCTGGACGCAGCATATGGAACATGGTGCGATGCCCGCGCACATGCGGATACCAGCCCGTCATAAATGAGCAGCGGCTGGGCGTGCAGACGGGGTTCTGGCAGAAGGCATGGCGGAAGGAGACGGCATCAGATTCAACGATGTGGTCGAGGTTGGGCGTGACAGCGGCAGGATTGCCCAGATGTGCCATGACATCGCCGCGCCATTGATCGGGGTTGAAGATGATGATGTGTGGTTGTGCGGGCATACAAGTCTCCCATATCCGAACTTTAATTTATTACCCAGTCTTCAATTGCAAGCTGCGGCACGCGACGAAAATGTTGGGTGTTGTGGGTTACCAGGGTCAAATTTTGCGCCAAAGCGATTGCGGCAATTTGGGTGTCCAAAGGACCTATTCTCATGCCTGCGTTCTTCAGGTATCCATCAATGTGTCCATAAACTCTCGCTGCGGCTTCGTCAAACGGCAGGATCGAATAGCGCATGAAGAAAGCCGACTGTTTTGCATAAGTAAGCAAAGGCTGATCTGATCTGGCAGCACCTGAAAACATTTCCGCCATCGTCAACGTGCTAATGGCGATCTCGGATTCGTGCACTAAATCTGCATTGCGCTTCACTTGCGGTTCGCGTCCATTTAGCAGGTATATGCAGATGTCGGTATCTAACAGGTAGATCATTCCAGAACTTCGTAAACCTCGCGGTTGCCGAATTCGTCGCGCCGAAACCGCAAATTAGGCAAGCTGCCGAATGTGTTGTCGATATACTCGTCCCATGATATGTCTTTATTTTCTTGCTGCTTGATGTCATGTTGCAGAGCGCGGCTCAAGTACTCCAAGAGTTGCACCTTTTCTTCTAATGTGAGCTTATGAATCGCGCGCACAACTTCCAAGAGTGCGCTATGCGATCCCTCAGCAATGTGCAAGCTTGTCTCTTTTTCGATCACCTCTTGCATTGGATTTGACCTTTCCCTTTTCCTCACCATATAAGCACAGATTGCCCCTCACAACAAATCACCTGGCAGCGGGCAGAAGTCAATATCGTAGCCAAAGGCGCGCGGACCGACCACCGCCAGCGCTGCGGGCGTTTTGAGTTCTTTGGGCGCGGGCATGCCCAGCACCGCCACGCGCAATCCATATCGCAGCGCCTCTGTGCCGATCGCCTCGCCGTCGTCCAGGCTCACAATCGTGATCAGGTCGGGCACAGCGCACAGCACAGCATCGCCCAGCCGCGCGACGAGATTTTCGTTTTGGAAGTCGATTTTTAATACCCCCCTCGGGATGGGGGCAGGCTGAACCCTGGACTCCCCTCTCCAACCCGTTGGGGAGGGGTCGGTGGTGGAGTAGCTGTCGGGAGCAGGTGTCTCGGTGTGAAAAGGCGCGATTTTCAGCTGGCCGCGGGCGAACCCCTGCACAGTGCGCCGTTCGACATCGGTGATCTTGCCGGTGAACAAAATGCGACCTTTGCAGAGCCTGGCGATCGTCTCGGCTGGTTCGATGCTGCGCGCGCGGCAATCCAGCACACTTTCGCCGATGCGCTTCGCCAAACTGAGCGTGTCGCGGATGATGGTGCGCTTCAAATCTGCCCCGCTCAGCACCGGCATCACCAGCGCAGCGCTGCCACCCATCTCGATCGTCAGGCTGCGGGCGAACTCTTCAGCCTGCTTTGGGCTGCCAATGCGCGGGAAGATGGCGATGTTGCCGTGCGTGTCGGCCAAGGCAAAGGGGCTCGGCGCAACGCCATAAATCATGAAAGTGTCCATCTGCAGCTCGGGGAAGGCGCGTCCCATGCTGTCGCCATCGACGGCGGGCAGACCCAGCTGCAGGGCGGCCACCAGCGGGCCGAGCGCATTGCCACCGCCGATCTCGCCAATGATGATGGCGTGCATGGGCTGGCGCAGGTGGGCTTCTACGGCGCGGACGGCGCGCATGATCTCGCGCCCTTCTTGCAGCTTCTCGTTGCTGACCGTGGGCGCGCCCATGCCACCGACCGCGCAGACCAGCGCATCGTCGGGCACATCGTCGGCGCGGATGATGGGCAGGGATTTGCGGGCCCCGCGCAATTCGTTGTCCAGGCGCAGGCGGTTGAGATAGGTGCTGCCGCCGCCGCCCGTGCCGAGTATGCCCGCGCCGATAGCAATGGCGTGGGTGTC
>JAJDZQ010000009.1 GCA_022824565.1 Anaerolineae bacterium | reverse complement strand
GCCTTGTTCGAGCATCTGGCGCTGGACGGTCATGCCCCGGATATGACCGGCGCCATGCTTAACGCCTATGTCGCCGCCGGTGTTCAGAGCGAGCACGAATGCGCCACGCTGGCGGAAGCGCGCGAAAAGCTGCGCCTGGGCCTGACGATATTCATCCGCGAGGGCACCACCACCCGCAATCTCAAACCGCTGCTGCCGCTGGTGACGGACGCTAATCACGGCGCGTTATGCTTCTGCACCGATGACCGTATTCCCGCCGATCTCATTGATCAGGGCTCAATCGACTATATGATCCGCATCGCCATCGCCGCCGGCGTCGATCCGCTGCTGGCGATCCGCATGGGCAGCAGCAATACCGCCAGGCACTTCGGGCTGAAGAAATATGGCGCGGTCGCCCCGGGCAAATACGCCGATTTGGTGGTCGTCGATGACCTGCGCGATTTCAGGCCGCAGCAAGTTTACCGCGGCGGGGTTTTGGTGGCCGAGAACGGGAAGATGGCGGCCGCAGCCCGATTGCCGCGCCCTGCTGATCTTCGCAGCACGGTGAATCTGTCTTCGACAGAGCCGGACTTCGCCCTGCCGGCTGAGAGTCAGAGCATCCGTGTCATCGGCGTCATTACCGATCAAGTGGCGACTGAACACCTGGTGGAGCGCGCCAAAATTGTAAATGGCCGCGCGGTCAGCGATGTTGAACGCGATATTCTCAAATTCGCCATGGTCGAACGGCATCGCGCCAGCGGCAATATTGGCCTGGCTTTCATCAAGGGCTTCGGATTGACGCGCGGCGCCATCGCCGGCACGGTGGCGCATGATCATCACAACCTGGCGGTAATCGGCGCCGATGATGTCAGTATGGAGGCCGCCGTGCGGGCGATCGCGGATATGGGCGGCGGCCTGGTCGCCGTTGACGGCGAGCGGATTTTGGCTTCCTTGCCCTTGCCCATCGCCGGCTTGCTCAGCGACGCGCCTATAGAAGCCGTGCGCATGCGCTACGACCGCATGATTGAGGCGGCGCATGAACTGGGCAATCGCATGAGCGACCCCTTCATGGTCATGAGTTTCATGGGCTTGGAAGTGATTCCCAAGCTGAAGCTTACCGACCACGGTTTGGTCGATGTTGAGCAATTCAAATTAGTAAGCCCCTTTGTATAAAATCACCTGTATGTTTCGCCCTTTTTGGGCTAAAGTACCTGATGCCCAACTGGAGTAATTCATAGGAATCGCCATGGTAGACCACAGTCAACTGCAAGCCTTGCGGCATAGAGTCAAAGAGCAGCGCGCGCCGATTATCAGCTTCCTGCGCGAGATCTGCGCCATACCCAGTATGGAAAATCAAATTCGCGATTGCGGCGAACGTATTGCGCAGGAAATGACCGCGCTCGGTTTCGACGATATTTTCTGGGACAAGATGGGTAATATCGTGGGCCGCATCGGCAATGGCGACCGCATCCTGCTCTACGACAGCCATATAGACACGGTGGGCATCGGCGACCCGGACGAGTGGCAATGGGACCCCTTTGAAGGCAAGATCGAGAATGGCGTATTATACGCTCGCGGCGCCTGCGATGAAAAGGGCAGTACGCCGGGCATGGTCTATGGCTTGGCGCTAGCCCGCGATTTGGGTTTGCTCGATGGCTATACCGCCTATTATTTTGGCAATATGGAAGAATGGAATGACGGGCAAGCGCCTCACGCCTTCGTCCAAACCGAGGGCATCAAACCCGATTTCGTCGTCATCGGCGAGCCGACCAAGATGCAGATTTACCGCGGCCACAAGGGCCGGGTCGAATTCAAAATTGTGGCCAAAGGCAAGAGTTCCCATGCCGCCAGCAATTACCTGGGCGATAACGCCATCTACAAGTTGTTGCCAGTTATTGAGCGCATCAGCCATATTGAGCCGGAGCTGGGCGATCATGACTTTTTGGGCCAGGGACGTATCACCGTCACCGATATGGAGGTCAAGACGCCCAGCATCAACGCTGTGCCAGATGAAGCGACCATCTACGTCGACCGCCGTATCACCTTTGGCGAGGATCCTGAGACGGAGCTGCAGCGGCTGAACGCGATCATCGGGCAGCGCGATGATATTCAAGCCGAGATTCTGGTATACGACGAGCCGAGTTACACCGGCTTCGTATTCCCGCTCGACAAAATTTATCCGGCTTGGGCTTATGAAGAAGACGAGCCCATCGTTAAAGCCGGTTTGGCGGCGGCCGAAGTGCTCTATGGCGCGGCTGACACCGGCAAGTGGGATTTCTCCACCAATGGCATATATTGGGCGGGCAAAGCCGGCATTCCCAGCATCGGCTTCGCGCCGGGCAATGAAATTCACGCGCACACCGTCCTCGATCAGGTGCCGCTGGAAGATGTCGTGCGCTCCACCGAATGGTACGCGCTTTTTCCGGCGATCTTGCGCCAGACCTTAAACGGCGGCGCTGCCGGCTGAGTCCGGTCTGAGGCGCGGATCGCGGGAGACTAGTCCGCCAGCCCGACGGCGGCTGGCGGCGCCGATAGACTTCAAAGACAAGGAGAGTGGTTCATGCAGACGGATTTACGCGGTCGCGACCTCATTAGCACCCAGGACTGGTCGCGAGAAGAGATTGAAACGCTGCTGGATGTCGCTTGGGATTTGAAGCGCAAGCGCGCGCTGGGCGAGTCTCACGCGTTGCTGCGCGACAAGGTGCTTGCGCTGCTATTCTTCTTCACCAGCACGCGCACTCGCATCAGCTTTGAAGCCGGCATGGCGCAGTTGGGCGGCCATGCCCAGTTTATTGACCACACCACCACCCAGATCAGCCATGGCGATACCGCCAAGGAAATTGGCGAAATCGTCGGCCGCTATACCGATGGCATCGCCATTCGTCAGTGCGATTGGGGCTTCGGCAACCAATACATCAACGCCGTGGCCGAGGCCAGCCGCGTACCCGTCTTAAATATGCAATGCGACATTTATCACCCCTTTCAGATTCTGGCTGACTTGATGACCATCCAGGAGAAGTTCGGGCGCGACCTGCGTGGCAAGACCATCAATATCAGCTGGGCTTACGCCGCCAGTTATCAGAAGCCGATATCGGTGCCCCAGAGCCTGGTGCTGCTGATGTCGCGCTTTGGCATGAATGTACGCCTGACGCGGCCGCCGGAGTACCAACTGATGCCCGACATCGTCGAACAGGCGCGCGAAAATACCCGCCGGCATGGCGGCTCCTTTGAGATAATTGACGACTTTGACGCCGGTTTCGCCGGCGCGGACATATTGTATCCCAAGAGCTGGGGCAGTTGGCTGACGACCGAAGACGATGACGAATCAGCCGCGATCGGCGCCCAATACAGTGACTGGATCACCGACGACCGCCGCATGGACCTGGCAAATGAACACGCCGTTTATATGCACTGCCTGCCGGCGGATCGCAATATCGAAGTGACCGACAGCGTCATCGACGGACCACAAAGCGTGGTTTATGACGAAGCAGAAAACCGCTTGCATGTGCAAAAAGCAGCCATGGCGCTGACAATGCGCTAATTTTTTTTGCCAGCAGGGTTTTGAAGGGCGCGCGTTATGATCGACAAACTGGTGGTGGTGGCGATCGGTGGCAACTCGCTGATCCCTGACCCAGCCAACCCCGATATCGAAAGCCAATGGCAGGCGGTGCGCGAAACCTGCCGCCACATCGCCGATATGATTAGCGCTGGCTGGCAGGTGGTGATTACGCATGGCAATGGTCCCCAGGTGGGCTACATCATGAATCGCGCCGAGATCGCCACGCGAGTCGCCGATGTGCATGGCGTGCCCCTGGACCTGGCGGTGGCCGATACCCAGGGCAGCATCGGCTATATGCTGCAGCAGGCGCTGGCGAATTCGCTGCGGCGCGTGGGCATGAATCATACTGTCGCCACCCTCATCACCCAAATTCGCGTCGACCCCGAAGACCCGGCTTTTGCCAACCCCGACAAACCGGTCGGCGGCTACCTGACCGAGGCAGAGGCGCTGGCGGCGCGCTTGGATGGCTGGCAGGTGAAGAAGGAAGTGGGGCGTGGCTGGCGGCGCGTGGTGGCTTCGCCCAAGCCCGTAGTCGTCAACGAGATCAACGCCATCCAGGCTTTGGTGCTGGCGGGATATATCGTGATTGTCTGCGGCGGCGGCGGCGTGCCGGTTGCTCGCAACGAGGTGGGCAGCCTGCGCGGAGTCAGCGCCGTCATCGACAAAGACCGCGCCAGCAGCCTCTTGGCGCAGACCTTGCGCGCCGACTTGCTGCTAATCTCTACAGCTGTCGAGAAAGTCTGCCTGCATTTCAACACGCCACAGCAGCAGCCCTTGGACGAACTGACCCTGCTGCAGGCGCGCAGTTATCTGGCCGAAGGGCAATTCCCGCCCGGCAGCATGTATCCCAAGATCGAAGCGGCGATCGACTTTGTGCACAATGGCGGTCCGCGCGCCATCATCACCGACCCGCCCAATATCACGCGCGCCTTGAACCACGAGGCGGGCACGCGCATCGTGCCGGGCGGCAGCGGCTAGGGCAGGGGATAGACAAAAGTGGCGGCTATCCAGGAATTGCGCTGTGTGGTTGGCGGCTGCCGCTTTGCGCCGGACGAGCTCGACTATACCTGTCCGCAGCATGGCGAGCTGGGGACCCTGGATATCGTTTACGACTATGCGGCTTTGCGCGCGCGCCTGGACCGCGATGCCATCAGCGGCTGCCAAATCGCCAATCACTGGCGTTATTTGCCTCTGCTGCCACTGGTGCCCGACAGCCAACTGCCGCCACTTTCGGTCGGCTGGACGCCACTTTATCGCGCGCAGCGGCTGGCGAAAAAACTGGGCATGCAGCGCATTTGGGTCAAAGACGAGGGCCTCAATCCAACTGGCTCGCTGAAAGACCGCGCCAGTTCAGTGGTCGTAGCGCGGGCGCTGCAAGAGGCTATCGCGGTGGTCGCCACAGCCAGCACGGGCAATGCGGCGGCGGCTTTGGCGGGCGTGGGCGCGGGGCTGGAACAGGTCGAAGTTGTCATATTTGTGCCTCACGACGCGCCTCCCGCAAAAATCGCCCAGCCACTTGTCTATGGCGCGCAGGTGTTTCTGGTCGAGGGCAGTTATGACGATGCCTACGAATTGTGCACACAAGCCTGCGCAGAGTTCGGCTGGTATTCGCGCAATACCGGCGTCAATCCCTTCACGACCGAAGGCAAAAAGACGGTCGCGCTGGAAATCGCCGAGCAGTTGGGTTGGCGCGCGCCGGATGTCGTGGCGGTCAGCGTGGGCGATGGCAGCATCATCAGCGGCATCTACAAGGGCTTCTACGACCTGCTGCAGTTGGGCTGGATCGACAAACTGCCACGTTTGTTGGGCGT
Organism: Anaerolineae bacterium; assembly: GCA_022824565.1. Taxonomy (GTDB): domain Bacteria; phylum Chloroflexota; class Anaerolineae; order Aggregatilineales; family Phototrophicaceae; genus UBA6055. Next base: position 104,824 of record JAJDZQ010000009.1, on the reverse strand, counting down.
GCAGGCCGAAGGCAGCGCCGTGCTCGCCGATGCCTGGCGGGCGGGTTTGGCGCCGGCCAAGATCACCCGCCGAGCCGTCAGCACCAGCGCCGACAGCATCGCCGCCGAGCTGCCACGCGACCGCAGCAAAGCCATCCGAGCGGTGCGAGCAAGCCAGGGCGCTTTTGTCACAGTCAGTGATGCGCAAATTGTGGAAACCATACCGCTGCTGGGCAGGCTTTGCGGAGTCTTTGCCGAGCCTGCGGCTGCGGCGGCAACAGCCGGGGTCAAACAAGCGCTGGCCGAGGGCATCATCGACCCCGACGCAGAGACCTGTATCGTCAGCACGGGCAACGGGCTGAAAGATATCGCCAGAGCCCGCGAGAGCGTCGCGGCTGCGCGGCCGATCCCGGTCGATATCGATGTGGTGCGCGCGCGGCTCGAAGAAATCGGATTGCTGTGAGCGACGGCCCGACTTATTCCATCGTCGCACCGGTCTATAACGAGGTCGGCAACCTGCGACCTTTCACCGACCAGGTGCGCGCCGTGATGGATGGCCTGGGCGAACCCTGGGAATTGCTGCTGGTTGACGATGGCAGCAGCGATGGCTCGCGCGAATTGATGCAGGAGCTGGCGGCTGCCGACGCGCGCTTGCGGGTGATCAGCTTCGCGCGCAATTTTGGCCACCAGATCGCTGTGACGGCCGGCGTAGATTATGCCAGCGGGCGGGCGGTGGTGCTGATAGACGCAGATTTGCAAGACCCCCCGGCGGTCATCCCGCGCTTGGTCGAAAAATGGCGAGAAGGCTATGATGTCGTCTATGCCGTGCGCGCTGTCCGCCAGGGCGAAAGCTGGCTAAAGCGGCTGAGCGCCAAGCTCTTTTATCGCTTGATTCACCGCATCACCGATATCAACATCCCGGTCGACACGGGCGACTTCCGGCTGATGGACGCGCGGGTGGCGGCTGTGTTGCGGCAAATGCGCGAACACCGGCGCTTTGTGCGTGGCATGACCAGTTGGGTGGGCTTCCGCCAAACTGGCATCGAATATGTGCGCGAAGAGCGCGCCTGGGGCGAAACGAAATATCCGCTGCGCAAGATGATCGCCTTTGCGCTGGACGCCGTAACCAGCTTTTCGTTTTTTCCGTTGCAAATTATGATTTATATCAGCCTGTTTCTGGGCGTGACATCGCTGCTCACCGGGCTGGCTATCACGATCCTGCGTTTGACACAGGGCGAAGAATTCTTTGGCGGGCAAGCCACCACCATCATGCTGCTGCTGCTGCTGAGCTCCTTTCAACTTTTTTTTCTATTCGTCATCGGTCAATATGTCGCCCGCAGTTATGACGAAACGCGCGACCGCCCACTCTATGTCGTGGCCTCCACAGCTGGCCTGGGGCAGGCGCGAGCGCCGAATCAACGCAGCCCCGCAGCGACCGCGCTTGCCAAAGCGCACAGTCCAAGGCAAACTGAAGGCGAACCAGCCAGGAGGGCCAGGAGGGATTGATGATTACGGGGCCGACCTTTGAAGAAATGCTGCATCCGCAGACCATCGACTCGCAAGTGCGCGCAGATGCGCTGGCCGCGCTGGATACCGACCCGCTCAATCCGCTAAATCTCTACAACATCACCTGGCGGGACGGGCAAAATCGCACTTTTTTCTTGGTGCTCCCGCGCGAGCTGACGGGCGTCGCTGCCCCAATCGTGGTCTTGTATGGTGGGCGCTTCCCCTCGGGCAGTCACAAGGTGGGCGCGGCTTATTCGGTGCTGCTAGAAAAACAATTGCTGGGCGAAGTCGACCCCGACCTGCACACGCTCGTCTGGCCCTCGACCGGCAATTATGGCATTGGCGGCGCATTCATCGGCTGCCGCATGGAATACGACAGCATCGTCGTGCTGCCCGAAGAAATGAGCCAAGAACGGTTCCAGCGCATAGAAAGTTATGGCGCGCGCATCATCCGCACGGCGGGCAGCGAGAGCAATGTCAAAGAAATCTATGACGAAGTCAAACGGCTGCGCGGCAGCGACCCCAAAATCCGCATCCTCAACCAGTTTGAGGTGATGGGCAATTATCGCTTTCATTATCATGTGACTGGCAATACCTTGGTCGAGCTGGCCGACGAACTGCGCGAGGCGGGCATCGGCGCGGGCAAGATCTCGGCATTTGTCTCGGCGATGGGCAGCGCGGGCACGATAGCGGCGGGCGACCGGCTCAAGCAGGTTTGGCACGACCATCGCATTGTGGGCCTGGAGCCGATCCAGTGCCCAACCCTCTACAACAATGGCTATGGCGCACACGAGATCCAAGGCATCGGCGACAAGCATGTGACCTGGATTCACAATGTCTTCAACATGGATGCGCTGATGTGCATCGACGATATGGATGCGCTGAACGGCTTGCGACTATTCGCAGAAGAAGCGGGTCGGCGCGCGCTGGCCGAGCGGCTGGGCCTGGATGCCGCCCTGGTGGAGCAGTTGGCGTCTTTGCTGGGCATCAGCGGCATCTGCAATATCATCGGCGCCATCAAGACGGCCAGGTTTTATGAACTCACCAGCGACGATGTTGTTGCCACAGTCGCCACCGATGGCCTGGAACGGTATGATTCGGTGATGGCTGCCTTGCGCGAGCAGCAGGGCGCGCTGGACGAAGCGTCGGCATTGGCAATCGCCGAAGGCGTCTTTCGGCGGGCGGGCACAGATTGGGTTTTGGAGGGCACGCGGGCAGCTCGCGAACGTTGGCACAACCTGAAGTATTACACCTGGGTCGAGCAGCAGGGCAAGACTGTCGCCGAGCTGGACGCGCAACGCGACCCAGACTGGTGGCGCGCGCATCAGGCCGCTGTGGCCGAAATCGACCGCCGCTTGATGGCGCAGCGCGGCCGTCGCTAGCCGAACGGAGCAGCTGTGTACGCGGATGACCGGGTCTTGGTGGGTGTGGTGAAGCGCAAGCGCGATCTTGATATCGCCCGGCGACAGCGCTGGTATCGCATCCCCCAGGCCAAATTGCGGCGCGGACCCGATGCCGAATATGTCGCCTTCTTTTTGAGCCGCCAGGCTTTTGGCGAGCGCGGCGGCAGCATCGCCTATTTCGCGCGAATCACGGGCCTCGAGCTGGCGCGGCGGCGCGACCTGCTGCCCAAAGAAACCCGGCGCGCCGATGACCTGTATTACAAAGTGCAATTCCGTGATCTGATCGAAAAAGACCCGCCTATCGAGAACTTCCCAGCTCGTTCTATCCATTTCATCCGGACGACCTGGGATCGCTTCGTTAGCGCCGAGACCATCAGCGACCTCTACAGCGCCGCCGATTTTTATGTCGACCGCGTCTATTATGCGCTGCGTGGCTGAACAGGAGAGGTGGCGAACCATGCTGATTACCAATGCCAGGCTCATCACGCTGGGCGCGCAGCCGGACATCTTGTCCGACCAGGCGCTGTATATTGACGGCGACACGATTGGCGCGCTGGGCACAGCCGAAGAGCTGCAAGCGAGCTATCCACAAGCCGAGATTATCGATGCGCGCGGACAGATTGTGATGCCCGGCGGCATCTGCGCGCACACCCATTTTTATGGCGCATATGCCCGCGGGCTGGCGATTCCGGGCGAGCCGCCGCGAGACTTCCCACAGATTTTGCAGCGCTTGTGGTGGCCACTGGACAAGGCGCTAGATCGCGATAGCGTACGCGCCAGCGCCCTGGTCTGCCTGGTTGATGCCATCAAACATGGCACGACCAGCCTCATCGACCATCACGCCAGCCCGTCTTGTATAGAGGGCAGCCTCGATGTCATTGGCGAAGCGGTCGACCAGGCGGGCCTGCGCGCAGTGCTTTGTTATGAAGTCAGCGACCGCGATGGTCCCGACAAGCTGCGCGCGGGCATCGCCGAAAATGTCCGTTTTCTGGCGGCAGCGGCCGATCATCCGCGTCTGCGCGGCAGCTTTGGCTTGCATGCCAGCCTGAGCTTGTCGGACGCCAGCTTGCGCGCCTGTGCCGATGCAGCGCCCACCCTGGCCGGTTTTCACATCCATGTCGCCGAGCACGAAGCCGACCAGACCGACAGCCAGCGCCGCAGCGAACTGCCTGTGGTCCAGCGGCTGGATCGCTTCGGCATCTGGCGCGACAACAGCATCGCCGCTCATTGCGTGCATATTGACGAGGCAGAACGGGATTTGTTGGTACGGCGCGGCGTTTGGGTGAGTCATCAGCCGCGCTCGAACATGAACAACGGCGTGGGCGCGGCCGACATAGACGGCATGTTGGACGCTGGTCTACCAGTGTGCCTGGGCAATGATGGTTTCAGCAACAATATGTGGGCGGAATGGAAAGCGGCTTATCTGCTGCACAAGCTGGCCAACCGCGACCCGCGCCGGGCGCCTGGCGACCAGATTGCGCGCATGGCCTGGGACAACAACGCCAGCTTACTGCGCCGATTCTTTCCCGAATTGCCCATCGGCGAGATTAGCCCGGGCGCGGCGGCTGATTTGATCTTTGTGGACTATCAGCCCTTTACGCCCATGACAGCCGGCAACCTGCCCTGGCATCTGCTCTTCGGCTTCGAAGCCTCCATGGTCACCACCACCATCTGCGCGGGCCAGCTCTTGATGCGCGACCGGCAGCTGCTGACCCTGGACGAAGCGGCCATCGCGGCAATAGCGTTGGATTTGGCACCAGCCGTTTGGGAACGATATGCCAGCCACGCCCAGGCCAGCCTGGCCTGATGGACCAACATAATGACGAAACGGACTGATAAAACGATGAAAACACTGGCGATACTCGGCGGCACCGGCAAAGAAGGCGCGGGGTTGGCGCTGCGCTGGGCGCGGCATGGTTACCGGATCATCATTGGCTCGCGCTCTGCCCAACGCGCGCAATCGCGGGCTGCCGAAATGCTCGCAGAAACGCCGGGCGCAGCGCTACGCGGCTTGGGCAATGTCGAGGCGGCGGCGGCGGCCGATATCGTGGTATTGAGCGTGCCCTATAGCGCGCACAAAGCCACATTGGAAAGTGTGCGCGAGGCTTGCGCGGGCAAGATCCTGGTCGATCTGACTGTGCCGCTTTTGCCACCACAGATCATGACGGTCAACTTGCCAGACGGACAGGCGGCGGCTTTGGAAGCGCAGGCGCTGCTGGGCGCTGCGGTGACGGTGGTGGCGGCCTTCCAAAATGTTAGCGCGGTCAAACTGCGCCAGCTCGATCAACCAGTCGATTGCGATGTGCTGGTCTGCGCCGATGAAGCCGCGGCCAAGGCACAGGTGATTGATCTGGTGGCGGCGGCTGGCATGCGCGGCATCGATGCCGGTTCGCTGCAGAATGCCATCGCAGCCGAGTCGCTGACGCCCTTGCTGCTGCACATCAACCGCGCTTATCGCATCGCAGGCGCTGGCATCCGCATCACGGGCTTGGATAGCTAATCATGCGAGCTGCGCCGCAACTCTCTGCCTATGCCATCCCCGATATCCCGCTGATCCAAGCCGGCGACGATATTGTCGACATCCTGCTGGACAAGACGCGGGCGGCTGGCTTTGCGCTGGGTGAAGGCGATGTGTTGGTGGTCTCTTCGAAGATCGTTTCCAAGGCGGCGGGCAGGTTGATTTGCCTGGATGCAGTGCGCGCATCGCAGGCGGCTGTTGATTTGGCCGCCGAAACGGACAAAGACCCGCGCTTGGTCGAGCTGATTCTCAGCGAGTCTGAGCATGTTTCGCGAAAACGGCGGGGCGTGCTGGTCACCAAGCATCGGCTGGGTTTTGTATCTGCCAACGCCGGCATCGACCAAAGCAATATCGAAGGCGGCGATGACCGGGCTTTGCTGCTGCCGATCAATCCCGACCAGGCGGCCAGCTCCATCCGCCAACAAATCCAGGCGCGGCTGGGCATTCTGGTCGGCGTCATCATCAGCGACTCGCACGGACGGCCTTTTCGCGTTGGCAATATCGGCGTGGCGATCGGCGCGGCCGGCTTGCCCACCATCAAGGATTTGCGTGGCAGCCGCGATCTGTATGGGCGCACACTGGAGATTACCCAAATCGCTTATGCCGATCTGGTGGCTTCGGCCGCGCATCTGCTGTGTGGCGAGGCGGACGAAGGTTTGCCCGTGGTCGTGCTGCGCGGCTTGGATGTGCACGGAGAGCCCGGCTGCGCAGCCGATCTCATCCGCTCGCCCGAACATGATCTGTACCGCTAAGCCATGACAGCCGCGGACTTGCTGCGACAGATGCGTGGACGGCGCTCGCTGCGGCGCTATCATGCCCAGCCCGTGCCACAAGACCAGATCGCTCTGCTCCTGGAAGCGGCGATTTGGGCACCATCGGCACATAATCGCCAGCCCTGGCGCTTCGTCATCATGCAAGATGAACCCAACAAGCGCGAGCTGGCTGCGGTTATGGGCGCGAGGCTGCGACAAGATTTGCAGGCGGATGGCCAGCCCGACGACTTGATCGAGGCCGATGCGCGGCGGTCTTATGAGCGCATCACCTCGGCACCGCTATTGATCCTGCTGTGCATGAGCTTGCAGGATATGGATGTCTATCGCGATGCCCGACGCAACCAGCACGAACGCAGCATGGCCCAGCAAAGCGTGGCCATGGCCGGTCAAAATATCTTGCTGATGGCGCACAGCCTGGGTTTGGGCGCCTGCTGGATGTGCGCGCCCTTGTTCTGTGGCGAGCTGGTCGCGCAATCGCTCGAACTGCCGCCGGATTGGCAGCCGCAAGGCTTGATCACGTTGGGCTACCCGGCTCAACAGCGCCAGCGGAAACGCGCTAGCTGGGAATCGAGAACAACATGGCGTTGAGGCAAAAAATTGCCGTGCTCATTGGCGGCGTTGGCGGCGCAAAGCTGGCTTTGGGCTTGGCGAACCTGCAGCCGAAGCCGAAGCTGACCTTCATCGTCAATACCGGCGATGACTTTTGGCACCTGGGGCTGAAAATCTGCCCAGATATCGACACCCTGGTGTATACGTTGGCGGGCACAGTCAATCCGCAGTTGGGCTGGGGTGTCGCCGATGATACGACACATGTCCTGGATAGCCTCAGACAGCGCTATGCCATCGACACCTGGTTCAAATTGGGCGACCAAGATCTGGCTCTGCACCTGTTGCGCACAAAAGCCCTGCGCGAGGGGGGCAGCCTGACAGATTTCACCAGCCTGATCGCCCGGCGTCTGGGCATCGCGGCGACGATCTTGCCCATGTGCGATGCCGAAATGCCCACAACTATCCTCACGCGCGAACACGGCGTGCTGGGTTTTCAGGACTACTTCGTCAGGCAGCGCTGGCAGCCCGTTGTAGAGATGATCCGCTATGGCTCTGGCCAAGCAGCGGGCTTGTCCGCTCAGGTCCGCGAGGCGCTAACTTGCGCCGACCTGGTCATGATTGCCCCATCCAATCCCTGGCTGTCGATTGCGCCTATCTTGGCGGTGCCGGGCTTGCGCGAGCTGTTGAGGAGCTTGCCCGCGCCCAAAGTTGCGATCACGCCGGTAATTGGCGGCGCTGCGGTCAAGGGTCCCACGGCCAAAATCATGCGCGAGCTGGACCTGGACGTTTCGGCGCGGACGATCGCCGGCTATTATGGCGAGGTCATCGATGGATTCGTTGACGACTTGCGCAATCCACATTTTTCTACCGGCGGGCTGCGCACGACGCGGCTGGATACGTTGATGACGGACCTGCAGCGCAAGGTGGCTTTGGCGCGGGATACCTTGGACTGGGTGCGAGGCTGGTCGTCATGAGCCTGTGGGCGATCATTCCGGTCAAGCCGCTGAAGCACGCCAAAAGCCGCCTTTCGAGTGTCTTGCTCCCCGAAGAGCGCTACCAACTGGCGCAGGCCATGTTTCGGCATGTGCTGTCGGTGGTGATGCAAGCCCGGTCTGTCGCGGGCGCGCTGGTCATCTCGCGGGATACCAAGGCGCTGGCGATTGGGCGAGAACTGGGGGCGAAGACCTTGCAAGAAAGCGCCGAGTCCAACTTGAATCCGGCGTTGCTGCGGGCGACCATGGTGCTCATAGCCTGGCGCGCCGATGCCGTGCTGGTGCTGCCCGCCGATTTGCCCTTCATCAATGCTGTCGATATCGCTCAACTCGTCAGCTTGTCCAAAGACCGCTCGATTGTGATCGCCACCGACAACGAACAGGATGGCACCAATGCGCTGCTGGTGCGTCCGCCAGGCGCGATCGGCTATGCTTATGGCGCTGGCAGCTATGTCCGACATATCGAAGCTGCCGAGCGCAAGGACATCGCTGTGCAACGGTATGAGTCGCCGCGCACCCGGCTGGATATTGATGTGCCGGCCGACTTGCGCATATACCGACGCCTCATTGCGCAGGGGCAACACCAGCACCTGCCTGCTCTTGGGCGCGACCAAGGCAAAAGCTAGCGATGGCATTTGCCAATTGCGCCGATTTTGCGCGATAATAGGCGCGTGGTTGGCATAGCAGAAAATCTTTGGAGTAAGCCCATGGCTGATCGAGTAGCACTGTATCTGCAAGACGCGCATCCGCTGAGCGACGCGATTGCTTATGTGCAATATGCGGAAGAACGTGGCTTTGAAGCGGTCTGGCAAGCCGAAAGCCGCTTGGTGCGAGATGCCATTGTGCCCATGGCGGCCTTTGCGGCGACCACCTCGCGCATCAAAATTGGCTCGGGCGTCATCAACAACTGGACTCGCAATGCGGCCGTCATCGCCGCGACCTTCTTGACCCTCGATGACCTGGCCGCCGACCGCATCTATTGTGGCATTGGCGCCTGGTGGGACCCGCTGGCGGCAAAAGTCGGCATCACACGCAGCAGAAACCTGCTCGCCATGCGCGAGGTGGTGACGACTGTTCGCCGCCTGCTCAACCGCGAACGCGTGACTTTCGCTGGCGAATTCGTGCAGCTCACCGATGTCGAGCTGGATGTCGTGCACGGGCGCAAAGAGCCGCGCAATGTGCCCATTTATATCGGCGCGACCGGTCCCAAAATGATGGCGCTGACTGGCGAGATTGCCGATGGCGTCGTCCTAAACTACCTGGTTTCGCCCAAATACAATGAATCGGCCATGGCGCAACTGGAGATCGGCGCAAAACGCGTTGGCAAAACAGTCTACGATATTGACCGTCCCCAGTTGGTCGTCTGCTCGGTAGATCATAACCGAGACAAAGCGCTGGATGCCGCGCGCAAGCTGGTGACGCAGTATCTGGGGCAGCAGCCACACATCATGAAAGCCAGCGGCGTCAGCCAGGATTTGCTGGACGAAATTGGCCAAGTGTTGACCTGGCCCGCCAGCGAAGCCCAGATACTGGAAGCGATGAAACTGGTGCCCGACGATGTCGTGCAGATGATCACAGCCAGCGGCACGCCAGCAGAGTGCAAAGCCAAAGTGCGCGAATATATGCGAGCCGGCGCGACTTGCCCCATCCTCTACCCGCTGGGTGACGATGTCCGTTTGATGATCGATACCTTTGCCGGGGGCTTTTCTGACTAGCGCGCGGGGAGCGGTTTCGTGAAGATCCTCTGCGTCAGCGATACCGAAATGCCGCAGTTGCACAGCGCGGTCAACTTGCGCCGTCAATACAAAGACATTGACATGGTCATCAGTTGCGGAGATATGCCCTCCGCTTATCTGGAATATATCACCAGCATCTTGCAAGTGCCGCTCTATTATGTGCGCGGCAACCACGACGAACGTTATCACGAAGAACCGCCAGGCGGCATCGACCTGCACCGGCAAGTCGTGCAATATCGCGGGCTGACCATGGCGGGGCTGGAGGGCTGCATCCGCTATAACAAAGGGGAAATCCAATACAGCCAGGCGCAGATGCATCGCATGGTGTTGGGCTTGGCGCCAAAAATCCTGGCGCATCGCTGGCTGCGGCGGCGTGGCATCGACCTGTTCGTCACCCATTCGCCAGCCCGCGATATTCACGATGGCAAAGATGTCGCGCATCGCGGCTTCGTCAGCTTCCGAAATTTCATGCGCTGGTTTCGACCGCGATATATGCTGCACGGGCATGTGCATACCTGGGACCGGCGCAAGACCATTCGCACACAATTTGAATCCACCTGTGTCATCAATATCAATCCGTTCACCGTGCTGGAACTGAACCCACTCTAGGCGCTGGACCGGGCAGGAGGCGGGCAAAAGCATGTGGCAAGCCTATCATAGTGTAAGCAGCATTGACGATGCGCTGGCGCTGCTGGCCGAACATGGGCGGGCGGCGCGCATCGTCGCGGGCGGCACCGACCTGATCATCGAATTGGAGCGCGGCCAGCATCCGCAGTTGCAAGTCCTCATCGATATCACGCGCGTGCCGGGGCTGGACGATATCTCGTTGGAAAATGGGACTATCACGTTGGGACCGCTGGTCACGCACAATCATGTGGTGGGCAGCCAGCTCATCCGCGACCGGGCCCTGCCCCTTGCCCAAGCCTCGTGGGAAGTCGGCGCGCCACAAATCCGCAATCGCGCCACCATCGCCGGCAATCTCATCACGGCTTCTCCGGCCAACGACACCATTACGCCGCTAATTGCCCTGGGCGCAGAGCTAACATTGCAATCCACGCGGGGCCAACGGCAGCTGCGTTTGGATGACTTCTACAGCGGCTTCCGACAGACCGTGCTGCAGCCCGACGAATTGCTGCGGGCCATTCATCTGCCGGCGCTGGGCGAGCGCGAACGCGGCATCTTCCTCAAGCTGGGGTTGCGACGGGCGCAAGCAATCTCGGTGGTCGATGCGGCGCTTGTGCTTACATTTCATGCCGATGCAACCGTGGCTGGGGCGCGCATCGCCCTGGGCAGCGTGGCACCCACCATCGTGCGCGTGCCGCCAGCTGAAGATTTTCTGCGCGGCAAGCAGCTGAGGCCTGCGGTGATCGCCGAGGCAGCGCGCATCGCCGGCGACAAGCCTGCGCCGATCGACGATGTGCGTGGCAGCGCCGCATACCGCAGCGAAATGGTCAAAGTGCTGGTGGCGAAGGCTTTACGGCGGCTGGCGGCGGACGAGTTCGATCCGGCTTTGCCCGATAACCCGCCGATGCTCTGGGGTTCGCGGGCTGGCCGGGTTGGCTGTGCATTGCCCGAGCCCATTGTGCACCAGCCCGACACGCCCATCGAGAGCCGCGTCAATGGCAGCCATGTGCGCATCACGAGCGGTCAGCAAAAATCGCTGCTGTATTGGCTGCGCGAAGATGTCAAGCTGCCGGGCACAAAAGAAGGCTGCGCAGAAGGCGAATGCGGAGCGTGCACCGTCTTCCTGGACGATGTCGCGGTGATGGCTTGCATGGTGCATGCCCCTCGCGCGCATGGAGCGGAAGTCGTAACCATCGAAGGCTTGCAAAATGGCGATGACTTGCACCCAATCCAGCAGGCATTCATCGATGCAGCCGCCGTGCAGTGCGGGTATTGCACGCCCGGCTTTTTGATGGCGGGGGCGAAGCTGCTGGACGAAATTCCCCAGCCCGATACCGAGCAGATCAACCTCAGCATCAGCGGCAACCTGTGTCGCTGCACGGGTTATTACAAGATTATCGAAGCCTTCCGCCAAGCCAGCGCGCGCAAACTGCAAGCAGAAAAAGGCTGAGTTATGGACCGCACAGTGCCCAAGTCTGGCAACGACGATATTGAACTCTACATGCGCACCTATTATTCTTTGCTGCGCTCCAGCGATGCCATCGCCATTGATACATTGGTAGAAAGCCATGTGGCGATGAACTCGTTGCTGCACGAAGGCGCTGGCTCTCCCGAGATTGATGCCTCGGCGTTGATGTACAGCGCGCTGCGTTTGCCCCCCTGCATCATTGATGTTGCCGATGTACTGGTGGGGCAGTTGGAACGGGGATTTGTGGCGGCTGGATATCACGATATCGCCAGTTGGCAGCGCGTCTATTCCACAGGCAGACGCCGCCGCACCCATTTTGATGGCCGCAGCGCCCTGGCTGTTTATATCGTCAGCAGTTCGGATATCGACGATCTGACCCCCATGCTCACCGCCTATCAGATCGAGTGGAACAAGCTGCATGCGCGCTTGCAAAACCAGACCTTGTGCGATTTACTGCAGCGCCATGCCGATTGTGGCGACTTGCCCGACGAAGACTTCGCCGCGCTGGCCAAGGGCTTGATGATGGCGGTCAGCGACTTGCGCAGGCTGCATCTGCTTTGGCAAAGCGACTTTGTCGCCAACCTGCTGCGCATCAGCCGCCAGCGCAAGAGCATGACCTTGCGATTGATCGCCGGCTCGCTCGCCGACTATCGACGCGCCACCGCCTCGTGGTGGAACGAACTTTGTGACGAGCTGGCGCAGGCGGGCATCGACCCGGGCGAACGACCTGTGTACTTCGTCTCCAGCAACACCCATTCGCTCATCAACCTGCTGGCTGGTTTTGCGCGGCGCTATGAAGAAAGTCTGGTGCAGTATATTGAACGGTTCGAAGAAAAATCGCTATTGACCGAATACGAAGATATCAAAGAGAGCTATCACAAGAGCACCGACAATTTTTTGTATTTTGTGCTGCGCCAATACCTTTCCGACACGGGCAGCGGGACACGGCATGTCTTCGCAAGAGAAGAGCATCGTCTGGGCATGCATCGGTTGCCCAGTCGGCATGGCTTCGAAATGGAAACGCAGATTATCGAGCTGGGCAAGCTGGAGGCGCAGTGGTTCGACCCGCGTCTGGGCGATGCCAGCGACTTGCAGCGCTTGCGGCACAGCAATGCGCTCATTTGCAATATCGACTATCCGCTGGGCATGTCGGCTTACGAATTGCTCAGCCGAATTTCGCAAGGTGTGGGCAGGCTGGCTGGCGTCTATGTGATGGGCAAAGCCGCCACCTTGAACGGGCGCATCGGCGATATGATGATCCCCAATGTGATCCACGATGAACATTCGCAGAATACCTACCTGTTTCGCAATTGTTTCACCGCCCGGCATGTGCGCGCCCATATGCGCCATGGCAATGTGCTGGACAACCAAAAGGCGGTGACTGTGCGTGGAACTTTCTTGCAAAATCCCAATTATATGGATGTCTTCTACCGCGAAGGCTATACAGATATTGAAATGGAAAGCGGTCCCTACCTGTCGGCGACATTTGAAGCCTTCCGCCCGCAGCGCCACCCCATGAACGAAATCGTCAATTTGCACTCGGTCGAATTTGATATCGGCTTCTTGCATTACGCTTCGGACAGACCGCTGAAAACGGGGCAGAATCTGGGCGCGGGCAGCTTGAGTTATGGTGGTGTCGAGCCGACTTATGCCGCAGCCATCGCCATCTTGCGGCGCATCTTTCACAACGAAACCGCGCAGCTGGACCAAACCCAATCCGCAGCGCTTCCGACAGGCTAGCAAAAACCACAAAGGGGCAAGTCTCGTGTCAGCAGAAGCAGGCTCTGTCATCGGCGAATCGGTCAAACGCATCGACGCGCGCGGCAAAGTAACCGGCGAAACGCGCTATCCCGGCGATATTGACATCGAAGGGCAACTGTGGATGCGCATCAAGTTCAGCGAGCGCGCCCATGCCCGCGTGGTCGCTGTCGATGTGGCCGCTGCCGAGGCGCTGCCCGGCGTTGTGCGCGTCTTCACCAGCCTCGATGTGCCAGTCAATGAATATGGCTTGGTCATCAAAGACCAGCCGGTGCTCTGTGGACCGGGTGGCGACAAAGCCGGGACAGATGTCGTCCGCTGTTATATGGATATGCTGGCGGTGGTTGTCGCCGAGACCGATGCGATCGCCGAGCAAGCCATCGCGTTAATCCAGGTGCAGTACGAAGATTTGCCCGCTGTGTTTGATGCCGAAGCGGCTATGCTGGCAGCTGCGCCACAGCTGCACCCCGACTGCGCGGACAACCTGGTGGCGCGTTATCGCATCCGCAGGGGCGATATGGCGGCTGGCTGGCGAGCGGCGGATGTCGTCGTCGAAGCCGTATACGAAACAACCTGGCAAGAACATGCCTACTTGCAGCCCGAGGCTGGCCTGGGCTATATCGACGAAGCCGAGCGCGTGACCGTCGTCGTGGCTGGACAATGGACGCACGAAGACCAGGAGCAGATATATCATGCGCTGGACCTGCCGCCCGAGCAGGTGCGCGTGATTTACCCGGCGATCGGCGGGGCCTTCGGCGGGCGCGAAGATATGTCCGTGCAAATTGTGCTGGCGCTGGCGGCCTGGAACTTGCGCCGCCCGGTCAAAATCCAGTGGAATCGTGAAGAATCCATTCGCTACCACCACAAACGGCATCCAATCAAAGTGCGGGCGAAGTGGGGGGCGACCCGCGAAGGCCTGCTCACCGCCATGGAGTGCGAAGTCATCGGCGATGCCGGCGCCTATAATTACACATCCAACAAAGTGCTGGGCAACGCGCATTTGACTGTCAGCGGCGCTTACGAAGTCGAGAATATTCATATCGATAGCTACGCCGTCTACACCAACAACATCCCGTCTGGCGCATTTCGCGGTTTCGGCGCTCCCCAGGCTTTGCTGGCGGCAGAAGGGCAGATGAACCGGCTGGCGGCGGCGCTGAACATGGATCCGCTGGAGATCCGCCTGAAGAACAGCATTGGCGAGGGCAGCCTGGGTTCGGTGGGTACGCCATTCCCGCCCGGCGTCAGCATGCCACAAGTGTTTGCAGCCTGCGGAGCCGAATCGTGGTGGCGGCAGGGAGAAGCGGGCTGGCAGTTGCAAGCGCCTGTCGCCCCGTCCGACAGCAGCAAACGGCGTGGACGCGGCTTGGCTGGAGGCTTCAAAAATGTCGGCTTCAGCTTTGGCTTTCCAGAGCATTGCTGGGCGGGCATTGAACTGTGGGGCAGCGCCGAGATTGAGCGCGTCATTTTGTACCATGCTGGCGCAGATGTGGGGCAGGGAGCGCACACGGCATTGATGCAGATGGCGGCTGACGCGGTGGGCGTCTCTTTCGAGCGCGTGCAGCTGGTCGCTTCTGATACGGCAACATCGGGCTCATCGGGCAGCGCTTCGGCATCGCGCCTGTCGTTCATGTCGGGCAATGCCATTCGCGGCGCGGCTGAACTCGCCCTGCGCAAGTGGCAGGATGAAGAGCGCCCCGCCAAAGCCGAGTTCATGTATCATCCGCCCGAGACGACGCCATTCGACCCGCAGACGGGTTATGCCGAGCCCAACTTCGCGTATGGGTATGTCGCCGAGGCTGTCGAGGTAGAAGTCGATATTGAAACCGGGCAGGTGCAATTGCTGGAAGTCGTCTGCGCCAACGATGTTGGCAAGGTCATCAACCGGCAGCAGCTTGAAGGGCAAATTGAAGGCGCGATCGTCCAGGCGCAAGGCTATGCGCTGATGGAATACCTCGTTTCTCGTGATGGGCGCATATTGAATCCCTATTTGTCGACTTATTTGATCCCGACATCGCTGGATGTGCCGCCACGCGTCAAGTCGGTCGTGCTGGAGTATCCCGACCCGATTGGTCCCTGGGGCGCGCGTGGCATGGCAGAAATGCCTTTCTTGCCTTTGGCGCCCGCTATTGCCGCGGCGATATATGCTGCGACCGGCGTCTGGATCGACTCGCAGCCATTCACCGCCCAGAAGGTCGTGGCCGCCTTGCGCGCGGCCGGGATAGGCGAGGTCTAAACGCGCCTGCCAGCCCATTTCATGTTATCATTGCGACTGTCCAAGCTGGACTAGCCAGCGAGTTCCTACGGCAGGAGCCAGGCCGCGTATGCAGTTGCAAAAAGCATTTGGCGTTGTCCCGGGCGATGTCGTCGCTTTTATCGGCGCTGGCGGCAAGTCTTCCTTGCTGGTTGGCCTGGGTTATGAACTGGCCGAGGCGGGCTGGCGCGTGCTGGCGACCACGACATCGCGGTTGGCGACCGATCAGCTGTCGCTTTTCCCACGAGCCATCTCCTGCCGCGTCTCTGCGCGCGCCATCTCGCAGGCGCTGACCGAAGATCAGTTTGTGCTGCTGCATGACGATATCCGCGCTGGCGCTGTGTATGGTCCGCCGCTTGCATGGACGCGCGACCTGCTGGACCGCGTGGATTCCGACATTTTGCTGGTCGAAGCCGATGATGCGGCTGGCTTGCCATTCAAAGCTCCCCGCGCCGATGAGCCGCAAATCCCACTGGAAACCTCGCTGGTGGTGCCGGTGGCCTCATTGAGCGCGCTGGGTGCCCCGCTGGATGAAGCGCATGTCTACAACCCGGCCGCGATGATCGATCGGTATGGCTTCGCGTGGAATTCGCCGGTGAAGTCGGCTTGGCTGGCGCAGGTGTTGCGAGACGAAACCCTGGGCTTGCGCGGCGTGCCCAAATCGGCGCGAGTCGTGGTGTATCTGAACCAGGTGCCGGCGCGCGGCTATGTTCGCGGCCGTGCCAGGTTGATCGCGCGCTTGTGTTTGCAAAGCCCGCGCGTGCATGGCGTGGCGATGGGCTCGGTGCGGGGACTTGAACCAGTCGGCGAACTGCAGCGGGCTGTCGGCGCGGTCGTGCTGGCAGAGAGCGCGGCCCGAACTGTTGCCCAGACAACCGAACAACTGATGCGCTCGCGGATCGACCACATCCGGGTCGTTACCGGCGCAGGCGCTGCCCAAGTGCGCGCTATTTTGAAGCCGCTGGGCGCAACGACCATTCACGACAGGCGCTTTCGCCAGGGTGGCGCAGTCTCTGCCTTGGCAGCAGGATTCCGCGCGCTGCCAGCCCATGTCGCTGCGGCGCTGGTCGTGCCTGCTCAGGGCAATTGCTTGACTCCAAAATGTATCTATCAACTGCTGACTGCCTATGCGCGTGGCGATGGCGAGTTCATCGTTGCCGGCGCTGGCCTGGCTGAAAGCGCATCGGCCATCGTCGGTCGGCGATACTGGGCAGACATCGCTGCGCTGCCACGCGGGGACAGCCTGGGCGCGATAGTCCAGCACTTCCATGACCGTTGCGCTGTGCTCGACCAACAGACCGGGTTTGCTGTGCCCACGGCCGGGGACCTGGCAACGGCTCAAAGGCTGTTGTGGTCGCAGGCGCGCTAGCTGTCTTGCTGCTCGAGCAATTCTCGCAGCATATCGCGCGACTGGCTGCCGCTGGCTTTGGCGTCGAATTGCAGACGCAATGTGACGGGTCTGCGATTGATAGGCCCGCTGGCTTCCTCGCGCATTTTGTCAAAGTAGCGCATGGGCGTAATCACGATCAGCACCTCGTAGGGCTGCACCACTTGATTGAGAGGCGGCGCATAGACATACTGCGCGCTTTTGGCTCTGCGTATGCCGATGACACCAGCCTGGTAGCGGTCGGCTAACGAGAGCTGTCGCAAGGTCTTGCCGATCCAGGGCGAATCGTCTTCCATATAAAATTCCGCCGTTTCCAGTTGCGTCTGTTCATTGTAGAGCACATGCTGCAAGAATTCGGCGATCTCTGGGCGGGTCGTAGACAGCAGCACAAGTTGGGCGGCGACATGGAAAGGGCTGACGACCCGGTCTGCGCCCGACCGCCACAACTTGTCGATCATGTCATCGGTGGTGGCTGTAACCGAAATCAGCAGCGACTTGCTGATGCTGCGCGATGACAGCACAGTCAAGACGGCCGCAGCCCGGTCGCGCATGGAGATCATGATGGCTTGGGCGCGTTCGACGCCAGCTTTGCGCAAGACACGGTCGTGGGTGGAATCGCCCAAAATGACGCGGAAGCCACGCGCTTGCCAGCCCTCTGCCAACGCCGCGTCGTTCGTCAGCAAGACAAATGGGCGCGCCGGATCGAGAAAACGGACGGCGCTCTCGATGATGTGGTCATCGCCGCAGATGACGAAGTGTTTCGCCATATCCTGGACGGCTCTTTCGCTCTCATCCAGGCTGAGCAGCTGGTCGAGCTGCTTCGACTCGCGTGATTGCACCAGCCGCTGGAAAGTGGCGAAGCGCATTTCGTTTCTGCCCTTGGGCAGACATTCGCCTTGCAGCAGCGGGATCATCGGTCCTGGTGCCACGCACAGCAAGATCTCGTCTTCTTGCAAGACGCGGCTGCTGTCTGGAGAATGCAAAAAGGTGGCTGTTTCCAAACGTATGCCGATGACGCCAGCATCATATTGCTCAGCCAGATGCAAATCGCTGATGCGCTTGCCGATCCAGGGCGAGCCGGCTTCCAATTCCAACTGCGTGATCTGATGTTGCGTCTCTTGGTCGAAGAGGATGCTGTTGAAGAAGTCGTTGACAGCGGGCCGCAGTGTGGCGCTGTTGAGAAATTGCGAGGCAACTTCATAGGGCGCAAGCACCACATTGGCGCCAGCTTTGATCATCTTGAGCCTCAGTCTGTCTTCTACCACATCGGCGGTGATGTACAGGCGCGAGTTCAGGTTGCGCGCGCTCAAGACAGTCAGCAGGTTCTCCGCGTCTTGGTCGAGCATGACGATCATGGCGCGGGCGCGGGCGACCCCGGCCGCCAGCAGCATGTCGTCGTCCGATGGGTCGCCACCAATAACCAGGATGCCGGCGCTGCGCAGATGTTCGGCATAGTCGCTGTCTTCGGTAACCACCACGAGAAGATCGAGCAAGGTGGTTTGGTCATGAAAGAGCTGCAGGTAAAGCGCGAATAGCCTGCGCATCAAGCCGTTCAGTCCTTGTGCGCCGCCAGGAATGCGCCGTAGCCGGGCTTCAATGGGCTGGAAGCGGATATCCTGATATTGTTTGCGGCGGATGCGAGCGCCATTCAAGACATAGCCGATGGTCTTGTCGACCATTTCGCCACTTCCGCAAATGATGTAATGATTGCTCAGCCTGCCGATTTTGCGTTTGTTGCGCATCTGTCGGCGGCGCGCCATGGCTTCGGCGCTGAAGAGCAGGGCGAACGACGATGACAGAAAGAATGCCAGCGCGCTCAACCCGGTAAAGATAAGCGCCAGCGTAAACAGCCGCCCCAGTGGCGTCGTGGGGACGATATCGCCAAAGCCAATGGTTGTCAGCGTGATGATGGTCAGGTAGATAGCCTCGAACCACGGTCGGCCTTCAATCAGCACATAGCCGAGTATGCCCACGGGGATCACGATGAGAATCAAAATGGTGGCGGCACGAAATTGCCTGCGGATGTCGTTCAAATGTCAATCCCACCCTGTCTGGGCAATTCGGCTATCATGAGGTTGTTCTGCGGCAGCTGTGCCTGGCTCGCGCGCGGATTCCAAAATGCCGCTGCCCAAATTATACCGAGAACCAGCAGCTTGTGCTATGATGTCGTTGTGCCAAAGGGCAGACGATGTTCACAAGCGACGACTACCAAAGGGCAGCCGATGCCATCCTCGGCCGCCTGACGATTCAGCCGCAGATTGGCCTGGTGCTGGGCTCTGGGCTGGGCAAGCTGGCTGACGAGCTCCAGCGACGCACCGTCATCCCCTATGCAGAGATTCCAGGTTGGCCAGCTGCGACCGTGCACGGGCATCGGGGCAATCTGGTTATCGGCGGGCTGGAAGGGCAGGTTGTCGCTGTCATGCAAGGCCGAGCCCATTTCTACGAAGGCTACAGCATGCAGCAGGTGACATTCCCCATCCGCGTGATGAAAGCGCTGGGCCTGCACACTGTCATCTTGACCAACGCGGCTGGCGGCATCAACAAGGCATACCAGGTTGGCGATTTGATGCTGCTGGCAGACCACATCAACCTGCCGGGCATGGTGGGGGCGAACCCGCTGATGGGCGCCAACGATGAAGCCTTGGGCGTGCGATTTGTTGGCTTGGCGCAGGCCTACGATCGCCCTTTGCGAGAAAAAGCCCTGCAGGTGGCTGCCCGGCACAACATCCCCTTATACAGCGGCGTGTATTGCTCACTTTCAGGACCGGCATTCGAGACGCCCGCCGAGATCCGCATGCTGCGGGCTTGGGGCGCAGACGCAGTCGGCATGTCGACCACGCATGAGGTGCTGGTTGCGCGGCACGCTGGCCTGCGCGTTCTGGCCTTCTCGGGCATCACCAATTGCGCTATCGACCAGGTCGATGGCGATTTGGAAACCAATCACCAGGAAGTGCTGGAAGCGGGCGAGATCATCGTGCCAAGGCTGACCACCACCCTAAAGGGCGTGCTGAACGACTTTCCGCCATGATTGGCTTTGTCGCGCTGATTGATCAAGTCGCCATTGGCATCTATTTTCTGTTGGCGGCTGGCATCTTGTATTCGCTGCGCCGCGTCCTCGTGCATGGCGCAGAACTGCGTTCGTCATACTTCGAGCTGGAGCGCGACCTGGCACGCTATCGCCGGCAAAATGCGCTCACCGCCGTCATCCTGCTGCTGGAACTCGCCATCATCCTGGCTGGCGTGCAAGCCGTGATTGTGCCCGAGCTACTGCGCGACCAGCAAATCGATGCGCTGGTTGCCGAAGTAGCTGCAGAATTCGACACCTTCGAGACGCCAGTGCCGGGCCAGCCAGCTGCGAATCTGGGCATAGAGCCTGTGCCGCTGCCGCGCTCGGCCGACCAGGTTGCCCAAATTCGCGCTACACCCCTGCCCACACCCACGCCAGTCGGCACGATTATCCCGTCCGACCCGCCCAGTGGCTGCGACTCTCCGCAAGCCCAGCTGCAAGTGCCGGGCAATGGCATGCGCGTCTTCCAGCCAATCCCTGTGGTTGGCACGCTCTATGCCGATCAGTTTTCCTACGCCACATTAGAAATCAGCGGGGCGAGTACATTGGGCGCATTTCAAGTGATTGCCGACCAAGCCGTGGAAGTGCGGGAGCGCGCGGAGTTCAGCCAATTTGTGCCGGCGGGTTATGAAGCGGGCGAATATCAGTTTCGCTTGATGGTCTTTGATATCACCAACAGCTTGCAAGCGCACTGTCTGGTGCACATCTACATCAGCGATCCATTGCCGACCATCACGCCGGCCAGCTAAAAGCTGCTGGATTGCAAGCGCCGCGCCACCCGCCGCCGCAAACGCCGCAGCCTGGCAATGCGATATTGCACATGCCGCTGTTGACGTTTGATGAGCGATCCGTGCTGCTCGCTGGGTTTGGGCACTCCCCAGCGGATGATCATGGACGCCCAGGTCAAGCCGCCGCCAAAGCCGACCAGCGCAATATGATCGCGGTTGTGTATGCGCCGCTGTTCGATAGCTTCGCACAAAGCGATGGGTATCGAGGCTGCCGAAGTATTGCCATACTGCTCGACATTGCTCATGAACTTGGCGATGTCGATGCCCAGCTTGCGAGCCGCCGCCTTCAATATGCGCCGATTGGCTTGATGCGGAACAACCAGATCGATGTCTTCGACTTTGACTTCGGCCAGCCGGCAGGCTTGTTCGATGCTGTCGCTGACGACGCGCGTGGCAAACTTGAACACCTCGCCGCCCGCCATGCTGATCTTGTAGAATTGATTGCCGTTGGCGCCGGCCGGCGAGTCCTTGGCATCGATGCTGCCGACGCTGGGGACGGCCAGCAAATCTGCCCCGGCGCCATCGGAGCGAAGCACGCTGGACAGCACGCCACCTGGCGCATCGCTGGCGCGCAAGACTACCGCGCCGGCGCCATCGCCAAAGAGGATGCAAGTGCTGCGGTCGGTCCAGTCGATGATGCGGCTCATGGTTTCCGCGCCGATCACCAAGGCCGAGGTGATCGAACCAGCGCGAATCGAATCGGCCGCCAGCTGAAGAGCATACACAAAGCCCGAACAGGCTGCGCTCAAATCAAATGCGCCAGCCTCGCTCGCATTCAGCCAATCCTGCACCTGGCTGGCTGTGCTGGGAAAGATGTTCTCGGCGGTTGACGTGGCGACGATGATCAAGTCCAAATCAGTCGGCAAAATATCCGCGACTTCCAGCGCCTGTCGCGCTGCATTGTATGCCAGGGTGGCCGTCGATTCGGCTTCATGCGCGATATATCGCTGGCGGATGCCGGTCCGCGTGAAAATCCAATCGTCGTTGGTTTCGACGAAAGCGGCGATATCGTCATTGGTCATGACCTGCTCGGGCACGGCCATGCCCCAGCCGATGACATGGGCAAAACGCGCTGCCGCCGTCTCTGCGCCGGGCGGGCTAGACTGGGCCATTTTGAGTGTGTTCGCCAAAGACCAGCACGGCGTTGTGCCCGCCGAAGCCGAATGCGTTGGACATCGCGCGGCGCACCTCGTGCTTGATGCCCGCATTGGGCACATAGTTCAAGTCGCAGCTGGGGTCGGCTGTGTGCAAATGAATGGTCGGCGGGATGAAGTTTTCGCGAATGGCCATGATAGAAAAAACAGCTTCAATCGCCGAGCCACCGCCCAGCAAATGCCCGGTCATGGACTTGGTCGAGCTCACCGGAATTTCGTAGACGCGTTCTCCCAGGGCGCGCTTGAGGGCGTTCGTTTCGGCAGTGTCATTCAGGGGTGTGCTGGTGCCGTGGGCGTTGATGTAGTCGATGTCGTCTCCGCTTAGGCCCGCATCGCGCAAGGCAAACTCGACCGCTTTGGCCGCGCCTTCGCCACTTTCCATGGGTGCCGTGATGTGATGCGCATCCGAAGTGTGTCCATATCCCAACAACTCGGCATAGATCTTCGCGCCGCGGTCGCGCGCAAATGTCAATTCTTCCAGGATGAGCACGCCTGCGCCTTCGCCCGGCACAAAGCCATCGCGCTGCAGGTCGAAGGGGCGCGAGGCGGTATCGCGGTCGTTGTTGCGGCTGAGCGCCGTCATATTGTTGAAGCCAGCCACGCACAGCGGCACGATGGCTGCTTCCGATGCGCCGGCAATCATGGCTTTGGCATCGCCGCGCCGGATGATGTGCATGGCTTCGCCGATTGCATTGTTGCCCGATGCGCAGGCGGTGACGATGCAATGATTCGGTCCGCGCAGCCCAAATAGCAACGATATCGCGCCGGAGCAGGAGTCGCTGAGAATCTTGGGGATGGCCATGGGCTTGATACCACGATGCCCGCGCGAATCGATGCCTTGCTGCGCCTCGACAAAGGAGTTTATGCCGCCCACGCCCGAGCCGATTATGCAGCCGACCTCGTAGCGGTTGGCCTCTGTCACGGGCAGCTGGCTGTCTGCCATCGCCTGGCGACTGGCTTCCAGCGCGAACTGGGCGACGCGGTCGAGCCGGCGCGCTTCCTTGCGTCCAAACAGCTTGTCGGGGTCGAAATCTTTGACCTCGCCCGCCAGCTGATTCTGCGTCAGCGAGCGGTCATAACGTGTGATGTAATCAATGCCGTTGACGCCAGCGGCTGTATTTGACCAGGCTTCTTCCAGGCTGTTGCCGGTCGGGCAGACGATGCCCAGGCCGGTGATCACGATACGCTTTTTATCCAAACTGCGCCTCTCTTGACTTTATGTCCTTTTCATCATCCATCAATAATAACACGCCCGGCGAGCTGGCGTTGCATCGATGCCCCGTCACCGAGCCTTCCCCGTCAATACGGAGAGGGTGGCCAAGCCCTCCGCCAGCCCCTCCCCAAAGAGACTGCGTAGGGGCGAGGCGGTGACTCGCCCATTTTACCCCTCCCCCAGCCCCTCCCCGACGAGTCAGAGAGGGTAGCCAGCGCTTGCCTCCCCCCCGACCCGACAGGTGGATTGATGGGGTGTGAAAAGCCCCTCCCTCATTTTGGGGTAGGGGTTTGGGGTGGGGGTCATCCTCGCCCAGACCTGTCAGGGGGATTGAGGTGGCTACTTCTTTACCCTATACTATGTTCTCTTCTGCCCCGCGCAATTGCCTTGCATGCCGGGGTGTTGTAGCGGCTTCACAAGCGAGCCACCTGATGATTCTGGTTACTGGCGCGACGGGCTTGGTCGGACGGCATCTGATGCAGCGGCTGATGCACGCGACTGTGCCCATACGCTGCTTGTTGACCGAGCGCCAACTGCGTCAACTGCCCTGGGACACGGCATCTGCCCATGCTCCAGAAATTGTCGTCGGCAGCTTGCTGGATGAAGAAGCGGTCTTCCGCGCGGTCAGCGGCTGTCATGCGGTCATCCACCTTGCCAACGCCCTGTGGTGGGGCGGGCAGCGCGACCTGGATCGGCTCGAGCGCGTCGGAACAGCCAATTTGACGGCTGCTGCGCGTGCTTCTCGTGTTGGCCGCATCATCACAGTGAGTCAACTGGGCGCTTCGCCATCATCGGCGTACACCTTGCATCGCGTCAAAGGGCAAGTGGAAGACCTGCTGCGCAACAGCGGCGTTGCCTACACGATCATCCGCAGCGGCATCGTGTATGGTCCCGAAGACGGATTCGTGAACCACATCGCGGGCATGCTGCGTCTGAACCCGTTCTTCTTCTTCATGCCCGGACGTGGCGAGGTTGTCTTGCATCCTATCTATATTGACGACCTGGTCGAAGCCATATATCGTAGCCTGAGTCGCGTGCGCCTGGTTGACGCGACTGTCGAGATCGGTGGCGCGGAGTATATGTCGCTGCTCGACCTGGTTCGCACTGTCATGCGCGTTACAGGCATGCGCCGCGCGATTGTGCCTTTGCCGCCCTATCTGCTGCGCGCCACAGCTGGTATGTATAGCATGCTGCTGCCGCGCGCGCTGATGACGAGCCAGTGGCTGGATATCCTGGCTGCCAACCGGGCAGCGCCATTGAGCGGGGTGTTTGATTATTTTGGCTTTCTGCCGCGCCGGTTCGAAGAAACCCTGTTGCAATACCTGCCGCAGCGGCCGCACCTGCGTTCTGCCTTGCGCGCCAGTTTCCGCCGCCGTCCGCGCATCGGTTGAAGGCGCACAGCCATGAACGAGTTGCGCATCCAACGTTTGCTGCGCGCGCAGCAACTGGATGAAGTGGTCGAGCTGCAGAAGACCTATTGGGGGCACGATGCCGGCAACCTCGTGCCGCGCCACATGCTCTATTCCCTGGCGCTGCACGGCGGACATGTTTTGGGCGCATATGTGCAGGAGCGGCTGGTTGGTTTTGTGATGGGATTCATCGGCACAGACATCGACATGGACGACCGCGCCGCGCGACCAGCCATGGCCAACCTGCTCATCATGTCCAAGCGCATGGTCGTGCTGCAAGGCTATCGTGGCCGCAGCATCGGCTATCGCTTGAAACTGGCGCAGCGCGAGATCGCCTTGAAGCAAGCCATCCGCTTGATAACCTGGACCTACGACCCGCTGCTCGCCGCCAACGCCCACCTCAATATCCGCAAGCTGGGGGCGGTGGTGCAGCGCTACTCCGCCAATTATTTTGGGCTGACAGCAGGCGATACACTGCGTTCCGACCGGCTGGTGGTCGAATGGTGGGTGACGCAGCGCCGTGCCGAGACCCGTGCGCGTGGCGCAGGCAGCCAGCTAAATCTGACACACTACCTGGATGTGCGCACGCCCATTGTCAACCGCGCAATGCCCGTTGGCGAGTGGCTGAAGCCGCGCCCGATGACAGCCGTGCCTGGCTCGACATTCGCGCTGGTGGAGATCCCCGGCGACTTCATCCGGCTGGAGGCATCCGAGCGCGGGCTGGCGGACGATTGGCGGGGGCACATCCGCGATGTTTTCACGCAGATTTTCGCTGCGGGCTACATCATTACCGACTTTGTCAGCGATGTCTTCGAAGGCCGGCGGCGCAGCTTCTATTTGCTCAGCCACCACTTTGACGAAACCCATCGCAAGAATTGAGGGCGAGTATGGCATTCAATGGCGAATCTGTTGCTTTCATAGGCGCGGGCGTGATGGGCGAGGCGATCATCGCCGGCTTGCTGCATCAGCGGCTGCTGGCAGCGCAGCAGATTACCGCGTCCGACCCGCGAGCCGAACATTTACGCGGGTTGCGCGCCAAATATGGCATTGGCACGACCACCAACAATGTCCAGGCGGCTGAAAAAGCCGATGTGCTCGTGCTGGCAGTCAAGCCACAGGGCATGGATGTCGTGCTGCCAGAACTGAGCGGCCGGGTCGGCGGGGTGCGGCTGATCGTGAGCATCGTGGCGGGCGTGCCCTCGTCGACGATCGCCGAGCGCCTGGGCAATCCGCGCGTTGTCCGTTCCATGCCCAATACGCCGGGGCAGATCGGGCAGGGCATCACAGTCTGGACCGCCGCCAACGAGGTCGAAGCGGAGCAGCGCAAGCAAGCCGAAAAGCTGTTGGGCGCGCTGGGCGAACAGATCTATGCGGCTGACGAAGGCTTCCTGGATATGGCGACAGCGCTCAGCGGCTCTGGACCTGCCTATGTCTTCATGTTCATGGAGGCGCTCATCGATGTGGGCGTGCACATGGGCTTTGCGCGGCGCGATGCCGAGGCGCTGGTGACGCAGACCTTGCTCGGCTCGGTGCTTTATGCGCGGCAATCGGGCTTGCATTCTGCCCAGCTGCGCAATCAGGTCACCAGCCCGGGCGGGACGACGGCGGCGGCGCTGCACGAGATGGAAAAAGGTGGCTTGCGCACAGTGCTTTCCGAGGGCGTGTGGGCGGCCTATCGGCGTTCGCAGGCGCTGGGCGGGGAATGACCGCTGCAGCCCCCAGAAGCGAGCAAAACTTGTTTGTGAAAATATAGACAAGCAGCCATCCCTGCGCTACAATGGCAGGAGTTTCGTCAATACGGACACGAAATTGAGGCAAGGAGCCGCCGAATGGCAGACAATATCTACGAATCGATCCTCGAGCAAATCCGCGATATTGAGCTGGACGCCCTCGCATCTGTCGAAGTCGGCTATGTAGAAGAGGTCGGCGATGGCATTGCGCGCGTTTCTGGTTTGGCAAATGTGCGCTACAACGAGTTGGTCGAATTCCAAAATGGCGTGGCTGGCATCGCCTTCAACCTGGAGAAAGACAATGTCGGCGTCATCATCATGGGCGCTTATGACGACATCCAGGAAGGCGACAGCGTGCACGCGCTCAACCGCATCGCTTCGGTGCCAGTGGGCATGGGCATGGTGGGGCGCGTTGTCAATGCGCTGGGCGAGCCGATTGACGGGCGCGGACCCATCCAGTTCGACGAATATTACAATATCGAACGCATCGCTCCGGGTGTGATGGAGCGCCGCAGCGTGGACAGACCCGTGCAGACGGGCATTCTCGCCATCGACACCATGATCCCAATCGGACGTGGGCAGCGCGAGCTCATCATTGGCGACCGCCAGACGGGCAAAACCGCCGTTGCGCTGGACACAATCGTCAACCAACGCGGCGAAGACATGTTTTGCATCTATGTGGCTATCGGCAAGCGGCGTGGCGAAGTAGCGCGCATCCGCGAGACCCTGGAACGTGAAGGCGCGATGGAATACACGACCATCGTGGTCGCTTCGGCATCGGATGCGGCGGCGCTGCAATACCTGTCGCCTTATGCCGGCTGCGCGATCGGCGAGTGGTTCATGGAAAATGGCAAAGACGCGCTGGTCATATACGACGACTTGTCCAAGCACGCCAACGCCTATCGCCAGGTATCGCTGTTGATGCGCCGCCCACCGGGCCGCGAAGCCTTCCCCGGCGATGTCTTCTATTTGCACAGCCGCCTGCTAGAGCGCGCCGCCCAACTGAGCGACGAACGCGGCGGTGGCAGCCTCACCGCGCTGCCCGTCATCGAAACGTTGCTCGGCGATGTATCGGCTTTTATCCCCACCAATGTCATCTCCATCACTGATGGGCAGATTTATCTTGAGTCCGAGCTGTTTAACGCCGGTTTGCGCCCCGCCTTGAACACGGGCATCAGCGTCAGCCGCGTTGGCTCGGCCGCACAGACGCGCACCATGAAAGATGTGGCGGGCGGTCTGAAGCTGCAGATGGCGCAATTCCGCGATCTGGCGGCTTTCGCGCAATTTGGCTCCAACCTCGACCGCGCCACCCAGCAGCAACTGGATCGCGGACTGCGTTTGACCGAGCTGTTCAAGCAGGTGCAGTATCAGACGCTTTCGCTGGACGAGCAGGTGGCTTTGACCTATGCGGGCACCAGCGGCTTGACAGACGAGGTGCCGGTCGAGCGCATGTTGGCCTGGAAAGAAGAGTTCCTGCGCAGTTGGCGCACCCAGTTCGCCGATAGCGGCGCATTCATTCGCGACAACCGCAACGCCCGCGCCAAAGACCATATCCAGCAACAGCTGGAGGCGGCCATCAAGACCTTCAACGAGGCTTGGGGCTAGGTGGCGCTTGGGCTGGTTAGCGGAGGAGTACTTGATATGCACCTTGAGGCATTGCGCGCTGGCAGCAGGGCGCATCCCAGCAGAATCGGCGTGAGGAGATACTAAATGCCGACGCTCCGAGAAGTAAAGAATCGCATCCGCAGCGTGCGCAATATCGCCCAGATTACGCGGGCGCTGGAGGCGGTATCGGCATCGCGCGTGCGCCGGGCACAAGCGCGTGTCTTCGCCAGCCGCGCCTATGCAGAAAAAGCCTGGGAAATCTTGATCAATATCCAGGCTGCCAGCAAGAATCTGCCCCTGCATCCGCTGCTGACCGAGCGCGAAGAAGTTAAGCGGGTGATGGTTGTGGTGATTACATCCGACCGCGGATTGGCCGGCGCATACAACACCAACATTTTGCGCGTGGCGCAGGCTTTTGAAACGCGCCTGGGCAAGCCGGTCGATTATGTCGCTGTCGGGCGCAAGGGGCGCGATTCTCTTGCCAGGCTGGGCGCGAATATCATCGCCTCGTTCACCGATATGCCCGCCGAACCAACCTTGAACGATATCAGGCCCATCGCGCGCATCGCCATGGACGCCTACCTGGATGGCGAGGCCGACGAGGTATTAATCGCCTACACCGACTTCATCAACATGCTGGCGCAAAGGCCCGCCGTGCTGGGCTGGCTGCCCTTGACCACGCACACAATCGCCAAACAAGTGGCGGCAGAATATGTCAAAGATGTGGCGATGGTCAGCGGCGGCATCCAGAATTATGACTACGAACCCAGCGCCGAAGCGGTGGTCGACGAGATTGTGCCTCGCTTCACCGAGTTGCAGTTGTATCAAGCGCTGCTGGAAGCGCAAGCCAGCGAGCACGCCGCGCGGATGGCCGCCATGCGCAACGCGACCGACAATGCCACCCAGCTGACTGCCGACCTTACGTTGCAATACAACAAGGCGCGCCAAGCGGCTATCACAGCCGAGATCCTGGATATTGTCGGCGGCGCAAACGCGCTGCAGCAGGCGATCGACAATTCAGCCCAGGCTATCCTGGACGCGGACGAAAACAGACCACAATCGTTGAACGGCGTCAACGGGCGCGGTTCCACAGCTATACAGATGAGGAGCAACTGAGATGGCGGATATGCAAGGGACGGTTACGCAGGTGCTGGGCAATGTGGTCGATGTGGAATTCCCCGCAGGCCAATTGCCCGATATCTTTGACGCGATCGAAGTCCCGCGCGAGGACGAAGACGCCCTGGTGCTGGAAGTCGAGCTGCATTTGGGCGAAAGCGCTGTGCGGACAGTCGCCATGGATTCCACCGATGGCCTGGCGCGCGGTGCCAGCGCCTATGCGACTGGCCAGCCCATTGCCGTGCCCGTGGGCGAGCCGACGTTGGGGCGCATCTTCAATGTGCTGGGCCGACCGGTCGATATGGGCGAGGCAGTGCCCGATGAAGCCGAACGCCGCCCCATTCATGCCGACGCGCCTTCGTTTGAAGACCAGTCGCCGACCATCGAAGTCTTTGAGACGGGCATGAAAGTCATCGACTTGGTCGCCCCGATGACCAAAGGCGGCAAGACAGGCATCTTTGGCGGCGCGGGGGTCGGCAAGACAGTCACCATCCAAGAGCTCATCAATTCCATCGCCACCCAGCACGATGGCTTGTCGGTTTTTGCGGGCGTGGGCGAGCGCACCCGCGAAGGCACCGACCTGTATCACGAAATGAAAGAAGCCAATGTGCTGGACAAGCTGGCCATGGTCTTCGGGCAAATGAATGAGCCGCCTGGCGTGCGTCTGCGCGTGGGTTTGAGCGGCTTGACCATGGCTGAGTATTTCCGCGATCAAGGGCGTGATGTGCTCATCTTCATCGACAATATCTTCCGCTATTCGCTGGCGGGGGCAGAGGTATCGGCGCTGCTGGGTCGCATGCCATCGGCAGTCGGCTATCAGCCCAACCTCGGCGAAGAGATGGGTATGCTGCAAGAGCGCATCACCTCGACGCGCAATGGTTCAATCACCTCCATGCAGGCGGTCTATGTGCCCGCTGACGATTATTCAGACCCGGCGCCAGTCGCGGTATTCACGCATCTGGACAGTACGATTGCGTTGGAGCGGTCGATTGCGGCGCGCGGATTGTTCCCGGCGGTAGATCCCCTCGCAAGCACCAGCAACATCTTGCAGCCCGAAGTCGTTGGCGAAGATCACTATGGCACTGCCCGCGAAGTGCAGCAGGTTTTGCAGCGCTACAAAGACTTGCAAGACATCATCGCAATCCTGGGCGTCGAAGAGCTTTCGGACGATGACAAAGTGCTGGTCGCGCGGGCTCGCAAAATGGAAAACTTCCTCAGCCAGCCCATGTTCGTGGCCGAGCAATTCACAGGCCAAGCCGGGCGCTATGTGCCTATCCGCGATACTGTGCGCGGCTTCCGCATGATCCTCGACGGCGAAGTCGACCATATCCCCGAGCAGGATTTTTATATGAGCGGTCCCATCGAGGATGTGCTGGAGCGCTTCGCCAATCGCGATGCAGACTAGGGGGCGCGCATGCCAATCCATGTCGAGCTGGTAACACAAGCCGAAAAAATCTTCGACGAACCCGCAGCCGATATGGTCATGGTGCCGGCTGTCGAAGGCGAAATGGGCGTGCTGCCCAATCACGCGCCAGTCTTGACGACCATGGGCTATGGCGAGTTGGTCGTGCGCAAGGGCGAAGCCGAAGAGCGCTTTGCCATCTATGGCGGCGTGGTCGATGTGCGCCCCGACAAGGTGGTTGTCCTGGCCGATCTGGCCGAATCGTCTTTCGCGCTGGACTTGCAAGAAGCCCAGTCCGCCCGCGAACGCGCCCAGCAGCTGCTGGCAGAAGGACCGCCCGGCGCAGCCTATCGCCAGGCAGAGCTGGCCCTGCGGCGCGCCCAGCTGGCTGTGCGCATCAGCCAAAAAATTCGCAGTCGCGGCTCTATGCTGCGCATCCTTGACGAAGACGCCAGCGAAACCTAAGCCGTCCAAAGTCGCCGCACACATACCATCCTCAGTTCGTCGCGCTCGGAACCGCAAAGTCGTGTCCGACCGTTTCTTTTTGCGTTACAATGGACAATGAAACGACATCCATGTATTGAGCAGGCACATGGTCCAATTTGGAAAGCGGCTTGGCTTAGATTTGGGCACGGTCAATGTGCTCATCTATGACAGCGGGCGCATCGTCTTGCAAGAGCCTTCGTTGGTGGCGCTGTTGGCAGAAGAAGAGCGCATCGTCGACTTCGGGCAGCCGGCGCGGGAAATGCTGGGGCGCGTCGATGACGAAGATATTCAGGTGATGCGGCCGCTGCAAAATGGCGTTATCGCCGATTACGAAGTGACCGAAGCCATGCTCGAATATTTCTTCGGGCGCATCGCCGGGCGCATCCGCCTCTTTCGACCGTCGGTCATGGTATCGGTGCCTTTTGGCGCGACCAGCGTAGAAAAAAGGGCGGTGCGAGAAGCGATTTTGCAGGCGGGCGCGCGCGAAGTGCAGCTGATGTGGGAGCCGCTGGCTTCGGCTTTGGGCGCGGGTTTGCCTGTGGGCACGCCGGCCGGTGGCATGGTGATCAACATTGGCGGCGGCATCACAGAAGCGGCTGTGCTGACGATGAACAATATCGTGCGCGCCGAAAGTGGCCGGGTCGGCGGTCTGCGGCTGGATGAAGGCATCGTCAATTATGTACGCCGCAAATATAGCTTGACTATCGGGCAGCCCACAGCCGAGTCGATCAAGATTCAAATCGGCGCGGCTGTCGACCAGCCCGAAGAATTGAGCATGGAAATCCAGGGTCGCGACAATGTATCGGGTTTGCCGCGTACGGTGCGTGTCACCACGGGCGAAGTTGTCGAGGCGCTGGCCGAACCGCTCAGCCAGATCGCGGCAGTCGTCAAAGCGGTGCTGGCCACGACGCCCCCAGAGCTGTCATCGGATATCATCGATCGTGGCATCGTGCTCAGCGGCGGCGGCGCCTTGTTGCGCGGCATCGACAGCTACCTCACCCACTCGACCGGTGTGCCCGTCTACCAAGCCGACACGCCGCAACTGAATGTGGTGGTAGGCTGTGGTCGCGCGCTGGAAGACCCGGCCATCATGCGGCGGCTGGAACAAGCCAATCCGTTTTGACGCTCGCCGGGCGGCAGTTTGTTCAATCGCCCAGATAATAGGTCATGCGCTGCAAGTGCGTCACCGGGTCGATATATTGGATCTGCACCTGCTTGGGCACATTGATATTGATAGGCGCATAATTCAGGATGGCTTTGATATCAGCCGCCACTAGCTGATCGGCCACCGTCTGCGCATTCTCGGCCGGCACAGCCAGCATGGCGATTTTGATGCCTTCGCTGCGGATTGTCGCTTCCATCGCTTCGATGGGGCGCACAACAAAGTCGCCCAGACGCACCCCGATTTTTGTCGGGCTAATATCAAACAAATGCGCTATGCGAAAACCCCGATCCTGGAAGCCGCGATAATGGGATATTGCGCTGCCCAGGTTGCCTGCGCCGACCACAGCCACCAGCCATTCTTTGTTCACATGCAAAACGGCTTCCAGCCGATCGATCAAGAATCCCACCTGGTAGCCGGTGCCTTGCTTGCCAAAGCCGCCAAAATGCGACAGATCTTTGCGGATCTGCGCAGAACTGATTTCCAGCCGTTCTCCCAGCTCGTGCGATGAAGTTACCATTTGCCTGTCGTTTTGCAAGCGCCGCAGGGAACGTAGATACAAGGGCAGCCGTCCGATCACGATATCGGGTATGTCGCCCGAAGACTTGCTCGACATGAGAACAACCAATCCCGCAACAAGTGCACATCCCGCAGCCAAGCCAAGTTTACCATTGCCAGCCCGGCTTCGCTAGCGCAGCCGACTTGAAGGCGGGCGCGCACAGTGCTAGACTGCTGACGGATGATCGAGCCGAAGCATGTGAACCTGGTCATGATGTCAAGCGCAGAAAACAAGCAAAACGGGCCTGGCGCGAGCCGGCAGTTGGCTGGCGAATTGCAAATCGTGCACGACAGCATGTTGGATGGCTTGGGACAACTGGCCGATTACTTCGGCTTCAACAAGGTTCTGGGGCAGCTCTATGGCACATTGCTGCTGAGCGCAGAGCCGCTTTCGCTGGATGACATGATGTTGCGGCTGGATATCTCCAAAGCCAGCGTCAGCACCAACATGCGCTCGCTCGAGCACATGGGTATGGTGCGGCAGGTATGGGTGCGCGGCGGCAGCGGGCGGCGCAAGTATTACCAGGCGGAAACCGACTTTTGGCAGATTTTCACTACGATCATGAGCGGGCGGGAAATGCGCGATATGGAACGGGCGCTTTCGGTCATGGAAGAAAACCGCCAGCGCATCTCCAACTCCATATCCGAACTTCCAGCCGACCAACAAATCCTGGCGCGACTGTATCTCGACCGCATCGCGCAGATGCAGGCGCTGTTTCGCTTCGCATCGTTGATCGTCAACAGCATCTTGAACCAGGTGCGCAGCAGCGACTTGACCGATGTATCCAGCGTCGAGCTGCTCAAGCCGTCCACCCTTGAATGAGCGCCGCCGCCGCGTTATGCTGTGTGCGCCCGTGAGGAAGTGGCGGAATTGGCAGACGCGCATGACTTAGGATCATGTCTCTTTGAGGTGAGGGTTCGAGTCCCTCCTTCCTCACTTGCAGCGACTCTGGCTCGCGCAGAATCTGGCTTGGCATGCTCAATATAACCAAACCAGTAATGATAGATAAAATGAGCCACCGAGTACACCGAGATGCATGAGAACACCGAGTGATTAATTCTCTGTGTCCTCTGTGTCCTCTGTGAACTCTGTGTAAAATAACGAGCAGTACTGAGCAGTACATGGATGGTTTCTACTTCTAACCAATTGTTAATGCGCTGCCCGGAATGGCACGAATATAATCAGCACAGTAGACCTGAGGGAAGTCAAATTGAACCTGCAAGTCGAACGGATAGAAAATCATAAAGCGCGCCTGACAGCCGAGATTGAGGCAGCGCAATTTGAAAATGCCAAGCGCAAAGCCGCCCGCAAAATCTCGCGTCAAGTGCCGATTCGCGGCTTTCGCAAAGGCAAAGCGCCCTATTCACGAGTCGCGCAAACTGTGGGCGAAGCCACAATCATCGAAGAAGCGGTGGATGACCTGACCCAGGAGATCTATCGCCAAGCGCTGGAAGAGTCCAAAGTGGATCCCTTTGGACAGGGCGATCTGGAAGATGTCAAGCTCGACCCGCCCACCTTCATCTTCACCCTGCCGATGCGACCTGTCGTGGACTTGAAAAACTTCCTGGATGTCCGGGTTGACTACGAAGCCCCCACCATAGACGAATCGGATGTCGACGACCGCCTGCGCCAATATCAGATGCAGCTTCTGCAAGTGCTTGACGACGAGGTCGAAACGGCGCAGCTGGGGCATCGTTTGTACATTGATGTTGACAGTGAGTTTTTGGACGACCATGACCCCGAAGAAGCAGATAGCGCCTTTGACGAAGACGCAGCCGACACCGATCAAGCGGATGTCGCGCCGCCAGCGCCGCAAAAAGGCGAACCCTTCGTCTCCGAAAAAGATACGCCCATCATCCTCGACCCCAACGAAGACCCGTTTGTGCATGGCTTTGTCGAGAACCTGGTCGATGCCCAGCCGGGCGATGATGTCGTGTTTGAGCTGACAATCCCCGACGATGATGCCGATCCGACTATCGCTGGACGGCTCGTCGAGTTTGTCGTGACCATCAATCGCATTGAAGCCATCTCAATCCCCGAGCTGGATGAAGAGTTCGTGCGCGAGGTGAGCGAGATGCGCAATGAGCAAGCGACAGACCTGGCGGCCCTGCGCAGCGCGCTACGGGAAGAAATGGAGCAAGAGGCGAAGCAGCGCCATGATGACGAGTATGGCAGGCAGGTCATCACCAGGATCGTCGCAGGCGCCGACATTCATTATCCCGAAGTGGCGGTGGATTATCAGCTGGAACAACAACTGAGCGAATTCCAAGGCAGGATCGAGCAGCAGGGCGTGCCCTTCGCTGATTTCATGCGCTTCACGGGCAATAGCGATGCCGACTTGCGCGAACGCATGCGTGAGGAAGCCGTGACGCGCGTCGAACACAGCCTGACCATGGACAAGCTGCGCGAAGAGCTGGGCACGGATGTTGACGAGTCGGACATTGATATGCGCTTCGAAGCCTTCAACGCCCGCTTTGGCCGCGAAGTCGCTGACAATGAACAATATGCAGTCTTGCGCAACTTCATGCGCGAAGAGGTCGAAATGGCGCATATGTCGGCGAAGCTGGTGGCGCTGGGGCGGGGCGAAGATATGACGGCAGCTATCGAAGCCCTTCGCGCACAAGCGGCGGACGAACTGCGACAAGCCCTAGAAAATCAGCCAAGTCTTGACGAAGAGGCCGTAGAGATTGCTGCCGCTGAGGCGACAGACCCTGCAGAAGCCAGCGCTATTGATGCTGGCAGCGAGTCATAAACGACAAGCCGCATAACACAGAAAGGTGCGCGGGAAACGATGAATAACATTCACAATGTCATTCCCATGGTGATCGAGCAGGGCAGCCGCGGCGAGCGCGCCTATGACATTTTCTCCCTGCTGCTAAAAGAACGGATCATTATGCTGGGGTCGGGCATCAACGACCAAATTGCCAACCTCATCGTGGCGCAGTTGCTCTTCTTGGAGCGCGAAGGACCCAAGCGCCGCATCCAGATCTACATCAACTCGCCGGGCGGCGCCGTCTATTCTGGCTTGGCGATCTATGACACGATGCAGCAGATTTCTTCGCCAGTCGGCACGGTGGCTGTGGGCATCACCGCCAGCTTTGGCACAGTCATCCTGACCGCGGGCGAGCCGGGTTTGCGAGTTGCGCTGCCCAATGCGACCGTGCACATGCACCAACCACTGGGCGGGGCGCAAGGCCAGGCTTCCGACATCGTCATTCAGGCAGAAGAGATCGTCCGCCTGAAGAAGCGCATCATTGACATTTTCGTCAAGCATTCGGGCAATACCGCCGAAGAAGTCGAACGGGTGACCGACCGCGATGTGTATATGACCGCTGAAGAAGCCGCCGAATTTGGTCTGGTCGATGAAGTGCTGCTGGATACCGAACGTCTGACCAACGGAGGCTGAGGTGAGCTTTTCGCAAGTGCGACACCAGTGCAGCTTCTGCGCCAGGCCCGCCGACGATGTCGAGCGTCTCATCGCTGGCCCCGAGCCAATTTTCATCTGCAATTTCTGCGTGGAAGTTTGCAACAAGCTGCTGACCGAAGAAGCCGCCGCCGAAGCCGACGCGACCGAAGAATCAGCCTACGAGCTAGATTTGTCGCCGCGCCAGATCATGGAACGGCTGGACGACTATGTCATCGGCCAGCGCGATGCCAAACGTGTGCTCAGCGTGGCGGTCTATAACCATTACAAGCGCATCCAGGCAACTGACGATCCGCAGGATGTCGAGCTGGACAAGAGCAATATCCTACTGGTCGGTCCCACTGGCTGTGGCAAGACCTTGCTCGCCCAGACTCTGGCGCGCATCCTCGATGTGCCGCTGTGCATTACCGACGCCACCGCGCTGACAGAAGCCGGCTATGTGGGCGAGGATGTAGAAAATATCCTGCTGCGGCTGATTCAAGCGGCGGATGGCAATATCGCGCGCGCCGAACGCGGCATCATCTATATTGACGAGATCGACAAAATATCTCGCATGTCCAACAGCAATCCGTCCATCACGCGCGATGTATCGGGCGAGGGCGTCCAGCAAGCGCTGCTCAAAATCCTGGAAGGCACAGTCGCGAATGTGCCACCACAGGGGGGCCGCAAACACCCGCACCAGGAGTTCTTGCAGATTGATACCCGCAACATCCTTTTCATCGTCGGCGGCACCTTTGCCGGGCTGGATGATGTCATCCGGCGGCGCGTGGGCATGCAGAGCAAGCTGGGCTTTGGCGCTCAGCGCGAGCTGGAAGCCAAGCATGTGGACGATCTGCTGGCAGAGCTTTCGCCAGAAGACTTGGTGCAGCACGGCATGATCCCAGAAATGGTGGGGCGTCTGCCCGTGTTGGTGCGCTTGACGCCGCTTGAATTGGATGACCTGGTGCGCATCTTGACGGAGCCGAAGAACGCGCTCATCCGCCAATACGAGCATTTGCTCTCGCTGGACGATGTCGACCTGGTCTTTGAGCCCGGCGCATTGCAGTCGGCTGCCGAACTGGCGATAGAACGAGAGAGCGGCGCGCGCGGCTTGCGGTCGATCATCGAAAATTCGCTGCTGGATGTCATGTTCGAAGCGCCCAGCCGCGATGACATCAGCCAGGTAGTCGTCAACGCCGCTGCCATCCGTGGCGATGCCAAGCCGCATATTGTCACGCGCGACGGCACAGTCATCAGCTTGTCCGAGGCGATCAGCCCCGCGGCCTAACCAGCGGCTCTCAGCTTGTGGGCTGCAGCAACCGCACTTCTGTGCCTTCGCCGACGCGACTCTGAAAACTGCGCGCATCGATTTCGGTCGCTTGCAAACCGGTGCCGCCCCAATTGTACGGGATTGCCCAGCGGGGCCGCAGCAGCGACACCAGAGAGAGCGCTTCTTCCAGCGAACGTCCCCCAAAACCAGCAATCGGCAGCAGGACAATATCCGGCTGCAGCACATCCATACCCGGCACCAGCTTTGCATCGCCGGTATAATAGATATCGTAATAGCCAATCGATACGACAAAGCCCAAGCCGCCCTTCGCGCCGAATCTTTTGTCGCCGCGCCGCGAGATGGCGGGCACAGCGCGGATGGTCACATTGCTCAGACGAATACTCTGCCATTCGCGCAGCACAATCGTGTCTTCAATGATTGAGGCCACGCGCTGGCTGCCGATCACCTTCGTCTGGTTGCCGCGCAATTTGGCGACATCGGCGGGCGAACAATGGTCGAAGCGATCGTGCCCAATCAGGATGATATCGGGCGGAGCTGCTTGCCTGACCACCCGCCAGGGGGCGATCTGGATTGTCGGCTCGCCATCAATGCGGAAGCTGCCGCCACCTTGCCACTTGATTCTGTCCAGCACGATTGTCTTTTGCACCCGGCGCATCGATTTGCCCGCGCAGAGTGTAGCACAGTGGCTTCTGCCTACACGCCCCGCGCAAACTTGGGTATGCTTTGCAGGCGATGATGTGCGCCAGACAAGGTGGTGCCTGGGCAATGCTGGTTGATGAAGCCAAGATTTTTGTAGCGAGCGGCAAAGGCGGCGATGGCATGATCTCTTTCCGCCGCGAAAAATATGTGCCGCGTGGTGGACCTTCGGGCGGCGATGGCGGGCGCGGCGGAGATGTTGTGTTGCGCGCAGACGCGAACTTGAATACGCTTTTTTTCTTCCGCAAGCGCGTGCACTTCAAAGCGGAAAACGGCGTCAAAGGTGGCTCGAGCAACAAGACTGGCGCAGATGCTTCGCCAACAATCGTGCGTGTTCCACCCGGCACGCTCATTCGTGATGCAGAAACAGGCGGGTTGATCGCCGACTTGCTCTCCCCAGAAGCAGAAGCTGTGGTGGCGCGTGGCGGGCGCGGTGGCAAAGGCAATGCCCACTTCAAAACTTCGGCAAACCAGGTGCCGCGTTTGGCAGAAAAAGGCGAGCCGGGCCGGGAACGGTGGCTGACCTTGGAGCTCAAGTTGATCGCCGATATCGGATTGGTGGGCTTGCCCAATGCCGGCAAATCGACCCTGCTTTCGGTGGTGAGCAATGCCAAGCCGAAGATCGCCGATTATCCCTTCACGACCTTGCAGCCCAACCTGGGCACAGTCATCTATGACAACCGCGACCTGGTCTTCGCCGATATCCCCGGGTTGATTGAAGGCGCGCATGCCGGGGTCGGCCTGGGGCATGCCTTCCTGCGCCATGTCCAGCGCACCCGCATCCTCCTGCACATCCTGGATGGCGCGGCTGACGACCCAATCGCCGACTATAACCAGATTCGCGCCGAGCTGGCGCTGTATGATGCCGACCTGGCGCAACGCCCAGAGATTGTGGTCATCAACAAGCTCGACCTGCCCGAAGCGCGTGAATATCTTGACCTGTTGCGAGAAAGCCTGAGCGAACGGGGCCTGGACGATGTCATGGCGGTTTCGGCATTGACGCGCGAAAATGTGCGGGGGCTTGTCCAGCGCGTCTTTGAGCTTGCCAGCCAGCTGCCTGCCCGGGCCGCCGCCAGCCCAGAAGCGACGTCAGTCTATGAACTGGCTGACGAGGGCCTGCCATTTGATCTGCATATTGACGAAGGCGTCTATTTCATCACCGGCGAACGCATAGAACGGGCAGCTGCCATGACCTATTGGGATTATGACGAGGCTGTTTCGCGCTTCCAGAAGACACTGGCGGCGCTGGGCGTTGTCGATGCCTTGGAGAAAGCTGGTGTGCGCAGCGGCGACACGGTCTTCATCGGCGACTTTGAGCTGGAGTGGTCGGAGTGAGTCAAGCGCGGATCGGCATATTGGGCGGCAGTTTCGATCCGCCGCAGTTGGGTCATCTGATTTTGGCTGAATACAGCCGCGAAACACTGAACCTGGACGGCATTCTGTTTGTGCCAGTCGGAGACCATCCCGTCAAGCAGGGCGCTGTGCGCAGCCCGTTGCGGCAGCGTCTGGCGATGCTGAAATTGGCGATAGCGGGCAATCGGCACTTCCGCATTTCGCGCGTGGATATCGACCGGGCCGGCCCGCATTATTCCGCCGATACCATCAAGATAATCCGCGCTCAACAGCCCGCGGCGCAACTCTATTTTGTGATGGGCGGCGACAACCTGCGCGACTTGCCCACATGGGAGCGCCCGCAGGAATTGATGCGCTGTTGCCGGCTGGCAGTGATGCGCCGCGCTGACGAAGATATCGCGCCCGATATGCACGATGATGTGCTGCCGGGCTTGTCGCAACAGGTCGACATGATCGATGTGCCGCTGCTGAGTGTTTGGCTCTCGTCCACGCATGTAGTCAGCCGCCTGCGCGCCGGGCACAGTGTGCGCTATCTGGTGCCCGATGCCGTGCTCGACTACATCCGAACGCACAATTTGTACCGATGAAGCGCTGGCTCGCACTCCTGTTCGTCCTTTGCCTGTTGGCAGCCGCGCAGGCGCAGGTTGCCACGCCCGTGCCCACCCTGGCTGTGCCGACGCCGCTGCCAGCCGCTGTCAATCGCGCAGCGGAAAATCCACCGCTCCAATCTGCCCTAGCCGACATCAGCGCCGACCAAGTTTTCCGCGTGGGCGTTTTGTACAACGACCCTCCTTACAGCGAATTCACCTGGCAAGGCGAGCTGGCTGGCTTTGATATTGCACTGCTGCGGGCGATCGCCGAAGACTGGGGAGTGGAGACCGCCTTTGTGCAGGTTACGCGCATGAATGCCAGAGACGCGCTCAAGGCGGGCGAAGTGCATGCGCTGGCTTCTGCCATGCTGCATTACCGCGGCTATGAAAACGAACTTGAATTCACGCAGCGCTACTTGGTCGGCCATCAGGCCGTCATGGTGCGGGCTGACAGTCCATTGCAAGCGCCGGCAGATCTGGCTGGCGTCAATACAGGCGTTGTTATGGGCACGCGTGCAGAAATGGCGCTGGACCTGTGGCGCGAACGCACAGCAATCGCTCCCGCAACGCGCCAGTTTCTCACGCTCGACCGTGCCTTTGCCGCGCTAACTTTGGGAGAGATAGACGCGCTAGTCGCCGAAGAGCAGTCGCTTGTGCGCGTCGCCGGCGAAGAGTTCCAGCTGGCGCGCCTATTGGACGAGCCGCTGCTGCGCGAGCCACATGCCTTTGCTGTCCGCCGTCATGACGCGCCACTGCGGCGGCTGTTGAACCGAACCATCCAGCGCTTGGCGGCGACGCAGAAGATCGAACTCTTGCAGCGCGAATACTTCCCCGATCTGCCGCGGGACGAAGGCGCGATCGTGGTCTGGCAAGGTGTTGGTGAAGCTGCTTCGTCGGCACAATTCTCGCCCGAGCTGCGCGCGCCAGCACCATCCGCGCTCTTGCGCCTGCGAGGGGGCGAGCCTTTGCGTGTTGCGGGCCTGGCGGCTGATGCGGCTCCGCTAACCGCCTTGAATCGCGCGCTGGTTGCCGAGCTGGCCAGGCGCTGGGCTGTGACGGTGGCAGATACTTCAGCCAGCGCCGAGGAAGGACTGCAACTGCTGCGTCAGGGCGCAGTCGATATGGTGGCTGGCAGCAAGCTGGACTGGGAAAAGGCGGACGACATCGATTTCTCCATGCCTTATCTGTTGCAAGGCGACCGACTCATGGTGCCGGCGCGTTCGCAAATCGCCGGCTTCTATGATTTGCGCAATCGGATTGTGGCGGTGATGCTGGGCGATGACAGCGCTTGGCAGCGGGCGCAGGTTTGGGCGGACAGCATCAATATGACGATTCGTCGCTTCGATACGACCCTGCGCGGCGCGGCGCAAACCTTGCTCGATTTCAACAACGCCAACGCCGTTTATGCCAACAGCCTGCTGCTTGTCGACCATCTGGATGCCAATCCCGACACATTGAAACTCACCGACCGTTGGTACAGCCGCGACTATTATGCTTTCGCACTTGGCTATAACGACCCAGACTTCCGCCAACTGGTGAACTATACGTTGCAAGAGATGATGCTGGATGGCAGCCTGGCGCGCATGACAGGCGGGCTGCTGCTGGGCGATAACCTGCCAGATTTCGGCATTACGCCAGGCTCCAGCCAGTTTGCCGGATTGAACCTGGCACAAGCCTAGCCAATTTGCCGGGCCTGGCGGATTTCTCCGCGGCTCGCCAAGACGACCCCCGCCAGGATTAGCAGGCTGCCGACAATCTGCTGCTGTGGCGGCAATTCGCGGAACAGAAAGAGCGCCAGCACAGCGCTGCCGATCGGCTCCAGCTGCGAGAACATGCTGACCAGCGCGGCCGGAAAATACTCCAGCAAGTAATTCAAGGACGAATGCCCGAGCAACTGTGGCACCAGCCCCATCGTCAACAAAATTAGATAACCTTCCATGCGAAAACCCAGCAAAGGCGTCCCGCTAAACAGCATGACAAGCGCCGCTGCGATGCTGGCTGTGCCGTAGACCAGCCACACATAGGGGATTACGGGCAACTGCGCGCGCAGCATCCGGCCGACCAGCATATACACAGAGACGCTCAATGCGCCCAGCCAGGCCAGGACCGCGCCTGTGATTGTTGCATAGAGCTCTGCTTCGGCGAGGTCCGCGCCGCCATCCAGGGGAATGCCAATCAACGCGCCGCCGGCCAAAGCCACCAGCAAGCCTGCCACCACCAGCCGCGACAAGCGAATGTGCAGGAAGACCACTTCCAGGATGGCAACCCAGATCGGACCTGTGGACACGATGACCACGCTGACCAGGACTGTGGTGTATTGCAAGGACGAAACCCAGGCAGTGAAATGCGCAGCCAGGCACAACCCGGACAAGACGATCAACGCAACTTCTCGGCGAGACAAGCTGGCAATCCGCGCCCGATGCCGTCCCAGCGCCAGGGGGGTCAGCGCCAGTGTCGCCACCGCCAGACGCGAGCCAGCGATCAACAGGGGCGGCATGGCTTCGGCGAGCGCAAAGCGGATGAGGATGGCCGCGGAGGATGTGGTGATGACCGCCAGCACGATTACGGCATAGGCGCGCAAAGGCGTGCTGTCGTGTCTGCGTGGGTCGCTCAATCCTTCTTCTCCTGGTCCATCTGCCCGGCGGGCGCTCACATTTATTGGACATTCTTGTGTCGCGCCGCTATAATAATGGCAGATTCCGCGCTGGCGGAACATATCGACCGAGACCTATCACAAGGAGCAGCAGAATCATGGCTTTCGAATTACCAGCACTTCCCTATGCCGAAGATGCACTCGAGCCGCACATAGACGCGCGGACCATGGGCATCCACCACGGCAAACACCACGCAAGCTACACCGGCAACCTCAACGCAGCCATTGCTGGCACCGGGCTCGAAGGCATGAGCATAGAAGCGATCCTGGGCGATCTGGCTGCCGTGCCCGAGGGCATTCGCAGCGCTGTGCGCAACAATGGCGGCGGCTTTGCCAACCACAGCTTGTTCTGGCAGATCATGAGCCCCGATGGCGGCGGCGAACCGAGTGGCGCGCTGGCGGATGCCATCAACAGCGCATTCGGCAGCTTCGACGAATTCAAGTCGGCTTTTTCTGCGGCGGCAGCAACTCGCTTTGGCAGTGGCTGGGCATGGCTTTGCGTTTCGGGTGGCGCGCTGAGTGTCTGCTCGACGCCCAACCAGGATACCCCGTTGATGTCGGGCGATACGCCTTTGCTGGGCATTGATGTGTGGGAACACGCCTATTATCTGAACTACCAGAATCGCCGCCCTGACTATGTCGCTGCCTTCTTCAATGTCATCAACTGGGACAAGGTGGCCGAGCTGTACGCAGCGGCAAGCTGATGATTAGTCGACGGGATATGCTAAAGGGCGCTGTCGCGGGCGGCGCAGCTTCGCTGGCTGGGCAGTTTGCGCCGGCCATGGCTGTGGCTGACGATGCAGCGGAATTTGTCCTGCCGCAATTGCCCTATGACTATGCCGCGCTGGAGCCGCACATCGACGAGCGCACCATGCGTATCCATCATGGCAAGCACCACGCTGGCTATACCAACAAGCTCAACGCGGCCATCGAAGGCACAGACCTGGTCGGCAAGAGCATTGAACACATTCTGGCCGACCTGGCTGCCCTGCCCGAAGGCATTCGCAGCGCTGTGCGCAACAATGGCGGCGGGTTCGCCAACCACAGCCTGTTCTGGCAGGTC
The DNA here is from genome assembly GCA_022824565.1 of Anaerolineae bacterium. Taxonomy (GTDB): domain Bacteria; phylum Chloroflexota; class Anaerolineae; order Aggregatilineales; family Phototrophicaceae; genus UBA6055. Next base: position 61,140 of record JAJDZQ010000009.1, on the reverse strand, counting down.
ATGAGCCCGGCTGGCGGCGGCGAACCTGCTGGCGAACTGGCGGATGCCATCAACAGCGCATTTGGCAGCTTTGACGATTTCCAATCGGCTTTTTCGGCCGCGGCGAAGGGCATTTTTGGCAGCGGCTGGGCCTGGCTGGTGAATGACAATGGCGCGCTGAGCATCGCAGCGACGCCCAACCAGGATACGCCGCTGATGCACGGTCGGACGCCGATTCTGGGCATTGATGTGTGGGAACACGCCTATTACCTGCAGTATCAGAACCGCCGCCCCGACTACATCGCCGCCTTCTTCCAGGTCATCCACTGGGACAAGGTGAGCGAATTGTACAGCGCCTAGCATCCCCACTCCCAGCCCGCTGGGGGGGACAGGACAGGTTACCAAGGAAGCGCATTTGAGGGACTACCCCACCCCCCACCCCCCAATCCCCTCCCCGAAGCATTAGGGAGGGGGAGAGCATACAGAGAAATTGAAATCTGCTGCTCAATTTCTTGCAGATTAGCAATAAACGCACGGGTTTCTCGACGAGTCTCCCTTCTCCATTGATATGGGGTAGGGCCGGCGATGGGGTAGAATAAAACTGGCCTGTCCTCAGTCCATCCCGATGGGGGACCTAGGGGGCAAAACGCAGCGCAACATTCTCAATCACGCCAAGGGACGCTAGAATGCTGGCGTCCTTTTTGTTTTGCGCACAGGAGACAACCGATGGCCGACTATCGTGTGGAAATGGATTCGCTGGGCGAGGTGCGCGTGCCAGCAGACGTGCTCTATGCCGCGCAGACCCAGCGCGCCCTCGACAACTTCCCCATCACCGGCATGAAACCCCTGCCCGCGTTCATCTGGAGCATGGCGCTCATCAAACGGGCGGCCGCGGAAGTCAACCGCGATCTTGGGCTGCTGCCGCCCGAAATTGCCGCTGCCATCATCCAGGCGGGCGATGAAGTGCTGGCTGGGCAGCATCACCAGCATTTTGTGGTCGACCCATTTCAGGCCGGCGCCGGCACCAGCCACAATATGAACACCAACGAAGTGCTGGCGAACCGCGCCAACCTGATTTTGGGTTACGAAGTAGCTGCGCCTGGCAAGCCGGTGCATCCCAACGACCATGTCAACATGGCGCAATCGACCAACGACACTATCCCCACAGCGATCCGGCTGGGCGCGCTTTGGCGGCTGGATGAACTGCTGGGTGTGCTCGGGCGCTTTGTCGAGGTCGCGCGTGGCAAAGCAGCCGCATGGGACGATGTGGTCAAGACCGGGCGCACACACCTGCAAGACGCGGTGCCCATCCGGCTGGGGCAAGAAGTGGGGGCTTGGGCGAGCGCGGTCGAGCGGCAGATGGACAAAGTGCGCTTCGCGGCCGATGGGCTGCGGCGTTTGGGCATCGGCGGCACAGCGGCTGGCACGGGCCTCAATGCGCATCCCGACTATCACGCGCGCATGGTCGCCAAGCTGTCGGCGCTTTCGGGCATCGCCCTAACCGAGAGCGACGATCTCTTCGAATCCATGCAATCCATGCAAGACGCCGTCTTTTTCAGCGCGGCGCTGCGCAACCTGGCCATGGATTTCACGCGCATCGCCAATGATGTGCGCTTGCTTTCCGCAGGACCAACCACCGGCATCGCCGAATTGACCTGCCCGCCGGTGCAGCCGGGTTCGTCAATCATGCCCGGCAAGGTGAATCCCGTGCTGGCGGAGATGCTCAACCAGGCGATGTATCACTGCATGGGCAACGACACGACGGTCAACCTTTGCGGGGCGGCCGGACAATTCGAGCTCAATGTGATGATGCCCGTCATCGCCCACAACCTCAACGAAAGCATGCAGGTGATGATCGGCGCGGTGGGCGCATTCACCGAGAAGCTGCTGGTCGGGCTGGAGGTCAACCGCGAGCGGACGGCGAGCTGGCTGGCGCGCAACCCGATTTTGGTGACGGCGCTAAACCCGATCATCGGCTATAACAACGGCGCGAAAGTGGCGAAGAAAGCGCTGGCCGAAGGCAAAAGCGTGCGCGAGGTCGTGCTGGAAATGGGGCTGATGGGCGAGGAAGAGCTGGACGCGGGGCTGGATGTCGTGATGATGACGGAGGGTGGGATTAGGGGGTGAGGTGACGGCTTATAGCTAACTTCGCTTGCTCGCGTGGTTTCTGCTGATAATATAGGGAAAGAGTCTGATAGACCGAGCTTTGCAGGAAGACGAACTGTATGTTGAGTCGGGCGCAGGTACGAGAATACATTGATGGTGACCTTAATGAGCTTTACCGCCATTTGAAGTCGTGTTCTTCGTCACTTGAAGCAAGGGTGATTTTGGAGAATCTAGGCCGGTTGCCCTATGGCTTTGACGGCGACGTGCTCTTGCCCTTCTTGTCCGACGCGATTAGGGATACACGATTCTGGGCAGTGAAGAACCTTGGCAAGCTACAAGATGTAGGTCATTTACATCGACTAAGTGAAGTGGCTAAATGCGACCAAAGCTCTGTTGTACGTCGTGAAGCTATATCGGCAATTGGACGTATGCGGGATGCGCGGACTATCCCCACGTTGCTCGGATTCTTGGACAATGCTGATCCCAGTGTCGTATTACAGACGATTCGCGGCCTTCTAACGTTCAAGTCGAACGAGCGAGTTCGGAATCGACTGATGCAACTTCGAGATCATCCCAACGAGCAAATTCAAAATGTACTTTCGAAAGAATTTGGGTCCGACGAGCCCATCACCGACTACGGAATGCACTATCAGTCTCCAGACTATCTCAAGGATGTTGTTGTAGAAGGTGATACTCGGAAGGTCATGCGCCTGCTTCCCGACGGATGCATTCACCTAACTTTTACATCTCCTCCTTATTACAACGCTCGCGACTATTCAATTTACAAAAGCTATCAACAATACCTCGATTTCCTTGGCGAAGTATTTGCGGAAGTCCATCGCATCACGAAAGAGGGGCGCTTTTTATTGGTCAATACATCTCCGGTTATCGTAGCTCGGTTCAGCCGAAAGCATGCCAGCAAACGATATCCCATTCCGTTTGACTTACACCGTATTATTTGCGACTTAGACTGGGAGTTCATCGACGACATCATTTGGGCGAAACCAGAGGTATCTGTAAAAAACCGCAATGGCGGATTCCAGCAGCACCGCAAACCGCTGGGTTACAAACCCAACGCGACTACCGAATATGTTATGGTCTACCGCAAACGGTCGCCGCGTCTGCTGGATTGGAATATGCGCCAATACCCGAAAGAGGTCATAGAAGCCAGCAAGGTTTGCGGGAGATTCGAGAAGACGAACCTATGGCAAATCGACCCCGTCAGCGACAAGATTCATAGTGCGGTGTTCCCCGATGAACTTTGCGATAGAGTGCTACAATACTATTCCTATATCGGTGACCTGGTATTTGATCCATTCGCTGGCAGCGGCACATTGGGGCGGGCGGCACAAAGGCTGAACCGATCTTTCTTCTTGACCGAGCTTGAACCGCGTTATGTCGAGCGCATGAAAGACACGATGTCGGGCGACAATTCCATGCAACACAGAACCCGCTTTTGCACTCTCGACGAACTCATACCCATTATTGAGAGCGAGTCCTGATGCCACTGCAAGACGACTCTATGAAGCAAGTCCTGCGAATGATCATCAAGGGCGAGCACTATCGTAAGGCGGTCATCAACGAAATCAGCAACGACTTCATGCGCTTTACCGTGGACTTCTTCAAGGACATCTGTCTCGCCAAAGTACAAGGCATGAACATTAAAGAAGACTGGTACAAGCGATATTTCCTCAGCGGCAGCTTTTCCAAAGACGAAACCGCCATTTATACTGGGCTAAATAACAAGACGATTACGAATATCTATGGCAGCGCGGCGCGGAAGGTCGTTTTGCAAGTCGCGCCTGAATATTACGAAGAAACAATGCGGCGCGTAAGTTCGCTAATCTCGCAGGAATTCGCCGAGGTTGGTCTCGAAATGACGCTCCGCTATCAGGATCTCAGCGCCCACCTCTCCCTCCACGAATCCCTCATCGTCGTCAACACGCTCGCCGCAAAGCACGCCGAGATCCGCGGCGGCGCATGGAGCGGGCTGGGCAAGCGACTCGAGCTGCCGCTCATGCTAACATTGGCGAAGCTGTACCATGTTCCGGCAAGTCATTACGCCGGAAAGGGACTCACCGGCGAATCTCGCGAGGTCGATTTTCATTTTCTGTCCGCGTCCGGTCAGCAATTCTTCTGCGAGGTCAAGCTAATGGGCAAGGGCAACCCCGAATCCGCCGACAGCGCCATCGCCCGCCGCTCTAACATCTTCATCGCCCAGACCCTCAGCGACAACAACAAACGCCAGCTCATCAACCGCGGGCATCACTGGATCGAGCTCGGCGCGCCTGACGGTTACAAGCGCATGCACACCGTCTCCAACTACCTAAACATCCCTTGCGCTCCCTTCCATGGCGACCTAGACTCGGCGCTTGATGTCATCATTCCCCAAGTCTTCGAGGAAATTGCCCTGTGAACCGTTCCGACGCCTACAACATCGTCTGCGAATTCGTGCAGTCCGACTCCCTGCGCAAGCACATGCTGGCGGTCGAATTCGCCATGCGCGCCTATGCCCAGCACTATGACGAAGACCCCGATTCCTGGGGGCTGGTCGGCTTGCTGCACGACTTCGACTGGGAGATTCACCCTTCGCTGGAGCAGCACCCCATGCACGGCGCGCCCATCCTGCGCGAGCGGGGCTTGGGCGAAGAAGACATCCGCACCATCCTCAGTCATGGTCCGCTGGCTGCCGATGACCGCGTAACCTTGCGCGACAAGGCGCTCTATGCCGTGGACGAGCTGACCGGCTTGATAACCGCGGTCGCCCTCGTCCGCCCCAGCAAAGATATCCGCGATGTCAAGATAAAAAGCATCCGCAAAAAGTGGAAAGACAAGGCATTCGCGGCCGGCGTCAATCGCCAGGATGTGATCGATGGTTGCGCAGCGCTGGGCGTGGATGTCTGGAGTTTCCATGTGCCGCTGGTGCTGCGCGCCATGCAAGACCACGCATCGGAATTGGGGCTGGATGGCGCTAGGGCTGGCTAGACGCGCGGGCGAGGACGCAACTGGCAAACTGCGGCATAATCGGCTACACTTCGCTGTACAGCGAGATTCCGTGTTGCACGGATGGAGGTTCAAAGCATGCCTGGCTTGATTATGATTCTGCGCAAAGGCTTTGCCGGGTCCTTGGGACTTGTACTTACGATTTTGCTGGCTTGTTGGCTGCCGGTGGCGGCGCAAGATGGCGAGAAAATGCTGCTGCCGAGCTTTCCTGCCTCGGGCGCAATGAATGCCGATGCCAGCGCGTCTGCCTTCGTCTTTGATGCCGCTCCTGGCGCTGTCGCAACACTAACCTTGTCGGGGCAGGGCAGTCCCTTGGCGCTCTTGCTGGTTGATAGTGGCGGCTACACCATCGCGCAGGCGGCTGATATGGCCGCGGCGGGCGCGATTAGCCTGGCCGATGTGCCCCTTGCAGCCGGCGGTCGCTATCATGCTTTTGTTTATTTCGCCCCGGGCAGCGCAGCAACCGACACCAGCTACGAGCTTTCGCTGGCGATTTCCGACCCAACTACCGCGCCTGTCGATGCAGTCGCAGCAACTGCCGAGACCACGCTTGTCTTGTTGAATGCTGGCATTGAAGTGCGCCTGAATTGGAGCGGCGCGGCCGACCTCAATCTGGAGCTGCGCGACCCCACGGGCGAAGCGCTGCACTGGGATTCGCGCGCGACCAGCAACGGCGGCCTCTTTGGCTTTGACGCCAACGGCCTCTGCGAAGTCGTCAGCGACAATTCGGTCGAAACCGCCACCTGGCAGCCCGGCTATTTGCCGACTGGCAGCTACGAAATCATCGTCTATTATGAATCCGCCTGCGATGACCAGACTGGCAGCGTACAATTTTTCACCGATGTCAGTGTCAATGGCGCTTTGAGCGGTCAGCAATCTGGCGTTTTATCGCCACCTGCGCCTGGGCAATCCAGCGTCTATGTCGGCCGCTTTGAAATCGCCGCCGATGGCAACGTCGTGGTCAGCCCGGGCGGCGCGTATCCCAGCACCAGCCTGAACGTCCTGCCCAGTGGCTATGCCGCTGCGGCTTCTGTCGCGCAACCCATTACGCGCAGCACAGCCGTGACAGGCGCAATCACCAATGCCGATCCGGTCGTGGCGTATCGCTTTGCAGGCGTGGCCGGCGAAATCGTTTCGATCAACATGCAGGCTGTCGGGCCAAACCTGGACACGCTCTTGCAACTGGTCGATCCAGCCGGAACCGTCGTCAATATCAACGATGATGCCGGCGGCACGACCGATTCCAGCATCGCTAATGCGCGCCTGTTGAGCAATGGTTTGTACACCATCGTCGCCACGCGCTATGGCAAAGAGCTTGGCGGCACTATCGGGCAATTTGAGCTCACGGTGACCGGCGCAACAGCCGATGCCCCCGCCCAGACCGCCTCCCTGAATCTGCCGCAGGGCGATATCGAAGTCAGCCTCTACTGGAGCACGGGCGCAGACTTGCAGCTTCTGGTGCGCGATCCAGTCGGCGAGTCGGTCTATGACGACAATCCCAGCGTGGCCAGTGGCGGCATCTTGGCCGAGGACGGCAATGTCAACTGTGTGCCTGCCGAGGGCGATGCGCCGGTCTCGCATATTTATTGGCCCTCCGGCCGCATGCGTCCTGGCACCTACGAGGTGGAAGTCTGGTATCAAAATCCCTGCTCCGAGCAGCCGCCACCGGTCGATTTCGCGCTGGTCATCGAGGTCGCTGGCATCCCGTTGATCAACCAAATCCAATTCCCCCTGCCAGGTCAGCGCTACCTGACCAATTTCAGCATCGATCCGCTTGGCGTGGCGAGCGCTGGCGAAGCCGGCTTCATTGATGCGGGCAGCCGCACGTTGGCCTATCAGAATGAAGCCTTCGACCCGCCCGCCATCCAGTTTGGGCAGCCAGTTTCTGGCATCATCTCCGGCGACAACACCTTTGATGTCTATGGCTTCAACGGCGCTGCTGGCGATTCCATCAGCATCAGCATGGCATCGCAGACGCTCGATACCAACTTGTATTTGATCAGCCCGGGCGACCGCGAGCTGGCCACCAATGACGATGCCGACCCCAACCTGTTGAGCGCGACCGGGCGCAACACCGATTCGCTCATCAGCGAGTTCGTCCTGCCTGACAACGGACCCTATACGATCATCGCCACCCGCTTTGGCAACCAGTACGGCGGCACGATAGGCGTCTATACGCTCACGTTGACCGTGAATGAAGGCTGAGCGCAAGATGAAATTCGATTCGCAGCGCTATTGCAAGATGCTGGCGGACTCTGATATGATGGTCGCGGTGCCACATCAGCTAGGTTGTGAAAGCGAAGCCAGATGAACCGACTTCTGCCCCTGTGTCTGTTAATGGCTGCGCTGCTGCTTTCTGCCTGTAGTGGCGAGGTCAACCTGCTGGACGAAACCAAATTGCGCGATACCAGCTTGTTGACGGGCGACCCCTGCGAAGCGCCCTGCTGGCACGGCATAATCCCCGATGAAACCAGCTATCGTGATGCCAAATTGATCATCGAAAGCGATGATCGCTTCAAGATTGTCGAAGAGCCCGATCCACAGGAAGACAACCCGGCGCGCAGCTTCACCTTTGCCGAGGGCGATAATCCAGGCTGTTGCCAGTTGGTGAGCCGCGACGGCGAATCTGTATCATCGTTCTTGCTGCAGACAGCGCCGATTATGACATTTGGGCCCGTTTATGATCGCTATGGCGAACCCGACTATGCGGTCGGCCAGCAGCTCAACGATGAGCAAGCCTATGTTGCGTTGATGTATACCGACCGCTCCCTGGTGGTCTATGCCTTCGTTGCCAGCCCCGCGCAGGGTTCGCTTTCGACCAGCAGCCAGATCATCGGTGTATTGTATCTGGGCGAAGCTGAGCAACAGCAGTTGCTGACCTGCACCAGCTTGTTCGAATGGGCGGGATTTACCTCATTCGCGGAGTACAGCGGTGAAAACTACGATTATGTTGGCGAGGGCGTCGGCGACGAAGTAGCCTGCCCGACAAACTAAGCCCGATACGATACCACCAGTTTGAGGAGTAGGGAAAGTATGTCAGTTGAAGCGGGTGCGCTGATGACCGGCGCGCAAGTACACGGCAAAGTGCGGCATTTGGGAATCTATGGTGCCTTGGTGGATATCGGCACCGGGCAAGATGCCTTGCTGCATGTATCGCAGCTCAGCGCGGATGAAAACGACATCAGCATGCAGCCAGGCGCAGAAATCACTGCGTTTGTCTATAAGACGCGGCGCGATGGTCATGTCGCCTTGACCTTTGAAAAGCCGCCCGCTGTGCCTTGGGCGACCATCAAACAGGGCAATACCTACACGGGCGAAGTCATCCGCGTGGAAGATTTTGGCGTTTTTGTCGATTTTGGCGCGGAACGACCCGGCATGGTGCATGTTTCAGAAATGGCCGATGGCTATGTTCGCTCTCCCAGCGATATCGCCGAGGTGGGACAAGCTGTCGAGGTGCGAGTCATCAAAAAGAGCGGCCGCCCGCGCAAGATCGACTTGACGATGAAGCAGCTCGAAGAGCCTGTCGCAATTGAAGAAGACGAAGACGATGCCTTGCCCACTTCTATGGCTCAGGCTTTCCAGCGCGCGATGCAAAGCGATGACAGCGCTATGGATCGTGAAAGCGGACGACAGAACAACCGGCGCAATCATCGCCGCCAGCAAGAGGACATCCTGGCGCGAACCTTGCGTGGCGCGCCGCGTTAATCCATTCTTATAAGCTACGAACTACGCGATAGACAATCGTGCCGAAGAGAATCGTAAAGTTCAATTCGTGCGTCAGGCACCAGGGACACAGCGCCTGCAGCAAGCCCACCTGGACATAGACCAGCCACATTGAAAACAGCCAGGCGAAGAGCCCAATCCCGAAGATGAGCAGGCTGCCATTTTCGCGCAGAAATTCCACGCGCGTTTCCAGCAGCAGCAGCGCGCCGACAATGGCATACACCGCCAATCCCAGATACGCGATGGGTATGCCTGCCAGCTCTGAATAGCGGCTGTTGAGCACAACATTGCAGTCGAAAGCGCCGGCTTCTACGCAGACAGCTGGCACATCGGTCATTTTCAAGTAGCTCAAATAGGCCGCGACCACCAGCCCAATCACGACCAACAGCATTTGTATTCGGCGAATATCGCGCATGGTCAACAACCTCGCTGTTTATTCGAACGGACGCAGCAGCAGCACGGGCAATTCACTGCCGGCTGGCACCAGAACTTGCCCTGCCGGGATGATGGCCAGCCCATCCGCCAACAGCATGGACATCAGCGCGCCAGAACTTTGGTTGCCGGTGGAATGCGCCACAATGCCAGCGCCTTCGCGCGAAAGCCGCACGCGGTTGTAGCTGCGCCGCCCATCCGCTCGCAGATCTTCGGCGACTGTCGCCACGATTGTCTTTCTGTGCAGCGCGCGCCGAGCCAGCTTCGCCAGTGCGGGCCGCACGAACACTTCGAAGGTCACCATGGTGGAAACGGGGTTGCCGGGCAAACCGAAGAAAGGAATGCCTCGCAATGTGCCATAAGCCAGCGGCTTGCCTGGCCGCATATTGATGCGCCAAATATCGATGTCACCCAGCTCGTCCATGACTTCGCGCACCAGATCGGCTGCCCCGACCGAAACACCCGCGCTGCTGATGAGCATGTCGGGGTTGATGCCCAGGGCGCGCTCGTACAAAGCGCGGATTTCTGGCAAATTGTCGCGCGCAATCGGCAAGCGGATCGGGATACCGCCAGCCTGCCGAATCAAGCCCGCCAAGGTATAGCTGTTGGTATCGCGGATCTTGCCAGCGCTCAGCGCTTCGTGCACATCGACCAATTCATTGCCGCTGCCCAGGATGACGACCTTGGGCTTTCGCACCACCTCGAAGCGCGCACAGCCGATCGCCGCCAACATGCCGATTTCGGCCGGCTGGACGACTGTGCCCGCTCGCATGACCATAGCGCCGCATTCGATATTCTCGCCCTGGCGTCGGATATTCGCGCCGAACGCATAACTGCTGTAGATCTCAACTTGTTCGGGCGGGCTCAGGTTGCTGCCTTTGCGCCAGTTGTCGTTGGTGTCTTCGACAGGTGCCACCGCGCTGCAACCAGGCGGCACCGGCGCGCCGGTCATGATGCGGGCGGCTTGCCCAGGCTGCAAGCTGCCGGTTGGCGTGGCTCCCGCTGATATATCCTGCGTGACGCGCAAGCTGACTGGCTGCTGCGGGCTGGCTTTGACGCTGTCTTCGTGGCGGATTGCATAGCCATCCATGGCTGAATTGTCGAATGGCGGCAAATCCAGTGGCGCTGCGATGTCGCCGGCGATGACGCGATCCAGCGATTCGGCCAGCGTGACATTTTCGCTGCCCAGCGGCTGCATATCAGCCATGATCTGCGCCAACGCGTCGTCGACATTGAGCAATTGCGGCATGGTTCTGCGCTCCAGCTGCGAATTCTCCGCGGGCATTATAGCACAGCTGCGCGGGGAGTTTGCCTGTCGCATTTTGCCGGCTTGTTGCGGGTGGCGCGGCGGTAGGTCATAATAGCGCGTGAGCAACAAGTGCTCAAATTGGCGGATAACAGACCGAAGGGAAACCGCATGAAGACCAAACGAATTATTTTGTTGGCGGCCGTTCTCGTCCTGGCTTTGGCGGGCATGATGCCGGCGCTGGCGCAAGATGCCTCCGAAGTTACCATGACCATGTGGACGCATGATGGCTTGTATGTGCAGTTCTTCAGCGCGCGCGCCGAGGAATGGCAGGAACAGTACCCGGATATCGATTTCACATTCGACTTCCAGGTCGTGCCATCCGTGTTTGATGTTGTGTTGACGAACCTGGCGGCTGGCGAAGAAGTGCCCGACCTGTTGGGCATTGAGCAGGGGGCCTTCCCGCGCTTTATGCAAAACGGCATCATCGAAAGCAAGTTTCTCGATCTGACCGACCTGCTAGCCGATGACTATGACCTGATCGTCAAGGGTCGTCACACGCCCTATACCTATCAGGGTCGCGTCTACGGGGTGGATAGTTCGCTTTGCGCGGTGGTTTATTATTATCAGCCAGCCATGTTTGAAGAGCGCGGGTTGAGCGTTCCGACGACCTGGGACGAGTTCATGGATACGGGCGCGGCGCTGGCGGAAGAGGGCATCTCGCTATCCAGTGTAACTGACCACGGTGGCATGTTTATGATGTACCTGCTGCAGCGCGGCGGCGAAGTCTTCAGCGAGAGTGGCGAGTTCGTGCTGGGCGATGAAGACAATCGCCAGGCGGCGCTGGAAGTGCTGGGCATGTTGCGCGATGGCATTGAAAATGGCGCGATCAGCCATATCCCGAGTGGCGAATTCTGGGGAGCGACGCCGATTACCGCCTACCGAGACGGGCGTATGGTCGGCGCGATTATGCCCGACTGGTACTCCGACTACATCCTGAAGCCGCAAGCCGAGGACATGGCGGGTCAATGGGCGATTGCGCCAATGCCAGCCTGGGATGATGGGCGCGGGCACAAAACCAGCGTCTGGGGTGGCACAGGCTTCGCAGTAACGAAAGACAGCCCCAACGCCAGGTACGCCTGGGAGCTGCTGCAATACACCTATGTGACGCTGGAGAACCAGCTGAAGCGTTACGAAGAGATCGCTTATTATCCTACCATGTCGGCAGCTTTCGACAACGAGCGCATCGTTGGCTTGCAAGACGCCTTCTATGACGACCAGAAGACTGGCGAGGTCTTCGCGGAGCTCGTCGACGATGTGCCCATCTGGTATCAGAGCGTGCATCGCGCCGTATTCGAATCGCAGATGGCCGCTGAGATGAGTCTGTTCTTCAACGGCGAGATCACAGCGGACGAAGCGCTGGACAATGTGATCGCGTATGTCGAAGACGAAATTGCCTTCAGCATGTAGCGGCAACATCCGCGCCGGTGGGTTGTTATGCCTGCCGGCGCATCTGGCCCACGCGACAAAGTCACATCAGACCATGCGAGACAGCCTATGGCGGTAGCGCGCGTCGGACGAGTGGAAAAAGGCGGCTTCAGCGCGCACAAGCTGACGCCCTACGCCTTCATTTCACCATTCTACATCCTTTTCGGCATCTTTTTCATGGCGCCTAGCCTGATTGCGCTGGCGTTGAGCCTGTTCCGCTGGGATGGCATAAACGAGCCGAGATTCGCTCAAACGCTCAACTACGCCCGCATGTTCAATGACAAGGTTTTCGCCGCGGCGGTAGGCAACACGGCGGTGTATGCCTTGGCCTCGCTATTCATCGTCATCCCGCTGGCGCTTGTGCTGGCTGTGCTGTTGAACTCAAAGTCGCTGCGCTTCCGCAACTTTTGGCGCGCGCTTTACTTTACGCCGGTGGTTACCTCGACTGTCGCTATCACGCTGGTCTTCCAGATTCTTTATAACAAGGACACGGGACTGTTCAACGCGCCGCTGATCTTCTTGGGGCTGGAGCCGATCAACTGGCTGGGTGACAGATTCTGGGCGAAGGTAGCGATCATCATATTGATCACCTGGCGCTCGACCGGGCTGCTGACCATTTATTTTCTGGCGGGCTTGCAGAGCATCCCGGAGGAATTGTATGAAGCGGCATCCATAGATGGCGCGAGCGTCGTGCAGCGCTTCTTTTGGATTACTGTGCCCATGCTGCGGCCCATCATCCTTTTTGTCAGCATCATCGTGTTGCTGGGCGCGATCCAGATATTCGATGAACCGCAGATTCTCATGCGCGGCAGTGGTGGACCTGGCAACTCCACCCTCACGCTGGTGCAATACCTGTACCAACGCGGCTTCACGCGATTGCGGCTGGGGTTCGCGTCGGCGGTCGGCACGGTGATTTTCGCCACGGTCTTCGTGTTGTCGCTCTTGCAACTGCGCTGGTTTGGCGTTTTTCGGGAGGAGTCGTGATGTCTGATTTGGCTCGTCATCGGCTGGGTGTGGCTTTGCTGCACATCGTCGTGGTGACGGGCGCGCTGCTGACGATGCTGCCCATCGCCTGGATGGTCTATGCCTCGTTCAAGACCACGACCGAGATCTTCATGTTCCCGCCCTGGCTGCCACCTGCCCAATGGTCATTCGACAACTACCACTCGCTGCTCACAGGCTGGGCGTATCCCTTCTGGTATATCAACAGCCTGGTCTATGCGGCGATCGTGACGGTCTTTGTATTATTCTTTTGCTCGCTGGCGGGTTTCGCATTCGCCAAGTACGCCTTCCGCGCAAAGAACATCCTGTTTGTGCTGCTCATCGGCTCGACGATGATTCCATTCCAGCTGATTCTTATCCCGCTTTTTGTCTTGATGAGCCGCATTGATTGGATCAATCATCCCTATTCCATGATCATTCCCTGGGTCGCGCCGGCTTTTGGCATCTTTCTCATGCGCCAGTACATTCAGGCGGTGCCGTCGGAGCTGATGGAATCGGCGCGCATTGACGGGGCGTCCGAGGTGCGGATTTATGCGCAGATTATTGTGCCGCTGGTGCGCCCTGGTTTGACGACCCTGGCGATCTTGACCTTCCTGGGCAGTTGGAACAGCTACATCTGGCCGCTGATGGTTTTGCGCGGCAACGAAGTAATCACCCTGCCGGTAGGCATCGCCACCATGGCCTCGCAGGTAACTGGCAGCGCACAGCCCTATGGCGAGATGATGGCGGCGGCGACTATGGTTTCTGTGCCGGTTATTGCGCTCTTCGTTGTGCTGCAGCGCCATTTCATCGCTGGCTTGACGATAGGCGCGGTCAAAGGTTGAGAGAAACAACATCCAGCGCATTTTGCCGGCTTGCGCCTTGACAGCGCCGCAAATCGCGCTACAATGTTCGCAAGATGCAAATTGACCACAATTCAAGCTTGAGTTAAGGGCTCAGGGACTGTGCTCTCTGTTGTCTTATTGGTATTGGAAATCGTGCGTCGGCGCGGCATCAGTTCAGCTACTTTCGATTCATAGCATCACAGCGCAGAGGAGGTTGGTCCTTGGAGGCTAGAGACTTTAGCGCATTGCGCATCAGTTTGGCTTCGCCCGAGCAGATTCGTTCCTGGTCATATGGCGAGGTGACCAAGCCAGAAACGATCAATTATCGGCGGCTACGTCCCGAAATGGACGGGCTGTTCTGCGAGCGCACTTTTGGTCCTACACGCGACTGGCAGTGCTATTGCGGCAAGTACAAGAATATCCGCTATCGGGGCATTATCTGCGACAAGTGTGGTGTCGAGGTAACGCGCTCGTCTGTTCGCCGCGAGCGGATGGGGCATATCGAGTTGGCGGCGCCAGTCGCCCATGTCTGGTACACGCGGCGCGTCCCCAGCTATCTCGGCTTGCTGCTGGATGTCAGCCGGCGCAACCTCGACCGCGTGCTCTACTTCGCCCAGTATGTAATCACCCAGGTCGATGAAGAGGCCCGCAAACGAGCCATCTCGCGCATTCATCAAGAGCTGGAAAACAAGGAAGTTGCGCTCAAAGACGAAATCGACGAGCAGATGGCAGAATTGCGCGACAATCGTGATCGCGCCGCCGCCGAATTTGACAGGCTGGTTGGCGAGATCGACCAGCACTTCGAAAAAGAGCGGGATCGCTTGAGTGACGCGGCTGTCAGAGAGGGCCGCGCGATTGAAAGCAGCATAGCCAACTTGCTTGGTCAAATCTCGTCCAGCCAGATCCGTCTGGAATCGGCCGGCAAAGTCGTCGTCGAGCGCGGTGAAACCATCACCAGCGATCATGTCAGCCGCATGCAAGAGATGGTCGCCAACTACCTCAGCGCGCTGGAGACCGAAATGGCGGCGCTGAAGACCGAAGAGATCCAAAAAATCAGCGGCGATATCGACCAGGCCAATGCCGATGTCGAAAGCGCCATGGGCGAGCACCTGCTGGATCTAGAAGGAAAAATGAATGAGCTGCGCACCAATGCCGAAACGCAGCTGACAGAACTCGCGGAATTGCAAGCCTTGCAATTCTTGTCGGAAAGCCGATATCGCGACTTGAAAGGCAAGTTTGGCAATGTCTTCCAGGCGGATATGGGCGCAGAAGCCTTCCATGAAATCCTCAAAAACCTCAACCTGAAGAAGATGGAAGAAGAGCTGTGGCACGAGGTGCGCACGACGCGCTCGAAGCAGCGCGCCCGCAAAGCCACCAAACGTCTGGGTGTGGTCGAGCGGCTGGCCAAGAGTCGTGAAACCGTGGTCGACAGCGACCGCGACAAAAAAGGCAACGAGCCAGATGGCAACCGCCCGCAATGGATGATCTTGACCGTGCTGCCGGTCATCCCGCCCGACCTGCGCCCGATGGTGCAGTTGGATGGCGGTCGCTTCGCCACCAGCGATTTGAACGACCTGTATCGCCGCGTCATCAACCGCAACAACCGCCTCAAGCACCTGCTCGATCTGGGCGCGCCCGATGTCATTGTGCGCAACGAAAAACGGATGCTGCAAGAAGCGGTCGACAGCCTGATTGACAACAGCCAACGCGGCAAAGCCTTGAGCCGGCGCGGTCGTCGCGAGTTGAAATCATTGAGCGATATGCTCAAAGGCAAGAAAGGGCGCTTCCGCCGCAACCTGCTGGGCAAGCGCGTCGACTATTCCGGACGCTCGGTCATCGTCATCGGGCCCAAACTCAAGCTGCATCAATGCGGCCTGCCCAAGTCGATGGCGCTGGAATTGTATCGCCCCTTCGTCATCAGCAAGTTGGTGGAATACAACTACGCCAGCAATGTCAAAGGCGCGAAACGCATCATCGAACGCGAACAGCCCGAAGTATGGGAGGTGCTGGAAGAAGTCATCCAGGATCGGCCGGTGCTGCTGAATCGCGCGCCGACCCTGCACCGGCTGGGTATCCAGGCTTTTGAGCCGCTGCTGGTCGAGGGCAAAGCCATCCAGATTCATCCCCTGGTTTGTTCGGCATTCAACGCCGACTTCGATGGCGACCAGATGGCTGTGCATGTGCCATTGAGCGAGGCAGCTGTCAAAGAAGCCCGTGAATTGATGCTGAGCACGCGCAACCTGCTGAAGCCCTCCGATGGCGCGCCCATTGTGGGACCTGCCAAAGATATGGTGCTGGGCAACTATTACCTGACCATGGACCCAACGGTCGAGGTCGTGGCCTTGCGGTCGCGCGCGGACGAGTTTCGCAGCGAAGAGTCGCTCTATTCTGGCAAGTACACCGTTGGCATTGCCGAACGGTCCAACGGCTATTACTACGCGCAATTCCGCCAAATACCGCAGACGCAGCTTTTCGCGGATGAAGTGACCACCGACTCCAACGGGCGCCAGCGCGTCGTCAATTCGGCTATCGACCTCACTGTCGAGGCTGTGCTGGCTGGCGAAGTCGATTGTTTGCTGGCGAATGCCTACGAGATGCGCAAATACCTGCGCGAGCGCAAGCTCGAAGACCAGCTGGAGATCACCAACCTGCACGAGCGGCGCGTGGCTGTCGATATGGACGAAGTGGAATACCTGTATCGCATCGGCTTGGTCGGCTTGCACACGCCCATCTTGCTGGGCAATGTCTACGACGATCGCTCGCCGCAAGAAGAGCCAGAAATCTGCACCGTCGGCCGAGCGATCTTCAATCGCATCTTGCCCGATGAGATGCGCTTCGTGCAAGAAACCATGGGCAAGAAGGGCTTGCAGCAGTTGGTCGCGCGCTGCTATCAGGTCATCGGCGCAGACCGAACGACCGAAGTGGTCGATGCCGTGAAGAATTTTGGCTTTCATTATGCGACCATCTCTGGAACGACAATCGCAGTCAGCGATCTGTCCACGCCAGATGAACGGCAAGATATCATGCAGCAGGCCGACAATGTCGTGCAACGGGCCGAGCGCGATTATCGGCGCGGGCTGATGACGCAGGAAGAGCGCTACCAAATCACAGTCGACGAATGGACGCGCGCCAAAGACGACCTGCAAGACCAAATCGAAGTTACGCTCGATCCCTATGGACCCATCGCCATCATGGCTCGTTCTGGAGCGACCAAAGGCGGCTATGGACCCATCACGCAGTTGGCTGGCATGCGCGGGCTGATGGCAGACGCGGCCGGCCGCATTATCGAGCTGCCCATCCGCAGCAACTTCCGCCAGGGCTTGAACACCTTGGAATACTTCATGTCTTCGAACGGCGCTCGCAAGGGCTTGGCGGATACAGCGCTGCGCACAGCCGATGCCGGTTATTTGACGCGGCGTCTGGTCGATGTCGCGCAAGATATGATCGTCAACCGCATCGACTGCAATACCAGCAACGCGCTGGAAATTCGACGCAGCGATGATATCGGCGGGCAATCTATCAGCGAGCGCATTGTCGGGCGTTGTGCCGCGGTCGATTTGCATGATCCCGACAAGGGCGACTTGATCGTCAGCCGCAACGAGATGATTGACGAAGAAATCGCCGACCGACTGCAGCAATCCAGCCTGGCAACGATCGCTGTGCGCAGCCCGCTGACTTGCGACCTGATCCATGGCTGCTGCGCCTTGTGTTATGGGCGCGATCTGGGCACGGGCGAGATGGTCAATATCGGCGCGGCGGTTGGCATCATTGCGGCGCAATCCATCGGCGAGCCCGGCACCCAGCTGACCCTGCGCACCTTCCATGCGGCTGGCGCGGTCTATGCCCAGGGTGATATCACCAGCGGCCTGCCTCGCGTCGAAGAATTGTTCGAAGCTCGCCGCAAACCCAAAGGCGAGTCGGTGATGACGGAGCACGGCGGCATCCTGCGGCTGTCTGAGCGCGAAGACAACGCGCGAATCGCCACGGTCATCAACGAGACGATGGAAAGCGAAGTGCATGTCGTGCCCGAAGGCTGGGAAATCTTGGTGGAAGACGGGCAGGAAGTCAAAGCGCGCGCGGCGCTGGCCACCGACGGCGAAGACAAGAAGACGGCCAAGATGAGTGGCCTCATTCACCTGGAAGAAGAAACCATCTTCATCCGCAAAGAAGTCCGCGACGAGAACGAATACGAGATCCCCGCCAATGCGCGCCTGCGCAAAGAAATCTATGACGGTATGACCATTGCGCCGGGCGAACAGCTTACCGAAGGCTCCAAGAGTCCGCATCGTGTCTTGCAGGTGCAGGGCACAGAAGCCACACAGCTTTATCTGCTCAGCGAAATCCAGGAAGTCTATCGCAGCCAGGGCGTCAATATCGCCGACAAGCACTTTGAAACCGTCATCCGCAAGATGATGTGCAAAGTGCAAGTTACCAAGACTGGCGACAGCGACCTGCTGCCTGGCGACCTGATCGACGAGCGCAAATTGCGCGAGATTAACGAAAGCCTGCGCGCCGATGGCAAGGAAATCTGTAGCGCTTCGCCAATCCTGCTGGGCATCACCAAAGCCGCGCTGGAAACCGACAGCTACCTTTCCGCCGCCAGCTTCCAGCACACCATCAAAGTCCTGGCGGGCGCAGCGATCGAAGGGCAGGTCGACCCGCTGCACGGCTTGAAAGAGAATGTCATCATTGGCAAGCTCATCCCGGCCGGCACGGGGTTCCACGCTTATCAAGATCGCGAAGCTGTCGCGCCGATACCCACGCTGGAAGAGCAGGGCGCGCTTGAGCCCGAGCCAGTGACCGATTTCGACGACTTTGAACGGCTGATTCTCAGCGAACTCTAGCCGCTTACTCCCACTCCAAACCCCTCTCCCCGAAGCATCAAGGAGGGCGCTACAATGATTGAAGTCCCTCCCTCTTTATGGGGGAGGGATTTAGGGTGGGGGCAGAGCCACGATTCTCACCACTCCCTATCCATACAACCTAGAACTTCTCCCTTATCTGCGCGTTTGACAGTTTTTCCATTTGCCGTCTACAATGGTGCTGTTGCGCCAGCCCTGCCTGACGGCGCTGCTTCGTCTGTTGCTGCATATCGCTGAGGTAGCTTGATGCCAGATCGTTCGCTTCATCAAGTCGCAATCGAAAGCGAAATGCGCGATGCCTATTTGAGCTATGCCATGAGCGTGATTGTGTCGCGGGCACTGCCAGACGCGCGAGATGGCTTAAAACCCGTGCACCGCCGCATCTTGTACGCCATGCACGATATGGGTGTCGGCGCGGGCAGCACGCACAAAAAGAGCGCGCGCATCGTTGGCGAGGTGATGGGCAAATATCATCCGCACGGCGATGCGGCCGTCTATGACACCATGGTGCGCATGGCGCAAGACTTTTCCATGCGCTATATGCTCATCGACGGGCAAGGCAATTTCGGCAGCATTGACGGCGATGGCGCGGCAGCTATGCGCTATACAGAAGCGCGTATGGCGAGCATCGGCGGCGAATTGCTGATCGATATCAACAAAGACACGGTCGATTTTGTCGACAACTTCGATGGCACGCTCAACGAACCGACTGTGTTGCCGGCCATGTTGCCCAACCTGTTGGTCAATGGCGCTTCTGGCATTGCGGTTGGCATGTCCACCAATATCCCGCCGCACAACCTGGGCGAAGTCTGTGACGCGCTGCGCTACCTGCTCGACCAGTGGCATCGGCTGGATGAGATTGATGTCGATGAACTGATGCGCATCGTCAAAGGACCAGATTTTCCCACCGGCGGCGTCATATATTCGCGACGCGGCGAGAACGATATGCTGCGGCAAGCGCTGGCGACCGGACGCGGCAAGATCACCCTGCGCGCCAAGGTGCATGTCGAAGATATGGGCGGCGGCAAGTCGCGCATTATCATCAGCGAGCTGCCCTATCAGACCAACAAGACGACCCTCATCGAGCGCATCGCCATGCTGGTCAACGCTGGCCGGCTGAAAGGCTTGGCAGATTTGCGCGATGAATCCGACCGCCAGAATGCCGTCCGCCTGGTCATTGAGTTGCAGCGCAATGTGGATGTTACGGCTGTGCTGGCCCGTCTATTCAAGCTGACGCCGTTGCAGAGCACCTTCGGCATCATCATGCTGGCGCTGGTCGATGGGCAGCCGCGACTGCTCACCTTTAAGCAGGCTCTGCGCGTGTATCTGGAGCATCGACTGGAGGTGTTGCAGCGCAGCAGCCGCTATGACCTGGCGCGCGCGACAGAACGAGCGCATGTGCTGGAAGGGTTGCTGATCGCGCTGGACGAGCTCGATGCCGTCATCCAAACAATCCGCAAATCACGCAGCAGCGAAACCGCCCGTCGCAACCTTGTCAAGCAATTCAAGGTGAGCGAGGTGCAAGCCAGCGCCATCCTGGATATGGCTCTGCGGCGCCTGGCTTCGCTGGAACGCCGCAAGATTCGCAGCGAATACACAGCAACGCGCCAGCATATCAAGACCTTGCAGGCGCTGCTGGCCGATCCGCAGCGGCAGCGCGAGCATATTGCCGAGGCTTTGACGGCGGTCAAGCAGCAATATGGCGATCCACGCCGCACCATCATCGCCGATGGCGAGGCCAGCGATCTTTCGCAAGCCGACTTCCTGGTGCCAGAAGAAGCGACCGTCGTCATGTTGAGCACAGCCGGGCAGCTGGGGCGGACGCCACAGGGCGAACCACCGCGTGTGACAGTCAACACAAAAAATCCGCCGCGCTGGCTGCAGCACAGCACAACGGGCCAGATCATGTATATTTTCGCTGATGATGGCGACTGCGCGACTGTGCCCGTCCAGCAAGTCCCGCAGGTGGAAAGCGCCGGCGCTGGCATTCAGTTCAGCGATTTGTGCGCCTTGCAGCCCACTCAGCGCGTCGTTTCGTTCTTGTGTCTGCCTGCCTCGCTCCAGGCTGGTTTCATCTGCCTGGTCACGGCTGGTGGACAGGTCAAACGGGTGAATGTAGGCGAATTGCCCGGCGTGATGTCGGCGGCCTTCAACGTGATGAAAATAGCGCGCCAGGACAAGCTGGTGGCCGCCTTGTATAGTGCTGGCGATGACGAGCTGCTGCTGACCAGCGCGCGTGGCTACACCATTCGTTTCGTTGAGGAAGACGTGCGTCCGACTGGGCTGGTATCGGGAGGCGTGCGTGGCATGGAGTTGGACAAGGACCGAGTGGGCTCCGCTATATTGGTCGAAAAGAAGGCTTCGCACAGTTGGTTTATCAGTCAACGCGGCTATGCATTCACGCTGAAACTTGAGTTTATCCAGGCACAAGGGCGGGGCGGCAAAGGCAAGCGCAGGAGCAGCTTTCGCGAGTTTGACAGCCCGGTGGTTGCGGCTGCGACCGGCAAATTGTCAAGTACATTGTTGGTAATGACAAGCCGGGGCAGAGCAAAAAAAATGACCCTGGCTTTGGCGGATACAGTGAATTTGGGTCCCAAAGGTATCGAACCGGTGATCGCCCTGCGCGACAAAGAAACGGTGGTCGGCGTCGCTCTCTACAATCATTCCCTCCCCATCCGCGATGCTATGCCCGCAGCGCCCCGCTTGGAAGCGGCATCAGCGGAGGCCGGGACGGCACCAGGCACAGGTGGATCCAGCTCGAATGGAGCCGATGCTAGCCTTGCGCCAGACGGCTAGCCAGCGCTTGCAATTCTTCGTCATATTGCGGAGCCATCCGCGACCAGTCATAGCGCGCAGCCTCTGCCCGCAGCTTGTCCACCGCCACCGCAGCGCCGCCAGCCAGATGATGGGCCAGTTGCGCCGTCAGCTTGCCCCGCGCGTATAGACAGCTTGCTTTGAACTGGTCGGGCAGCAGCTGCGGATAATTTAGGCGGTCGGGCAAGATGGGGATGCAGCGACAATACATCGCCTCGCAGACAGCCGCGCCAAAGAACTCTTGCCAGGCGGCGCTGACGACATAATCGGACTGCCACAGCCAGCGCGCATAGTCGGCGAATGACTGCGCATAGCCCAGCTGGATGATTCGCTCGCCAAGCTGTTCCCGCACAGCGCGAAAAACCGCCGGCATCTCGCCAAATTGCTCGCCCAGGATGACCACCTGGAAGTCAAAGCCGCTTGCTGCCAGCTGAATCAAGCTGTGGGCAAAGGCTTCGGGATTTTTGTCGGCTTCCCAACGATGATTCCACAAGATGCGTGGCGGCGCTCCCGCTGGCTTTCTTGCGCGGTGAGCATCGAAGCGGCGCAGGTCGATGCCCAGGGGCAGCACTTGCGACTTTTGGCCGATCGTCTCTATGCTCTCCAGCTCGTTGTAATCGGCGAAGTGCTTGAGCATGCGCGGCAGCTGCGCCATGAAGTCTGTATGGTGATATTCGCTATTGAAGTAGACGGCATCGGCGGTCAGCGCGCTGGTGAAGTTGATGAATCCATAGCGCCAGCCATGCCCTTGTCGCTGGTTTTGGGGGTACGAGAGTTGGTTTTCGTGCAGGTATAGCGCCAGCGGCACAGCGCCCAGACGCCGAAAAGTCAGCGCGCGGAAGGTCGACAAATCGATCATGCTGGAAGCGAGGATCAAGTCGGGCTGGGATTGCAGCAGACGGGCAAAGCTGATGGCAGCGCCTTGCATGCGCCACTTCCAGTATTGAGCGGGCAACGTAAGTAACGCGATGTCATGGCGAGACTGTTGTTGGTAGCCATCTGCCCAGGCTTTGTGACTGCCGCCATAATAACTTTCCAGCAGGGCGATGCGCATAGATGGCAACTTCAGTTGGCGTAACGCCGCCGCGCTTCCAGCACATCGTGCAGCATATCCAGCTTGGTTAAGATGCGCGTGAGCTGCTGGTTGTTGGCGATCTCGAGCTGCAGCTTGAGCCGGGCGTAGTGCTGGCTGGTTGTTACATCGACAGAGGCGATATTGACGCGCTGGTCGGCGATGATGGTGGTGATCTCGCGCAGCAGCCCTTCGCGGTCATAGGCGATTACTTCGACAGGCACCAGGTAATGCTGCTCGTCTTCAGAATCGCCCCAAGATACTTCGATGAGCCGTTCTGTTTCGCGCAGGGCGATGATATTGGGGCAATCGGCACGGTGCACGGTGACGCCACGGCCCCGAGTGATATAACCGATGATGTCGTCGGCTGGCATCGGCGAGCAGCAGCCCGCCAGGTTGACCAGCAGACCGCCAGCGCCCATGATGCTGACGCCCTTGGTCGTGTTGGCGCCGGCGCGTTTGCTGCGCGGTTTGAGCAGGTCGGCATCGGTCTGGTTCTCGGCTGTTTTGCGCCGTTCTTCTTCCAGCACGCGGTTGGTGATTTGCGGACCCGTGACATCGCCCGCGCCGATTGCCGCCAGAAAATCATCCAGTTTGTCGAAGCCAACCAGGCGCGCGACCGAGTCGTAGGACATCTTTTCTTGCACGCCCAGCCGCTTCAGCTCGCGTTCCAACGCATCTCGGCCCGTGGCGATGTGTTTGTCACGATTTTGCTTGCGCAGCCATTGGCGGATCTTGCTGCGGGCGCGGTTGGTGACGGCATAGTCGAGATCGGGGTTGAGCCAGTCCATGCTGGGTCCGCCGCGTTTTGCGGTCAATATCTCGACCTGGTCGCCCATTTTTAGCTTGCTGTTGAGCGGCACAAGACGTCCATTGACCTTTGCGCCGCGGCAGCGATTGCCGATATCGGTGTGGATGTGGTAGGCAAAGTCGATGGGTGTCGCGCCGACTGGCAAGTCGATGATGTCGCCGTTGGGCGTTACGCTGTACACGCGGTCTTGAAAAACTTCCGATTTGACGGTGTCGACAAATTGTGAGGCGTCGTTGACTTCTGGACCGAATTCCATCAGGCGGCGCAGATAGGCCAGGCGCTGTTCAAATGCCTGGTCATGCCCATTTTCGCCTTCTTTATAGCGCCAATGCGCCGCGATGCCATATTCGGCATCCTCGTGCATCTCCCAGGTGCGGATCTGCACTTCGACTGTTTTGCCAGCATCATCGTGCACGGCTGTGTGCAGGCTGCGATAAAAATTGTCTTTGGGGTTGGCGATATAGTCATCAAATTCGCCGGGGATGGGGCGCCACAGGTTGTGCACGATACCCAGCGCCAGGTAACAATCTGGCAGGTTGTCCACCAGCACGCGCATGCCGCGAATATCGTAGATCTGCTCGAGCGGCAAGTCTTTGCGCGTCATCTTGCTATAGATGCTGTAGATATGTTTGGGGCGGGTCGTGATGGTGACTTGGTTGATGTTGGCGGCGCGCAATTCCTTGACGAGTCGTTCTTTAATCTGGCGCACATAAGCCTCTCGCTCGTCACGCCGTTCGTCCAGCGCTTTGGCGATCGCGCGATACGCTTCGGGATTCAAATAGCGGAAGCTCAAATCTTCCAGCTCCCATTTGATTTGCCAGATGCCGAGGCGGTTTGCCAGTGGCGCAAAGATATCGCGCGTTTCCAGCGCCACGGTTCGCTGTTTATCGAGCGGCATATAGCCCAACGTGCGCATGTTGTGCAGGCGATCGGCCAGTTTGACCAGCACGACCCGCACATCATCGCCCATGGTCAGCAGCATCTTGCGGATGTATTCCATCTCGCGATTGACCGCGCTGGAGCGGCGGGTGTCGCCATTGGGCGAGACATTCTTCAGCGGCAGGTTTTTCAGCTTGGTGGCGCCATCGACCAGTGTGGCGATTGTCAGGCCAAATTCGCGACGCAGGTCTGTGATCGTGAGGTCGGTGTCTTCGACGACATCGTGCAGCAGGCCCGCCGCGATGGTCTCGGCATCCATCTTCATCTCGGCCAAGATGCTGGCGACCGCGACACAATGCGTGAAGTAGGGTTCGCCCGATTTGCGTTTCTGCCCGCTGTGCGCGCGTTCGGCACGTTGATACGCGGCGGCGATCAGGTCGATTTCATTGGGCTTGCTCTTGGGCAGCGCGGCAAGCAATGATGCCAGATCGCGGGAGTACAAATTGCTGGCGCTCACCATCATGCAGCTACCATTTGCGATGTGCCTGCGCCTAATTTACCACATCTTGCCATGGCTGTCGCCAAATCTCGTTGCATTCTTTGGCGCGCGCCGGGACGCATCAGCCGTTGATCTTGTGCCGCAGATACGCATCGATGAATTCGCCCAGCCGCCCATCGAGCACAGCTGTCGTATTGCCAATCTCTACATTGGTGCGATGATCTTTCACCATCTGGTAGGGATGCAAGACATAGGAGCGGATCTGGTTTCCCCAGCCGGCATCGACATTTTCGCCTTTGAGCTCGGCCATTTGCGCTTCTTGCCTGGCGCGTTCCATCTCAAAGAGGCGCGCTTTGAGGATTTGCATGGCGCGATCACGATTTTGTGCCTGGCTGCGCTGGTTTTGACATTGCACGACCAGCCCCGTGGGCAAGTGGGTGATGCGCACGGCGGTGTCATTCTTTTGCACATGCTGTCCGCCCGCGCCGCTGGCTCGAAAAGTATCGATGCGGATGTCGCGCTCCTCCACGGTGATTTCGATATCGCTCTGGATATCGGGCCAGAGCTCCACTTTCGCGAAGGCGGTGTGGCGGCGTCTGGCGCTGTCAAATGGGCTCTGGCGCACCAGGCGATGCACCCCTTCTTCGCTCTGCAAATTGCCAAAAGCATAGTCGCCCTTGACACTGATGGTGACGCTCTTCAAGCCGGCTTCTTCGCCACCGCTGCGGTCGAGGATTTCGGCTTTGTAGCCATTCTGCTCGATCCAACGCAGGTACATGCGCTCCAGCATTTCGGTCCAATCCTGGGCATCGACTCCGCCAGCGCCCGCGTGAATGGCGAAGATGGCATTTTCGTTGTCATAATCGCCCGAAAGCATGGCTTCTCGCGATATAGCGGCGACAATTTTGCGCAAGGTCCCGGTCTCGGCTTCCAGCTCGGCCTGCATATCGTCATCGGCGATCTCGACCAGTTCAATCGCATCCGCGATGCGGGCGGCCAATCCGCGCCATTTATCGACCAGCGCATTCAACCGCGCGAGCTGCTGCATGATTTTCTGGGCGGATTCTGGATCGTCCCAGAAGTCGGTTTGGCTGGCAGCGGTTTCCAGTTGGCTGGCGCTGGCGGCTTTGTCGGCGATGCCAATGCGCGCCATAAGTTCATTGACCTGCGCTTGAAACTCTCGCAGTTGGCTGGCGATGCTGTCCATAGGGCTGGTTTGCCTATCTGCCGTGATGGCGCTGGCGTTGCAATTCAAACATCAGGATGGCGCCGCTAACCGATACATTCAATGAATCAACTGCCCGACCCGCCATGGGGATGCGGATATGGCGTTCGGCGCTGGACAGCCAATCCTCGCTCAGTCCTCGGTCTTCTGCGCCCAGCACAATGGCTGTCTTGGCGGCGAAGTCTGCGTTGTACAGGCTGCTGCCACCCACATCTGCGGCAACGATCTCCAGGCCCGCGCTGCCCAGAAAATCCAATGCCTCGCTTGTGCTTAGCTGATAGATATTGTCCAGGAAGCAAGCGCCAGTGCTGCTGCGAATGATATTGGGATTATAAAGGTCCAGCGCGCAATCGACCAGTAGCACCGCGTCGCAGCCGCTGGCGTCGGCGCTGCGCAACAGTGCGCCGATATTGCCGGGCACGCGCAGATCCACCAGCAGGAGCGCGCTGCCAATTGCTGCGCCCGCAAGCCACTGGCGACCTTTGGGCAGTTGGCTGTGCAAGACGGCCAACAAGCCGTCCGGGTTGTCTCGGTATGCAAAGCGCCGCAGCAGCTGGGGCGTAATCGTATGCGTCTCGCAGTCCATATTGCCGATCTCGCCGCCGAGCTCTGGGCAATGCAGCACAAACTCTGCCTGGTAGCCACAGGCCAGCGCCCGCTGCAAGTCGCGCTCGTAGTCGATGACAAAACGCGACTCTGCCTCGCGCCCGCGTTTGCTGCGCAGCCGATTGACCAGCTTTAGCCGGCTATTTTGTGGGCTGGAGATTTCCACAATGGCTGTCAATTCTCCGCGCCGTCGTCATCAAACAAGCTGTCGACGAAGAATTCAGGCGTGAAGAGCACCAGGTCGTCAATGGTTTCGCCCAAGCCCAGATAGTGCACTGGCAGATGCAGATCATGAAAAATAGAGAAGACCATGCCGCCTTTGGCTGTGCTGTCCAGCTTGGTGACGATGACGCCGCTGACGCCCGAAGCTTCTTGAAAGCTCTTGGCTTGCTCGATTGCATTTTGCCCGGTCGTGCCATCCAGCACCAGCAACACCTCGTGCGGGGCAGCTGGCACCACCTTGCCAGACACCTCGCTGATTTTTGTCAGCTCGCGCATGAGGTTGTAGTTGTTTTGCAGCCGGCCTGCTGTGTCGATGATGAGGATTTCATAGCCACGCGCCTTGGCGGCCATGGTGGCGTCATAAACGACCGCGCCAGGATCGGAGCCGGGCCGATTGGCGATGACAGGCACATCAATGCGTTCGCCCCAAGTTTGCAGTTGCTCGATGGCTGCCGCGCGAAATGTGTCGCCTGCGGCGATCATCACCTTGCGTCCCGACAGGTTCTTCAGCCGATGCGCGAGTTTGGCGATAGAG
Source organism: Anaerolineae bacterium (assembly GCA_022824565.1). Taxonomy (GTDB): domain Bacteria; phylum Chloroflexota; class Anaerolineae; order Aggregatilineales; family Phototrophicaceae; genus UBA6055. The sequence goes on along the minus strand of JAJDZQ010000009.1, from coordinate 33,812 downwards.
GTGGTTTTGCCCGAGCCATTGACGCCGACCACCAGGATGATCGACAATTCGCGCCCCGCAATATCCAGCGCCGGCGGAAAAGACAACAGCGCAGCCAACTCGGCTTTTAAGGCATCGCGCAGTTGGTCGGACCGGGTGATGCCTTCGGCGCGCACCCGGGCTTGCAGGGCATCGACCACTTGCACCGTGGTGTTGAAGCCGACATCCGCCTGGATTAACAAGGTCTCCATATCGTCCCAGGTGTCGTCGTCGATCTCGGTGTTGCCCAAGAGCTGCGATATGCGCCCGAAGAAGGACTGGCGCGTTTTTGACAATCCGCGGCGAAAAATGCCCAATTGGCTGCTCCTGTTCGTCTGTGAATGCCAGCGCAATAGTATAACGCCCGCGCCGAAGCTCGGCAATCCGCGCGCAAAACTTGCTGTATGCTGAAGGTAGCGCGACCAACCGACAAGACAGCCCCGATGATTTACCAAGACCAACTTGATTTTGCTGCGATGCGCCAGTATGCTAGCGCCCTGAAGGAGCGCGCGAAACTGGCCGGCGCAACTGGCGAAGTGTCCGCGATTATGCTGCGCGACCGTATTCTGGAATCCAGCGGGCGCTGCGAATGGTGCGGATGCAACCTGGTGGGCGCAGAGATCGAGTTGGATCATGTAGTCAGCCTGGCGCGGGGCGGGGGCCATACGCCAGCAAATTTGGTGGTCGCCTGCCCGGACTGCAATCGGCGCAAGGCTCAAAAACATCCAGCGCGCTTTGCTGTGGAGATCTGTAGCGAGTCGGGCATTCGCACCAACTTGGTCGCGAAGATTTTGGCGCAATACCAGGTCGAAGCATCCCGCCAGTTGCCCTTGTTTGCCGCGACCAGCGACAGGCAGAAGCGCGAGGCAGCGGATCTTGCCGAAGCCGCAAAGCCTCTGCCATACCGATGGGAAGACTAAACGCAAAAAGACAAACATAGCCGGAGCAACAATTTGGCATCACCATTGCATAAAAACAAAACAAATCCCCGGCCAGACGCGTCCGCCGACGCCGAAGCCTGGCAGAGTGTCCTTGAACTATGCGGCGATAAAATCCGCGAAGGCACACGCCCCCCCAAAAACAAGCAGGCGTTGGAACAACAGGTAGCAGCCCGCAGCTACACAATCAAACAGGCTGCCAAATTGGTCGGCGTCGATGGCGAAACACTGCGCACAGCCACGCAGGAATTGGCGCTGGACAGCTTCCTCGACCCGCGAGGCAAGTTGCGCTTCCCTGCCCGCACATTTCAGCCCACCGTTGCCGACCCCGATTTGCGCGAGATGATCGCGGGCTATACGCGGCTGCGCCCGGCCGATTTGCGCGGCGTTTTGGCGGTCGACCAGCGCACACTCAACAACCGCATTCGCCAGGCGGGCCTCTCGCCCAAGCGCATCGTGTGGCGCGATGTCCGCGGATTGTGGGACCTGCCGCATACGTTCGCCGAATATAGCCTGTTGCTCGGCGAGAACGGGCAACAACCCAGCGCCGACAAGGGCAAAGGGAAAAAGCGCCGCGGCGGACGCCACCGCAAACGTCGCCAACGCGAAGCCCGCAGCAAATTGCGCAGCCGCTTGATTGATGCTTTCCCCAATTGGCGCAATGACTGGCGCGACCAACAGCAGCTAATCCTGCACATCGGCGAGCCCAACAGTGGGAAAACGCACGATGCCTTGCAGGCGCTGAAGTCGGCCGGGTCTGGCTGGTATCTCGCTCCTTTGCGCTTGCTGGCTTACGAGATCTTTGACCGGCTGAATGGCGAGGGCGTGGCTTGCAATCTGCTGACTGGCGAAGAAGTGATCCGGGTCGAGGGCGCAACGATCACCGCCGCGACTATCGAAATGTTTTCTGCGCACGACAGCGGAGAATGCGTCATCATCGACGAAGCGCAGATGCTGGCGGATGCCGACCGCGGTTGGGCTTGGACGCGCGCGCTGATGGAATGTGCCGCGCCAGAAATGCACATAATCGGTCCGCCTACCGCTCGCAAGCTGATCGAAGTGCTGGCCGCCGCCGCCGAGCTGCCTTGTGAGTTGGTCGAACACCAACGCCTCGCGCCCATCGCTGTTGCCGAGCGGCATTTCAGCCTGGAGACTTTGCCGGCAGCGACGATCTTGGTGGCTTTTTCACGGCGCAATGTGCTGGATTTGAAGATGACCCTGGAGCGGATGGGCAGGGCGGTCTCGGTCGTATATGGCAGCTTGCCACCCGAAGTGCGGCGTCGTCAAGCCGACCGCTTTGCCGAGGGCGAAACAGAGATCTGCATCGCCACCGATGCGGTGGGCATGGGCTTGAACCTGCCTGCCGATGTCGTCTGTTTTTATGAAACAGAGAAATATGATGGCAAAAATGACCGCCGCTTGTATCCGGCCGAGGTGCACCAAATCGGGGGACGCGCGGGCAGATATGGCATCCGCGAGACCGGGCTGATCGCCGCGACCACCAAAGACGATATGGACATCATCCGCGAGCTATATGCCCAGCAGCCGCCCGAGCTGAGCTATGCGCGTGTTGCGCCCACAGTCGATGACTTGACACTTATTCCCGGCAGCCTGGCCGAGCAGCTGACTCGCTGGGCAGAATTACAATCGATCCCCGAAGAGCTGCGCGCCATCATCACGACAGCCGATATGGACGAACGCATCGAATTGGCAAAGATGCTGACCGATGACGAAATCAAGCGGCTGGGGCTCGCGCGAGCGCTGCAGTTGGTCAACGCGCCGACCCGCAAGTCGACACGCGCCTATTGGCTGGATTGCGCCTACATGATCATCGAAGGCTACCAAATGCCCATGCCGCCCGCTGCGCCCGTGCCTATCCAAGATGGCGGCGATCTGGACGCGACAGAGGCTTGCATCGCCTGCGCGGATGTCTATTTGTGGCTTTCGCAACGCAAGGAATTTGCCGACTTCGGCGAGGCGCATCAGCAAGTGCGCGAAGAGCGACGCGAATGGTCGCTTTCTATCGACCAGGCGCTGCTGCTAAATCTCAATACGGCGCGGCGCTGTCGGATTTGCCGGGCGCGCTTGCCATCGCGGCATCGGTATCGTATCTGCGAAGACTGTTTCAAGCGGCGGCGGATGCGCGCGGCCTAGCTTCTATAGCCGCAACAGGGCATCTCTGGCAGCTGCTTGCGCGGCGGCTCGTTTGCTCTTGCCCACGCCACTGCCCAGCACTGCAGCGCCGTTGCCGACCTCCACACGGAAGCGCTTGTCGTGCTCGGGTCCGCTCGTTTCGCAGACACGATACTGCGGCGGAGGCTGCCGGCGAGCTTGCAGGCGCTCTTGCAATTCGCTGCGGGCATCCAGGTGCAGGCGCTTGTCCAGCACTTCAGCCAGCATTTCCAGCAGCAGCGGCTTCAGGAATTGCGCCACGACCGCCAGGCCCCGGTCCAAATAGATCGCCCCGATGACCGCTTCAAAAGCGTGGCAGAGTGTGCTTTGACGCTCGCGACCGCCACTGCGCTCTTCGCCCACGCCAAAGCGCAAAAAGTCGCCCAGCTGAACCTGCTCGGCAAACTTCGCCAACGATTCTGTCTTCACCAAGGCCGCGCGCAACTGGGTCAAGCTGCCCTCTGCCATATGCGGATAGCGGTTATAGAGCAGGTCGGCGACGACCAGGTCGAGCACGGCGTCGCCGAGGAATTCCAGCCGTTCGTTGTCATGCGGCTCGTCTGCCCCGTCATATTCATTGACAAAAGAACTGTGCGTCAGCGCGATCGTCAACAACTGGGGCTTTGAAAAATGGATGCCGAGCAGCTTTTCAAACTCGGATTGCGCAGGCATCGGCACGGTCATGGGGCTTTGGCGTGTTTGTCGATGGCTGAAGGCTGATATGCGCCTTCGATCCAGCTTGAGCCGTCCGCGCCGACTTCTTTCTTCCACACGGGCACGATCTCTTTGAGGCGGTCGATGCCATAGCGCGCCGCTTCGAAACAGCCGTCATCACGATGGGGCGCGGAACAAGCGCAAAGCACAGTGCTTTCGCCCACTTGCAGCAGGCCCAGCCGTTGTACGATGGCGATGCCCTCGACCTGGTCCCAACGCGCGCGGATCTCCGCTGCCACCTGTTTCAGCTTGGTCAAAGCCATGGCTTGGTAGGCTTCGTATTCCAGCCATTGGGTCTGCGGCAAGTGTCCAGATTTGTTAGTTTCGCCGCGCACGATGCCGGTGAACAGGCAGACAGCGCCGCAGCGAGCCGTCGTGATGGCAGCGATGATTTCGTTGAGGTCAAATGGCTCTGTTGGCAGGCGGAAGATTTCGGGGCGTGCAGCAGCGCCGCCACTGACCGGCGGGAAAAATGCCACCTCGTCGCCATCCTGGAGCGCATCTTCGTCAAATGCGAACTCTTCGTTGATGGCAGCCAGCGCCACTTGCAGATTCTGGCTGGCGGCCGGGTGTCGGCGCATCAATTCGCTGCGCAGCCCGCCGATGCTCTGCATGTTTTCGTCCAAGGCGACATCCAGCATCCGCGCGCCAATGCGCTGGCGCAGGGTAGCAAAAAATAGCACCGTGATTTGCATAAGTCTGTCTATTCCTCTGCGAGATAATCGCCGCGAGAGCCGCCGCGTTTTTCCAGCAGGCGGATATCGCCGATGCGCAGGCTGCGGTCGACAGCCTTTGCCATGTCATAAATCGTCAGCGCCGCCACCGACACAGCCGTCAGCGCTTCCATTTCCACGCCAGTTTTGCCCGTCGTCTGCACGGTAGCGCGGATTTCAACCGCGTTCGCCGCTTCGTCGAGGCGCAGCTGCAGGGTGATCTGCTCGATAGGCAGCGGGTGACACAGCGGCACGAGTTCGCTGGTGCGTTTGGCCGCCAGGATGCCGGCGATGCGCGCAACGCCAAGCACATCGCCCTTTTTGAGTTCCCCAGCGCGGATGAGGCGCAGTGTTTGCGGCTGCATGCAGACTTTGCCCGCGGCGACAGCCACGCGCTGTGTCTGGGCTTTCGCGCCGACATCGACCATCTGCGCGCTGCCATCTTCAGTCAGGTGCGTCAATTGGCTTTCTGTCATCTGTTCCCACCGTCTGGGCGAAGAATTCGGCGATCTGCGCTGCCAGCTCATCAACATCAATCTGCGCCGCATTATGCCACACTATGCCGTTGTCGTGCCCTCGAAACCAGACTTCTTGCTGGCGGATGAATTCATGCGTGCTGAACTTCGTCCGTTCAACCGCTTCCTGCAAATTTCTGCCATCCAGCAGATGCGCCGCCATTTCGCTATAGCCCAAGCCACTCATAGCGGGCAGCCGCCGGTCGTATCCCATATCCAGCAGGCTCGCCACCTCGGCCACGAAGCCAGCGGCGATCATGTCGTCAACGCGGGCATCGACGCGCGGGTATAAAATCTCTCTTGGCAAACGCAAGCCCAGCCTCAATATGCGCCAGGGTGGCGGGCGCTTGACTTGCTGCTGGCTGATTGGCTGGCCCGTCAGCATCTGCACTTCCAGCGCGCGGATGACGCGGCGGATGTTGTTGGGATGAATGGCATCGGCAGCCGCTGCATCGACCTGGCGCAGACGTTGGTGCAAGGCGGCGGGCGAATGGCGGTCTGCGAATGCTTCAAGCTCGGCGCGCAGTTGGGCATCGGGCGGGACGCGCGGGATCGACCAGCCTTCTTCGACCGCGCTGATGTATTGCCCGCTGCCGCCGACCAGCAGGGGCAGTTTGCCGCGCGCCTGACAAGCGGCGATTGCCCGATTCGCCGCATCCAGGTATTCCGCCAGGCTCAACTTGTGATCAGGAGCGACCAGGTCAATGAGCTGGTGCGGGACGAGCGCTTGTTGTTCTGGCGTGGGTTTGGCCGTGCCGATATCCATATAGCGGTAAACCTGCCGACTGTCCGCGCCGATGATTTCGCCATGCAGCCGCTGCGCCAGCCGGATGGCAAGTTGTGTCTTGCCGACGCCTGTCGCGCCCAGGACGATCAGCAACGGCGCTTCACCAGTCAAATGCGTCCTCCACATGGGCGATTGTCGCCGCTCCATTCGGCTGCAGCGAGATGGCGATCACATCAACGCGCCAGGCTGCCTCGGCGTCGAACCCATTTTCGTGCAGATAACGATAGACGGCGTTCAGCAGGCGCTGGCGTTTGTTGGGTGTGATGCTGGCCAGAGCCGCTTCGGTGCTGGCAGCGCGCCGCGTCTTGACTTCGACAAAAGCCAATATGCCTCGTTGCCGCGCCACAATGTCCAGCTCGCCAGCGAGGCAGGTCCAGTTGCTGTGCAAAATCGCATAGCCCTGCCGCCGGAGGTAGGCTCGCGCCAGTTGCTCGCCGCGCTTGCCGATTTGTTTCGTCCGCTGCACTGCCCACCGCCCACATCTCTTTGGCAAGTGTAGCACAGGCCACGCAGCGACCAGGCCGCATGATTGTCATAATCGCCGCCTACATGCTTTGCCAGCGAGCGCACCGAGCAGGTTGAGCACAGCGAGAGGAAAGCAAAAGATTTGTGCGGCATCGTTGCGCATAGCGTGTTGAAAAGCCCGCATTTTCCGCTAGCATAGACGGCTTGTAGGATTGTAAAACGACGAGGGAGTCCGAATTCATGATGGATATGACAACAGCAGTCGCGCTGGGCGTGGGAGCCAGCATCATTGGCTTGATTTTCGCGCTTTGGCAGCGGAGTTATGTGTTGGCGCAAGACGCGGGCACACAGCGGATGCGAGAAATCGCCGGGGCGATCGAACGCGGCGCTGGCGCATTTTTGCAACGTGAATACCGCGCTGTGGCGATCTTGGTGGCGATAGTGACTGTCGCGCTGGTTGTGCTCAGCTCTGTGCCTGGTTCGGGCATGTCGATATTGACCGCGGTGGCCTTTGTCATCGGCGCGCTGGCCTCTGGCTTGTCGGGCTATATTGGCATGTACATCGCGGTGCGCGCCAATGTGCGGACGGCGCACGCAGCTTCCAAGAGCTTGAACATGGGGCTGCGTGTGGCTTTTGCCAGTGGCACGGTCATGAGCACGATGGTGGTATCGCTGGCGCTGCTGGGCATCAGCTTGCTCTTCATTTTCTTCGTCAATCAACTGGGCGATGCGGGGCAGGCGGCTTCGGCTTTGGCTGGCTTTGGCTTCGGTGGCACATCAATCGCCATATTCGCGCGCGTTGGCGGTGGCATCTATACCAAAGCGGCTGATGTCGGCGCAGACCTGGTGGGCAAAACCGAAGCGGGCATCCCCGAAGACGATCCGCGCAACCCCGCCACCATCGCCGATAATGTTGGCGACAATGTTGGCGATGTGGCTGGCATGGGCTCCGACTTGTTTGAAAGTTACGCCAGTTCCATCATCGCGGCCATCTCGCTGGCGACGACTGCCGGCATTTTCGTCGACGATGGCTTGGTCGCTGCGCAGATCTTCCCCCTGCTGGTTGCGGCGGCTGGTCTCATCGTCAGCATCCTCGCCAGCTTTTTGGTGCGCACCGAAGAAGGCGCAGATCAAGAACAATTGCTGGGCAGCATCCGCAGAGGCATCTACAGCGCGTCGGTGTTAATCGGCATCGTCGTGGTCGCGCTGGGCAGCAGCCTGCCATTTGGCGAAAAAGCCGGCGGTGTCATCATCGCCACGTTAAGCGGCTTGGTTGGCGGCGTGCTTATTGGCTATTTCACCGAATACTTCACCGCAGATACCTATGGACCGACCCAAGCCCTGAGTACATCGGCGGAAGGCGGCGCGGGCATCGTGGTGATACGCGGGCTGGCGCTGGGCATGATGAGCACGCTTGCGCCCGTCATCATCGTTGTGGTCGTCACCTTGCTGGCGACATCGCAGGCGGGTTTGTATGGCGTGGCGGTGGCGGCTGTCGGCATGTTGTCGACGCTGGGCATCACCTTGGCGACCGATGCCTATGGACCGGTGGCAGACAACGCCGGTGGCATCGCCGAAATGTCCGAATTGCCAGAGGAAGTGCGCGACCGCACCGATGCGCTGGACAGCCTCGGCAATACGACTGCCGCGACTGGCAAAGGCTTCGCAATTGGCTCGGCAGCCATGACGGCGCTGGCTTTGACTGCGGCCTTCATCACGGCGCTAACGGCTGGCGGCAGCACGGCGCTGGGCGCGGCAGCCCATCCGGCCGATCTGCTGCTGAGCCCGCAATTTGTCACCGGTTTGTTCATCGGCGGCTTGCTGCCCTTCGTCTTCAGCGCGCTGACCATGGTGGCGGTGGGCGATGCGGCTCAACAGATCGTCGAAGAGGTGCGCCGTCAATTCCGCGAATTGGGCATCATGGAAGGCAAGGGAAAGCCCGATTATGAGCGCTGCGTGGCCATCAGTACCGACAGCGCCATCCGTCAGATGCTGTTGCCAGGCATTATCGCGGTGGGCGTGCCGGTGGGCATGGCGCTGCTGGCGGTGCTGGGCAAAGGCAACACCTTGGGCGAGTTCGTCGCGCCGATTTCGCTGGTGGGCGTATTGCTTGGCTCGCTGGTCTGCGCTTTCATGCTGGCGGTGATGATGGCGAATGCGGGCGGCGCCTGGGACAACGCCAAGAAGTATATCGAAGCGGGCAACCTGGGCGGCAAAGGCTCGGATGCGCACAAAGCGGCTGTCGTTGGCGACACCGTGGGCGATCCGTTCAAAGATACCTCGGGACCTTCTTTGAACATCCTGCTGAAGCTGTTGGCTATCGTTTCGCTGGTGATCGCTCCTTTAATCGGCAGCGCCTTCCCCGGCTGATGCTTTCCATCGGCTTCGGCCAAGCGACCGCTATCGGGGGCAAAAACAGTCTCGCCCCGCAGGCCCGCAAATTCGCGCATTGGCTATGGGACGAAGCATGAAAGAGATGTTGGAGAGCCCGCGCGGCTTGTACTTTGACGAATTTGTGGTCGGTACCACCCTGCGCACGCGTGGCCGCACCATCACAGAATCCGATCTGGTGGCTTTCGCTGGTCTGACCGGCGATTACAATCCCATGCACACCGACGCCGAGTATTGCGAAGGCTCGTTCATGGGCCAGCGGGTGGCGCACGGGATGCTGACCTTGAGTTACGCGGTGGGGCAGGCCTATCAACTGGGCATCTTGGAACGGACCGTGCTGGGCTTCAGGGGGCTGGAAATGAAGTTCAGCGCGCCCGTCTTCATTGGCGATACGATTCACGCAGAGCTGAAGGTCGCCGAGGCTCGCCCCGCGCGGCGTTTGGGTGGCGGCGTGGTCGTGTTGGAGATGCGCGTCATCAAGCAAGACGGCGCGATCGCCCAGAAAGGCAGCCTCAGCCTGCTGATGATGTCGCGGCCGGCAGACGAGGTGGATTAGGCAAGCGCGCGCCTGGTGCGCCAATGTCGAAAAGCGAAGAGCATGCGCAACGACAGCCCGTTGAAAGCCAGCCGCGTGAATATGCCCCAAAGTCCCGGTTTGTGCGCCAGTGTTACGCGGTCTGTCAGCTCGACGCCGCCAGCAGCATCACGAAAAATATGCTCGTGTCGCCAATAGGCCAGCGGTCCGCGCATCTGCACATCGGCGAATGAATCGGGCGTGGCTCCAGGTTCGTGCCGCGCAATCCAACGTATGGGCATGGGACCAAACCACAACCTAAACTCGACTTCGCCTTCGGTGATAGACTGCCGCTCGTCGCGCAGCAATTGCGCGAATAGGGGCGGTGGCGTCAACTTCGCCAGGGCGCGTGGATGCTGATGGAAGCGCAGCAACTCGTCCAGGCTGGCGTCGAAGCGGCTGGTCTTGGCAAAGACCGTTCGCTGGCTAGCGGGCATGTCCGCGCCCAGCATTGATCTTGTCGCGCAGGGCGGCGGCGGCCTGGGCTGGATCATCGGCGAAGATGATTCCGCGCGACGAGTTGATTATCAAGCCGCGCCCAAAGTTGTTCAGCCCCGCGCCCAGCACTTCCTCAACATCACCGCCTTGCGCGCCAACGCCCGGCACAAGCAAGGTCATGTCGCCGACTATTTGGCGAATCTGCGCCAGCTCCTGCGGATAGGTCGCGCCCGCCACCAGCATGATTTGGTCACGCTCCTGGCGCTGAATCGCTTGCTGCGCCACCACCTGCCACAGGGGGACCCCGTCTACCAGCAGATTTTGCAAGTCGGCGCAACCGGGATTGGAAGTGCGGCACAAGACAATGCAGGCTTTGTCGCGATAGCAGAGGAAGGGCGCGAGCGCGTCCCAGCCCAGATAGGGATTGAGCGTGACGGCGTCAAAACCCAGCTGCTCGAAGATGGCGCTGGCATAAGCGGCGCTGGTATTGCCGATATCCGCGCGTTTGGCATCGCAGATCGTCAGCATATCCGGGTGGCGCGCCCGCAAATAGTCGATCGTCTGCGCAAGCTGCTGCCAGCCGGCCGCGCCCGCCGCTTCGTAAAAGGCGCTGTTGAGCTTGAAAGCCGCGGCATATTGGGCGGTCGCGTCGATGATGTGGCGGTTGAAAGTCAGCTGCGGTTGGTCGCTGCGCATGAATGCCTGCGGCAGCTTGGCCAGGTCGCTGTCCAGCCCGATGCACAGCAATGAATTTGCGGCTTTGGCGCGGGCATCATATTTGGCTGCGGCGTTCAGCATTTGTCGCGCCCCCATGCGTGTGGATCGGCAAACCAACTGCGCACGATTGCCAACTGCGCCGCATCCAGGCTGCCGCGCGCTTGTGCTTCTTGCATGATGACCTCGAAGTTCGTCAGTGTGTGCAGACGCAGACCAGCCTGGGCGAAGGCGGCCGCTGCCTCGGCGAAGCCATAACTGACGATGGCGCAGACATCCACGACCGTTGCGCCAGCCTCACGCAGCGCGGCCACGCCAGACAAACTGCTGCCGCCTGTCGTCACCAAGTCTTCGATCAACAGCACGCGCAGCCCGTCAATTTCGCCGCCTTCGATGCGTTTGCCAGCGCCATGCGACTTGGTTTCTTTGCGCACGATCACCGCCGGCTTGCCGACCTGCCAGGCAATCGCAGCGCAATGAGCGACGCCACCCAGCGCCACGCCAGCCAGCGCATCGAAGGCCAATGCCCGCGAGTCTATCGCCGTCACGAAGCCCTCGATCACCACGCGCCAGGCGGATGGATGGAAGCTAAGCCGGCGGTTGTCAACATAGATCGGCGAGCGTATGCCCGACTTGAATGTGATGGGCGCCTCGGCGGTAAAGCCGACTGCGCCAATATCAAGCAAGGCGCTCGCGATGGATCGCTTCGTAGCTATAGTCATGGTTGGCAAGTTCGTTTTCGATTAAGGCAGCGGCAAAAGGACCGCGATATACCAGCGCCGACCAATATTGCGCAGCCACAGCGCCAGACTGACTATGCTGATGAAAGCTAGCGGCATCCAGGACCCCGCCACAGCCGATGATATCGACCGCGCAGCCGAGCCGGTCTTTCGCAGCTTGCAGCGCTGCCACCGCCAGCAGCGCGCTTTCTCGCAATGCGCCGCCGCCTACGCCCGCGTTCAGGTCCGGGTTTGTCGGGCTGGGCCTTGCCAAGGTGTTGGTGGCGATCACCGCGCGCACACCCACCTCGGCGAAGGTGCGCATCAACAGGTGATATTGCGAGGCAGCCAATCCTGGACTCACCTTGACCCACAGCGGAATCTCCAGATTTTGCGCCTGCAGCTCGGCGACAAACGCAGCGCAGAGACCGCGCGCGCCAGTCTCGAGTTGATATCCGCCGGGATCGTCTTCGGTATTCGGGCAGCTGATGTTGAGCGTGAACCAGCTGGGTCGCAAACCTGCATCCAGGAAAAAAAGTAGCGACTCGACCGCTTCTGCCTGTTGTTGCGCAAGCTCGTTGACGCCGGGCGAGACGGCGATGTTGATGCCAAATTCGCGAGGCATCTGCTCAATGCGCGCGCCCAGAAAAACTGCCGCTGCCCGCGCGCCGGGATTGCGCAAACCGACACGATTCTGGGTTGATTGCGCAGCCCGCTGCCGCCACAGGGTTGTGCCGGGGTTGCCCAGGCGCGGATGCCGTGTAAAGCTGCCAAATTCGATGGGACCGACCAGCGCCGGCAGCATTCGCCAGCCCGGCATGATATTCTCGCGCCGCTGCACGACAGCACGCAGCGCCTCGTCTTCGCTGAGAAATCCGCTCCCCTTGACGAGGCCCGCCGCCAGAATGAGCCGGGTCGACAATTTCGCGCCGCCGACTTCCAGTGTCTGCACGGGCATGAGCCAAACTCGCAGGCGCTGCGCCAGAATAGTTGGCAGCTGCCAGCGCTCCAGCCAGCCCAGCTGCGCGATGGCAACCTGGTGCGCGCGCTGTGCCGATATGCGAAACAGCAGCATGTGACAGAACAAGCCATAGGCGATATCGAAAAAGCGCAGCAACCAGCGCCGGGCTTTCATGCCACGAACCCAAATAGATTGCGCCCAAAGCCGGGCGGGCTGAGCACTGCTTCGCCGTCATAGACTTTGTGCCCGCGGATCCAAACTTCGCGCACGCGTCCGCAAACGCGCGCCCCTTCGAAGGGCGACCAGCCACACAGTGTATGCAGATTTTGCCGCTCGATGACGAAGCTGGCATCGGTATCGACGACCGTGTAGGTCTTGGGCAGCGGCGTGATGCGCCAAATGCGCTGCACATTCAGCGATAGCATGTCGCAGGCGCGCTGCAAAGGCAGCCGGCCATCTTTGACCGCTTGCATCATCAGCGGCAAGGTCGTTTCTAAACCCGGCACGCCATAGGCTGGCATCTCCGCCTCTTTCTCGGCGATGGTATGTGGCGCGTGGTCCGATTCGATGATGTCCACCACGCCCTGTCGTATCGCCCGCCACAGGGCGCGCTGGTCGGCTTTGGTCTTCAGCTCCGGCTTCATGCGGCCAAAGCTGCCGATGCTGGGCAGGTCGTCTTCGCTGAGGAAGAGATGATGCGGGCAGACGCCGATGGTGACGGGCAAGCCTTCGTTCTTTGCCGCCATAAGCAGGTTGATCTCGCGCTGGCTGCTGATATGCAAAAAGTGCGTGGGCTGGCGATACTTGCGCACCAGCTCCAGGATATTTGCGACTGTTTCGCCCTCGGCATGCACGGCGATGAGTCGGCTGGCTGTCCAGGCGCGATAGTGTCGCTCGCGCATGACGCTGGTGTTTATGAGCAGGTCGCCCGTGGTGGCGTTGTTGTATATTTTGAGGCCGCAGACTCGCGCGGCGATGTCTGCATATTCGCGGGTATTGTCGGCTTGGGATGCGCCGAAGTATAGACCCCAGTCACAGTGCGCCGCCTGGTCAATGCGCGCCAGTTTTTCATCGAGCAGCTTTTCGCTGGTTGTGGATGGCGCTGTGTTGGGCATATCAAAGACCGCCGTATACCCGCCGGCGATGGCGGCACTTGTTTCGCTCGCGAAAGTGGCTTTGTGCGCCCAGTCCAGGTCGCGCAGGTGGGTGTGCGGGTCGATCAGGCCGGGGATGCGGATGATCGGCATCAGACATATACCCCGCGCAGCACCTTGACCAGCAAAGCCATGCGCACGAACATGCCATTTTCCATCTGTTCAAAATAGATAGAGCGTCTGTCGGCATCCAGCACATCGTGGTCGGCGCGCGTGCCCATTTCGTGTTTACGAGGCAGCGGGTGCATCAATATCGCGTCTGCGGGCGCTTGTGCCAGCAGGCTCGGCGTCATGATGAAGCGGTCTTTGATGCGGCTATAGGCGCTTTCATCGGCAAAGCGCTCTTCTTGGATGCGCGTCCAATAGATGACATCGGTCTGGGCGATAATTTCGCGCAGGTCGTCGGTCTGCTGGACATGGATGCCGTGCTCGGCCACCAGCTTGCAGATATCAGCGGGCATGGCCAAAGACTGCGGCGCGACCAGGCACAAACGCACATCGTCGGCGTCATAATAGGCGAGCAGCTTCGCCAGCGAATGCACGGTGCGGCCGTGCTTCAAGTCGCCGACTAGCGCGATCGTCAGCCCGTCCAGCGATTTCTTCTGGTCAAAAATCGTGAACATATCGAGCAGCGCCTGGGTCGGGTGCTCGCCAATGCCATCGCCACCGCTGATCGCCACCGTCGGATTGTCAATGCGCTGATTGAGCAGATCCAGGTAATAGCCTGCTTCGTAGGACGAGCCGATTTCTGGATGTCGCAGCACAATGACATCGGCATAGCAGCCGGTCGCGCGGATGGTATCGGACAGATTTTCGCCCTTGTACATGGACGAGAAGCGCACGCCGTTGCTGACCGCGATGACATCGCCGCCCAGCCGCCGCATGGCTGCCTGGAAGGACATGTCGGTGCGCGTGCTGGCTTCAAAAAAGAGCGACGCCATCACTTTGCCGGCGCAAAGCTCGGTCAAGCCACGGTCTTGCGTGCGGATGCGCTTGCGGATGGATGTGGCGGCCTGGAACAGGATATCCAGGTCGCGGCGCTGGAACTGGTCGACCGAAATGATATGCTTGCCAAAAAAATCACCGTCTATGGGGGGCGGCTGATAGGCAAATGCATGCTGGCTGATGGACAATTCGCCCGCTGGTTCGCTCAATCTTGCCTCCCGCGCAACTTAGAACAAGCCGACAACTTTGCCGTCTGCGTCGATATCTACCTGCATCGCCGCTGGCATTTTACCCAAGCCCGGCATCGTACGCACATCGCCACACAGCGGATAGATGAAGCCCGCGCCTGCCGAGGCCCGCACATCTGTAATGGTGATGCGGAAGCCATCTGGCGCGCCTTTGAGCTTGGGGTCGTCGCTCAGGCTGAGGTGCGTTTTTGCCATGCAGATGGGCAGGTTTCGCAAGCCCTGCGCTTCGTATTGGCGGATTTTGCGGCTGGCGACAGGCGTATAATCGACGCCGTCCGCGCGGTAAATCTCGCGGGCAATGGTCTCGATCTTGTCGCTTATCGCCATGTCATCGGGGTAGAGCAGACGGAAGTCGTTGGGCGTGTCGCAGGCCGAGACAATCATTTCAGCCAGATCGGCCGCGCCAGCCCCGCCTTCTGCCCAGTGCCTGGCCACGCTCGCGCCCACAGCCCCGCTGGCCAGGGCGATCTCGCGGACAGCGGCGATCTCGCGCGGCGTGTCATCGGCGAAGACATTGATGGCGACCACGGGGTTGACGCCGAACTTGCGCAGATTTTCTAGGTGGCGCACCATGTTGACCGCCCCGGCTTCGACATCGGCGACATTCTCTTCGCGCAGGGCAGAGTCGATCGGCTTGCCAGGGATGATGCGATACTTGCCCGTATGCGCTTTTAATGCGCGGATGGTGGCGACCAACACAACGGCATTCGGCCGCAAACCAGCGATGCGCGCTTTGATGTTGAAGAACTTCTCCGCGCCGATATCTGCCCCAAATCCCGACTCGGTCACGACATATTCGCCGCATTTCATGGCGATCAAGTCGGCGATGATAGAAGAATTGCCATGCGCGATATTGGCGAAAGGACCGGCATGCACCAGCGCCGGCGTGCCTTCGAGGGTTTGCATCAAATTGGGCTTGATGGCGTCCTTCATCAACACTGTGGCAGCGCCAGCCGCGCGAATGTCTTCGGCCGTGACGGGCTGTTTGGCTTTGTCGTATGCCACCACCATCTTGCCGATGCGCGCCCGCATATCTTGTAGCGAAGTCGTCAGCGCCAAAATCGCCATCAATTCCGATGCGACTGTGATGTCATAACCGCTCTGCCGCGGGACGCCATCAAAGCGCTTGCCCAGCCCGACGATGACATTGCGCAGCGCCCGATCGTTGAGGTCGACCACGCGCCGCCAGGGGATATTGTGAATGTCAATCTCGCGCTCGTTGCCATGATACATATGCGCATCCAGCATGGCCGCGATGAGATTGTGCGCCGCGCTGATGGCATGAATATCGCCGGTCAGGTGCAGATTGAAATTCTCCATCGGCACGATCTGGCTATAGCCGCCGCCGGCCGCGCCGCCTTTGATGCCGAAAGTTGGTCCCTGCGATGGTTGACGCACGGTGATGATGGCGCGCTTGCCGATATGCTGCATCGCTTGGCCAATGCCCACCGTCGTGGTCGACTTGCCTTCGCCCAGCGGCGTCGGCGTGATGGCGGTCACATCCACATATTTTGCGTCGGGGCGCCCCCCCAGCCGTTCCAGCGCCTCCAACTTAATCTTGGCGACATGCGGACCATAATGCTCCAGATCGCGGTCGGGCTCGAGCCCCATTTGCTCGGCGATTTTGTCGATACGCAGCAGCTTGGCGCTCTGCGCGATGCTCAGGTCGGAGGGGATACTCATCGCGGCACATCCCTTCTACTGAAAATCTGGCGGATTTATGCCTATTCTATCACGAAGGCTGGGCGCTTTCGGTCTTTTTTAAGATGAGAATCGCGAGCGGCGGCAAACGCAGGCGGATGCTGTGCGGCAGGCCATGGCTGGCGATGCTGTCGCTGTGAACGCCGCCGGCATTGCCGACATCTGCGCCGCCATAGAAGCGCGCATCGCTGTTGAGCAACTCGGCATAATAGCCGGCTTCGGGCACGCCAATCCGATAATCCTCGCGCACGACGGGCGTGCAATTCAGCACGACCACCAGGAAGTCGTGCGCAGCTTCGGCGAAGCGCATATAGCTGTAGACGCTGTAGTCGGCGGCGTCGGCATCGATCCAGCGGAAGCCGCCCGCGTCGCAATCGCGCTGCCACAAGGCTGCTTCTGCGCGATACAAGTGGTTCAAGTCGCGCACCCAGGCTTGCATTTGGGCGTGCTTTTCAACCTCCAGCAGATGCCAATCCAGGCTGCGCGCCTCGCTCCACTCTGCAAATTGGGCGAATTCGCCACCCATGAAGTTCAGCAGCTTGCCGACCTGCGTGTACTGATAGCCGAAGAGCAGCCGCAAGCCAGCGAATTTCTGCCAGTAATCGCCGGGCAGCTTGCTGATTAGCGAACCCTTCAGGTGCACGACTTCGTCATGCGAAAGCGGCAGCACAAAGTTTTCACTGAAGGCATAGAGCAGCGCGAATGTGATCTGGTGATGATGATGCCGGCGATGCACAGGATCTCGCGACATATATTGCAGGGTGTCGTGCATCCAGCCCATATTCCACTTGAATGTGAAGCCCAGCCCACCGATATAAGTCGGGCGCGAAACCATCGGCCAGCTGGTGGCTTCTTCGGCAATTGTGATTGCGCCGGGCGCTTCGGCATGGACCGCTTCGTTGAAGTCGCGCAGGAAAGCCAGCGCGCCCAGGTTCTCGTGGCTGCCATATTCGTTGGGCAGCCAGTCGCCAGCTTCGCGGGAAAAACTCAAGTAGATCATCGACGAAACCGCATCTACGCGCAAGCCGTCGATATGATACTTCTTCAACCAGAAGAGCGCATTGGCGGTCAAGAAATTGCGCACCTCTTGCCGCGCGTAATTGAAGATCATCGTGCCCCAGTCGGGATGTTCGCCCTGGCGCGGGTCTTCGTGGCTGTACAGATGCGTGCCATCAAAGTAGTTCAAGCCGTGCTCGTCTTTGGGGAAGTGCGCCGGCACCCAATCCAGGATGACGCCGATGCCATGCTGGTGGCAGCAATCGACCAGGTGCATGAAGTCGAGCGGGGTGCCAAAGCGGCTGGTCGGCGCAAAATAGCCGGTGACCTGATAACCCCAAGACTTGTCCAGCGGATGTTCGGCGACCGGCAGCAATTCCAGGTGCGTGTAGCCCATATCGACCAGGTAGGGCACCAACTGCTGCGCCAGTTCGCGGTAGCTGAGGAATTTGTCGCCATCCCCGCGCCGCCACGAGCCCAAATGAACTTCGTAGATATTGAGCGGCTGCCGCAGCGGGTCGGCTTTGGCGCGCGCCTCCAGCCAGTCTGCATCGTGCCAGGCATACGCATCGATATCGCAGACGATGCTGGCCGTCTTGGGGCGCAGCTCGGCATGAAACGCGAATGGATCGGCTTTCTGGGCTTGATAGCCACGATTGTGAGAGCGAACTTCAAACTTGTACCGTTCGCCAAGGCCGATGCCCGGCACAAAGAGCTCCCATACGCCCGACTCGCCGTTCTCTTGCAAGATGTGCGTGCGCGCATCCCAGCGGTTGAAATCGCCAATTACCGCGACTTTGTAGCAATTTGGCGCCCAGACAGCGAAATTGACGCCATCAACGCCATCTATACAGCGCAAGTGTGCGCCAAGCTTTTCATAAATCTCGCGGTGCGCTCCCTGCCCAAACAAGTGCAGGTCATAATCCGAAAGCAAAGGCGGGTAAATATAGGGATCGCCATAGCTTTCGCGCTGGTCTTCCTTTGTGACGCATGTATAGTGATAGGCGCGCTCCGACCAGGCTGCGTCCAGCTCGACAGCGAACAAGCCCGCTTTGTGCAGCCTTTGCATGGCGACCCGCTCGCCTGTTTCGCTGCAGACAAGCTCTAGGGACTTCGCCCAGGGGCAGAAAGTGCGGATGCTTACACAGTCGCCGCTGCGCTGCCTGCCCAAGAGAATCGCTGGCGCGCCGATCTCGCCAGCAATCAGCGCATTCAAAGCGTCGGGATGGATCTTGCGCGTCACGATAATTGCCGAACTCCATTTGGTCTGTGCGGATAGTATAGCGTTGCGAGGCGGATGGATGGTATGCTCAGGCTGACTGGGGCACTGGCGCGCCTGTCTGTGTCAGCTGCCCAGCTTGTGTAGCTGGAAGAAAAAGGATGGCGAAGGCGCGCAAAATCTTGCACCTGGACCTGGATGCCTTCTTCTGCGCGGTCGAAGAGCAATTGCGTCCCGAGCTGCGTGGCAAGGCGATTGCTGTGGGCGGCCAGCCCGACCAGCGCGGAGTCGTTGCCTCGGCGTCTTATCCGGCGCGCGCATATGGCGTTCGTTCTGCCATGCCGATGGCGCAGGCCTTGCGCTTGTGCCCGCAGCTGATCGTGGTCAGCGGGACACGCGGCGCATACAGTGACCGATCGCGCAAGGTCATGGCGATACTCCGCGAAACTGCGCCCGATGTCGAGCCGCTTTCGATTGACGAAGCCTTCTTGGATGTGACCATCTTGCCCGAGGCAATCGAAGAGACCGCGCGCAAGCTGCAGCGGCGCATCAACCGCGAGCTGGATTTGCCTTGTTCGTTGGGCGGCGCGACCAACAAGCTGGTCGCCAAGACGGCCAACACATTCGGCAAAGCCAGCAAATCCAAAGACGCGCCACCCAATGCCATCACCATCGTCGCGCCCGGTGACGAAGCGCAATTCCTGGCGCCTCTGCCGATCCGCGGGCTGTGGGGCGTGGGACCAAAAAATGCCGAGACATTGGCTGCGCTGGGGCTGCGCACAATCGGCCAGGTGGCGCAGTGGAGCGAGGCGGCGCTGGTGGCGCGGCTGGGCAAGCTGGGCAGCGAGTTCTGGTGGCGCGCGCAAGGCATCGACACGCGCCCAGTGCAAGCTGGCGGGCTTGCCAAATCCATCAGCAAAGAAGTTACCTTCGCTGTGGATATTGCGGACGATGCCAAGCTCCTGCAGACATTGCGGCGGCTGGCGGACGGGGTGGGGCGGGCGGCGCGCAAGGCTGGCCTGGCTGGCACGACCATCAAAATCAAGCTGCGCTATGGCAACTTCTCTACGCACAGCCGGCAGACCGCCCTGGATTATGCCACCGACAACGACGCCGTCATAATGAAATGCGCCGAGCAATTATTTTTGCAGAGCCGCCTAGACGACTCGCCCGTGCGGCTCATCGGCATTGGATTGAGTGGATTTGCCCAGCCGAGCCGACAACTGGACCTGTGGGGAAAAGCCGAGCGCCCGGCGGAAAGCAGCGAATTCCAGTCTGCGCTCGACCATTTGCGCGATAAATATGGCGAAACGACCATCCGCCGCGCCAGCGACCTGCATCACCAGCCCAATGACGACAACCGCCGCTAAGCCAGCGTGAACAACTGATGATAGACGCCTTCCAGGTCGAGCAATTCCTGGTGGCTGCCCATTTCTATGATAGCCCCGTGATCCATCACCACGATGAGGTCGGCAGAAGTGATCGTGCTCAGGCGATGCGCGATGACAAAGCTGGTCCGCCCCAGCAGCAGATGCTCCAGCGCTTGCTGGATTTGGCGTTCGGTCTGTGTATCGATATTGCTGGTGGCTTCGTCCAGGATGAGCACGCGCGGATCGGCCAACAAGGCGCGGGCAAAGGCGATCAATTGCCGTTGCCCGGTCGAAAGCAGCGCGCCGCCTTCTTTGATATCGCTCTGGTAGCCATCGGGCATTTGGCTGATGAAGCTGTGCGCGCCCACCGCTTCTGCCGCCGCGACCACCTCGTCATCGCTGGCATCCAGACGCCCGTAGCGGATGTTGTCCATGACGCTGCCAGAAAATAGATGCGTATCCTGGGGCACAACGCTGATTTGGCGGCGCAGGCTATTCTGCGTAACCTCGCGCAGGTCGTGCCCATCGACTGTGACGCGCCCGCTGGTGGCATCATAGAAGCGCATGATTAGCTTGACGAGCGTTGTCTTGCCAGCGCCAGTGTGCCCCACGAAAGCGACTGTCGCGCCGGGCGGCACATCCAGGTTGATCTGCTTGAGCACCAGCTCGCCATCGCGGACATAGCGAAACGACACATCTTCGAAGCGCACGCGCCCCTTTATTGGCGGCAGCTCTTCGGCATCGACCGAGTCGCCGATGTCGGTTGGAAAATCCATCAGCTTGAAGATGCGATAGCCAGAAGCGATGACATTCTGCAGCAGGTTGTAGCGCTGCGCCAATAAACGGATCGGGAAGAAGAATTGCTGGATGTAAAGGATGAAAGCCAGCAGCACGCCGACCGTAATCTGTTCATCCAGCGCCAAGGTGCCGCCTACGAAGATCAACGCGCCGGTCGCCACCCCGCCGATTAACTCGACGCTCGGATAAAATGCGCCGGAAATCAGCGCGGCTCTCACATTCGCTCGCCGACTCGCCATATTGATATCATCGGCAAATCGGTCGTAATTCTGCCGTTGCCGAGCGAAAGCCTGAGTCACGCGCACACCATTGAAGGCTTCGGATAGTTCGGCATAGACCTTGGCATTGCTGTCGGAGACGCGCAGATAAGCCGCCCGAGCGTGGATGCGCCAAAAATTGGCGATCAGCAGCAACACCACCAGCACTGTGAAGGCCACTGCCGTCAGCGGTATGTTGATAAGCAGCATGGAAATGATGATGCCGAATAACATCAACACCTCGCGGATGCTGCCGACCGCCGCGAAAGTTACCGCCTCGCGCACGACATTGACATCGCTGATGATGCGCGCGATCAGCCGCCCGACCTCGTATTCGGCGAAGAAGCCGATAGACAGATACTGCACATGGTCAAATAGCTGGTCGCGCAACTGCCTGATGATGGTCTGCCCGATGACCGCCATCTTTCCCAACTGGATGCGAAAGCCCAGGAATCCCAGCAGCTGCAAGACGATGAAGATACCTACGCCCGCCAGCAGCACCGACATATCGCGGCGGCGGATGCCTTCGTCGATCGCCCAGCCAATCAGCGGCGGACTCGCGACATTGGCGAAGACCGAGAAAAACATCGCCACGACCGCCACCAGCAATCCGCTGCGATGCGGCTTCAGATAGGCGAAGAGTCGGGCGGTAACGGCACGGTCGAAGCCGGGTTTGTGATCGTCATCGATCTCCAAAATCGACTTGTTATCCGCTGCCGGCTTTGCGGTCGCGCGTTTGGATTCTCGTGCTGGGTTGGCAGCCATAAACTCCTGTTCCTGCCTTGCGGTTGTTAGGGGACGTACTTGCCAGCCAGTCTGTCGATCAGCTTGCGGAATTTCGCCGTGGAGCGGCGTTCTTCCAGCGGCACTTTGATGACGCCAGAGATGATGGCTTCGCGGCGGACCCGTTCTTGTTCTTGCAGCTGCAAACGGTAGATCTCTTCATAGAGTCCGCCATCTGCCAGCAGGGTTTCGTGCGTGCCCCGTTGTACGACTTCGCCATCGCGCAGCACGAGGATCTGGTCGGCATTGAGGATCGAGCTCATGCGTTGGGCGATCACAAAGGTCGTGCGCCCGCGCATGATACGTTCCAGTGCGCGCTGGATTTTGTGCTCGGTTTGCGTATCGACGCTGCTGGTCGAGTCATCCAGGATGAGGATGCGCGGGTCGATGAGCAAGGCGCGGGCGATGGCAATGCGCTGCTTTTGCCCGCCAGACAGGGTTACGCCGCGCTCGCCCACCATGGTCTGGTAGCCATCGGGGAATTCGCTGATGAAGCCGTGCGCGTCGGCTGCTGTAGCTGCTGCGATGATTTGCTGTTGGCTGGCGTCTGCTTTGCCATAGGCGATATTTTCTTCGATGCTCGCCGAAAAGAGCAGCGACTGTTGCATCACAACGCCAATCTGGCTGCGCAGGCTGCGCAATTGCATATCGCGGACATCTATTCCGTCAATGGTCACGCGCCCGCCGCTCACATCATAAAAGCGCGGGATGAGGTTGGCGATGGTTGTTTTGCCGGCGCCCGTCAAGCCGATGATCGCCACCAATTCGCCGGGACGCGCTTCTAGGCTGATATCGCGCAGCACCGCATCGGCCGATGAATCATAGCGCGCGCTGACCTGCTCGAAGCGCACATGCCCCTGGATTTTGCGGGCTTGCGCGCCTGGCTTGTTGACAATCTGTTCGCTTTCGTCCAATACCTGGAAGACGCGCTCGCCACTGGCGACAGCCTGTGTCGTCAGCAGAATGATGAAACCGACGAAGCGCAGCGGCTGCACCAAAAGCAGCACATAGGCATTGAAAGTGACGATCAAGCCGACGGTGATATTGCCTATGCCCTGCGCCTCGAGGATGCCACCCGCCAGCAGCACCAGCGCAGTCGACAGCGACGCGAGCAAAGCGCTGGCTGGCAGAAAGGTGATCCACTGCGTGATGAAGTCGAGCTGTTCGTCGTAGAGCTTTTTGTTTTGGTCGTAGAATGTGTCGATTTCGTATTGCTCACGGGCGAAGACGCGCACGACTTCTGCCCCCAGCGCATTCTCCTGGATGTGATTGCTCAGCGCCTGCATCCGTTCCATGACTTTTTTCCAGCGCGGATGCACACGCAGCACAAACCCCCGCGAATACAGCGCCAGGGGCAACAGCGGCAGCAGCGCGAATAGCGCCAGCGGCGGGCTGGTCAAAAACATCATCGAAACCACGCCGGTCAGCAGCAGGGTGGTATTCAGCCCGTCCATCAAGCCAAATGCGAAGTAGCGTTGGATTTCGTTGACATCGCTGATTGCGCGCGTGATGATCGTGCCCACCTGGGCGTTGTCGTGATAGCTGAAAGACTGCCGTTGCACTTTGTCATAAATCTGATTGCGTATGTCGTAGGACACCACATGCGAAAGCCGCTCGCCGAAGAACCTGCCCATGAAGGCTGTCGCGCCGCGCAGCACGCCCAAACCGACCACCAGCAAGCCGGCGTTGAGCATATAGGCGCTGTCCTGCGCTTCCAGACCGATATCGACGACATCGCGCAGGATATACGGCACGGCGATGGCCAGGATGTTCGTGCCAACGATGCCAGCGAAGGCAACCGCCACCCAAAGCCGATAGCGCAAGATATAACGCATCAGCCGCGCCCAAATCCGCAGGGCAGAGTAGGGCTGCTTCGTAGATTTGCTGAGGCTTGCGTTTGTCGTGGCAGTTGCCAAGGCGCGTCTCCTGGCTGGCGGCACAAGCAATCAGTCTACTGGACTCGGCATCGTTGCGCTATGCGCAGTCGCCGCATATCGCAGGGCAATCGCGTAAAATCTATACCACCAGCGACTACAGCGAATCGCAGGAGATCCCTCAGGGTTTGTTGAATAGACATGCGCATAATGACTGCACGATGTGCACTTGTGGCGTGGACGGTTCGCCAATAGACACAACCAGATTGCTGATCGAACTCATCGGCATTGCGGGTGTGTAGACACATACCACCGACACATTGAAAAGTCTCAGCCTTCCTCTCGGTGCACTCGACAAACTCGGTGTAGTCGGTGGTGTAAGATTGTGGGCGCTGGCTTTCATATTGATGCGATTGCCCGGCCGCCTAGCGCTCGGCATTTTCCCGGTCTGGACGCCGCGGAGACAGCCTGGTTGAGACTGGCATTTGCGCGCAGAACCGCGACAATACGCCCATCAGATTCGTTGAGACGGAGAGATAGCATCATGTCCGACCTAAAACCCATAGGGTTGCAATTGTATTCCTTGCGAGAGGCGCTTTCCGTCGACTTTGAGGGCACCATCCGCGCTGTCGCCGATATCGGTTATGTCGGTGTCGAACCCTTTGGCGGCATGCCCTGCCCACTGCAAGCTGCTGCCAGCCTCTTCCGCGAGCTGGACCTGCAAGTCCTGGGCAGCCACATCCCCTATCCCGATGACGCCAACCAGGCGACTGTGCTAGAGATCGCCGAAGCCTATGGGCTAGAGCGCGTCTGTATCGCTTTTATGCCGCCTGCGCATTTCGAGACTCTGGACGCTATCAAGCGCACCTGCGAGCAGTTGAATCGCGCTGGCGAGTTTGCGCGCGCCCATGGCCTCGAGCTCGGCTATCACAATCACTGGTGGGAATTCAAAGAGTTGGACGGCACGGCTACCCTGGATTTGATGCTGTCGGAGCTGGATGACCAGGTCTTTTTGCAGATTGATACCTATTGGGCGCAGGTCGGTGGCTTGGATGCGGCCGCTGTGGTGCGGCAGGTTGGCTCGCGCGCGCCGCTGATTCATCTCAAAGATGGCTCGCTGGACAAAGACGACGACATGACCGCGCTGGGGCAAGGCAAGATGGATGTGCCAGGCATCGTGGCGGCCGCCGAAAGCGCCGATTGGCATATTGTCGAGTTGGACCGCTGCGCAACGGACATGCTGGACGCTGTGCGCGAAAGCTGCGACTATCTCGTGCAAAATGGCTTGGCGCGCGGCAAGCAGTAAGGCGAACCCAGCATGAAAGTTGCCCTCGACCAACTGCGCGCGGTCGCACATAGCGCAATCGCGGCACAGGGATATTCCGCTGGCGATACCGAGATCATCCTCGAGATCATCCTCTACGCTCAACTGCGCGGCAACAACCAGAATATCATAAAGCTGTTGGGCGCTGGCATGCCGGCCGATCCTGCGGCTGGCGAGATCGCCATTATCAAAGAGACCAAGCTGTCGGCTCTGTTGGATGGCGCGTGGAATCAAGGTATGGTGGTCATGTCGCGCCTGACCGAGATCGCCATGGCCAAGGCGCAGGCGCATGGATTCGGCATAGTCGGCTCGCGGCGCAGCAATTCGCCCACCGGCGCCATCGGCTTCTTTGCGCGGCAGCTGGCCGATGCGGGTTTGCTGGCTTTTGTATTCTCTGGCTCGCCCGAGCTGATGGCTATGCACGGCTCATACGAAGCCTTCTTCGGCACGAATCCGCTGGCAATCGGCATCCCCACCGCGCATGAGCCAATCGTGCTGGATATGGCGACCGCTGCCATCGCCTGGTATGGCATTCACCTGGCTGCGGCGGAAGGCGAGAGCATTCCCCACGGCGTGGCTTATGCTGCGGATGGAAAGTTCACGACTGACCCGAGCGAGGCGCTGGCTGGCGCGATAGCAGCCTTCGGTGGCTACAAAGGCGCGGCGCTGGCATTCGTCGTCGAGGCTTTGACGCGGCCCCTGCTGGGCGCAACGCGCAATCCAGACGGCACGAAAAAAGACTGGGGCAACCTGGTCTTCGCCATCGACCCGCTGCTGTTGGCGGACGACCTGGCCGGCTTCCAGGCAGGCGTTTCCGACCTGGTGGCGCGCGTCAAACAGCTGAAGAGGCTGCCCGGCGTGAACGAAATCCTCGTGCCGGGCGAGCGTGGCGACCGCTTCTATCAGGCCGTCCAGGCAGCCGACGAGATTGAGATTGACGACAAAGTATGGCGCGAGCTGTGCCAGGTCGCTGGATTAGCTGACGATGCCAATTGAGGGCAGCATGCGCTCGTAGATGACGCCGGGCTGCCCGCGTCTGTCGGATGGCGTGTTGGCCAGCCCGCCCTGCACAAACAAATGGCTCGAGCCTTCGCCGCTCAGGTTGAGCGCGTCCAACGCGCCCATGTTCACAAGCAATTGCCGGGTTTCGTCCAGGCTTGCGCCGGCGCTGTCCAGGCTTGTGCGGCTGGCGGGCTCGCAGCCATCGACTACCAGCAGCGCCAGCTCGCCATTTGCTTTGATCGCCACGGCAGTACGCGCCTTGCGAATCGCATCGCCAGCAGGATTCATGCGCACCGGCGTGATGCCGATTCGGCCGTCGCGGCTGGCATGGAACTCTTCTTGCGAGTCGGCCCGCTGTCCATTTCGCAGCAAAATCGGGCCGGCTTGTATCGCCGAATGGATTCGGCTGGATGGCGCGGCGAAACTGTATTCGACCCAGGCGTCAGCGACAATCTCTTCGACCGCGCGCTTCGATAGTGCGCCATCACGAACCGACAAGACAAAGCCATTCTGGGGGATTGGCAGCTCGCCGCCGCGCTTCCAACTGACCAACTGCCGATTGACGATAACGAACTCGCTGCGGTCGGTCGCACTTGGCGTGCATTGCAAGGGGCTGCTTTTTCGCAAGCTGCCCGCCCGCGTATAGATGGCGATGGGCTGTGGCTGGGCGGGGTTCAGTTCGGCCTCTGCGCCAATGCCCAACTCAATTTCGCCCGGCAAGATCAGCGCGATATCGTCCAGGCCGATTGTGTCGATGCGCCAGCGCTGGCCATCATAGAGCAAAGCGCCGCGCCGATAGATTGGCGGCCGCAAGATCGTGCCTTCCGCCACCATCAGCCCGATCGCGTCGCCATAGCCAGCGTGGTGGCTGATCAGGTCATCGTGCTCGTGCAAGAAATGGGATGTGTTGAAGACAGCAGCCCGCGCATGATTTTGCACGAAGTGGCGCACAAAGTCGCAGCGACCGATGCGCGCAAAATTGTGACGCACATCAAATGGCTGAAAGATGCGTGGCTGATAAGTCCCGCGTTCGATATTGGGGTAGAAGTCGAGCTGGATTTCGTCTTCGAGCCAGCGCAAGACTGCCTTGGCGCGCGCCGACCAGTCGTCTTGCCCGCGCGGGATCGCCGCCTGCCATTCATAGGTGTCGCCGATATATTCGTGCAGCTGCAGCCAGCCTTCCATAAGCATGTGGCGCAGCACATAGGTGATGAAGGAATTGGCGCTGATGATCTGTTCGTGGTCTCGCGTGGCATAGCTGAGATCGGGGAATACCTGGCTGGCGCGGCGGTCGGTCTGCATGGCGGTCCAGGTCACAATGTGTGGGCTGGCCTCGCCGCGTGCCCTTGCGCGAGCGAATTGCATGCGCGCGATGTCTTGCTGGCGCACATAGCTGCTCATGGGATGCAGGTCTTCGAACTTGAGGCGGTCGGCGGGGATCGTGGCTGTATGCACCATCGACCATGCGCCATCGGCGAATACCTGCCGCTCTTGTCGATAGTCAATTGTGGACATAAGCATGATTCCTACTCTGCGCAAGCCATCACGAATATAGCGCGAATGGCGGTACCCCACCAAGATTCTGGCGCAGATCGGGCAGATCTGGACCCGCTCTATCCGCTGCCCGGCGCGCCACTGATGATCAGCAGCATCAGCAAGGCGCAGAACAAGAGGAAGATAACGCGGCGCATCAGCATTTTCAGGGCGCTTTCCTTTCTCTGCGAGATCAATTAAGTAATGAATGAAAAATGAACCACCGAGTTCACCGAGTTGATAGAGTACACCGAGTGATCAATACCTCTGTGCCCGCTATGTTCTCTGTGTTCTCTGTGTCGAAAAATGCGCCTTACTCTATTAGATTCACTTCATTGGCGAATAGGCGAGATTCTCACCGCCAGCATAAGGGAAAGCTGTTAGCCGGCTATTTTGAAAATGCAAAAGCGCTGCAATTTTCGCGCGACTAGCCCACCAGGTGCAGCGCTTCTTGCCGCCCGTGCAGCCAGCGCATCTCGCCGCCCGTCAGCACAGCATCTTCTTCCAGCATGATGCGCACATCCTGCCCACCCCATTCCGGCAGCTTGTGAGCGATATTCAGTTCAATGGAATAGACGGTGTCATCGAATAATGGATAATCGCCGATGCCCGGCACGCCAGCCTGCTGATCCCACAAGCCGACCAGCGGTCCCGCCGCATGGCCGTGAACACCCAGCGGATGCGTATAAATCTGCGGGCGGATGCCTTCTGCCCGGGCTTTCTCCAGGGCCGCGGACAGCACTTCGTTGCCGCTGCGCCCGACTTGCATTTCTGCCATGTGGATATCTTGCAGGCGGTTGCCAGCTGCCAGCGCCTCGCGCAATCCGGGCGGGGCACCGCTTTCGCCAGGAGCCAAGACATAGGCGTGCTGCTGCTGGTCGGTGGCCAGTCCCAGATAATGAAAGCCCATATCACAGTGCAGCAGGTCGCCGGGCTGGATGACTGTTCGCGCGTCGCCGTTGCCCAGAAATGCAAAAGACAAGCCCGGCGCCTGTATGTCGATGGTGGGCTGGAACCAGGCTTGCAAGCCGGCATCGTGCATGGTCTGGCGCATCCACCAGACGACATCATCGGTCGTGGTGATTCCAGGATGAATGACAGCTGTCGAAAAAGCGCGCGCGATGATCTGGTGCCCCAGCTCCACCAACTGGGCATACGCCGCGATTTCTTCGGGCAAGCGCCGCTCTAGCCAGCCCACACACAGCCGCTCTGCGCTCACCAGCCGCGGCAGAAATGTATCGTCCAGCGCAGCGCAGAGCAATTCATATTCGTTGTGCGAGATGCCATCGCCAAATGCGCAGAGCCGCGAGCTATTGATGCCGATGCGCTTGGGGTCGCGCTCGCGGATGATGCGCGCCAGGCAAGCGTGCTGCGTCTCGATAGCGGGGTCCCAAGCTGGCTCATAGAAGCCTTCATACCCATAGCGCGACAAAGTGAGCTGTTCGACATTGCCCGCGGCATCCCGCGCGAAGACCAGCATGGTGCGGCGGCGGGCGGACATCGAAGTGGCCGGCAGCAGCGACATGACCACTGGATCTTCGTTATATTCGCGGCAGACGACCAGCCACATATCGATATTTTCGCGCTTCAGCAATTCGGGCAGCAGCCGCTCCAGGCGCTTTTTCAGCCAGGCATCCCGGATAGTCGCTCGCGTTCTGAGGGGCAGGATTTCACGCATCCATGACATAGCGATTTGCTCCTTTGTTATGACGAATTCATGCCGCCGCCACAACCGATTGCCAATGCAGCTGCAGCGCGCTGTGTTCGCGCCGATATGAGAAGTAGAGATAAAGCAGCTCCAGCAAGTGCCCCAGGGTCAAGCCCAGCGCCGCCGCCAGGATGCCTTCCAGGCCCAGGGCGATGCCACCCCAAACCACCAGCGAGGTCAGCGCGAAGCCCAGCACGATTGCTTGATAGATGGCGGATGTCCGATGACTGAGCATGAGCAAAGCGCGAAAATAGCTGTGCAGTGTGGTCAGCAGCGGCAGCAGCACGCCAACCTGCGCGCCGATGATGATGAGTGTGTGCAGATGCGCCGGCACGCCCAGGATGGCTGTCAGGTACACATGAATCAGCGGCGTAAACGCAAAAGCCAGCATGAACAGGCTCAACGAGCCGCCCAGGCGCAGCGTAAAATTGCGCAAGGTGCGATGGTGGCTCGCGCTCTCATTCAGCGAAAGCACAACTTCCTGATAGGCCATGCCGCCCGAGCGCATGATCAGCAAGATGGAAAAGACGACGGGCCAAGCCGCCAGACTCTGTTCCGCTTCGGGTGTGCTGGCCAGGCCTCGCTCGATTGCAGGATGCACGAGCATCGTCAGCAGGCTGGTGATGGCCAGCGGCAGATGAAATTGGATCGCTTTTGCATAGGTCAAGGCGCGCTGGCCCGCTCGCAAGGGTGTCGCCAGCAGGGTCGCCACATCCGGGCGCGCGACTCGCCAGATATACAGGGCTTCGGCGATCACCGCCAGCATCAACGCCGCGCCACCGATAGCCGCGCCAGCCAGGTTGGTGACTGCGCCCAAAGCCAAAGCCGTGCTGCCCGATACCAATATGCGCAAGACTGTGCCAAAGCCGACATGACGGGTATGGCCAAAGCGGATAATGATGCCCTGATGAAATCGCCGAAAGCCGATAAACGCGCCCCAAAGCACCATGATCTGCATGCCGGGCCGGGTCGCTTCTATGATATGCGCCGGGATATGCAGCAGCCGCCCCAGATACAGATCCAGCAGCGGAGTGAAGGCCATCAGCAGGGCGATGAGCGTGATGAGCAGGTTGAGGCCCATCATGAAGCGCCACAACAAACGGTATGACTGGCGATCGCGCGAAAGGGCGTTGCTGGTCGCGAGCAGCATGATGATGGGGGTTTCGATGAGGATTTGCAATGTAAACAGCAGGCCAAAGGCCGCCAACTGCGTCTCGGAATCGGGTTTGCGGCTGATGACACCCTGGATGATGGGACCTTCGATGGTCATCAGCCACCAGGCCAAAGCCAGTGGCAGCCAAAAGACCAGTACCCTGCGCTGGCTCACGACGATCGCGTCTCCTGCGGCGGACAATTGGCGCATTGTAAAGCAATCCACGCCACAATCATACGCGCAAGGTGGGAGTGCAGAATAGGTAGATGTGGCGCTTCTCCCCCCCCCCTCCCCCCACCCCAAACCCCTCCCCCAAAATGAGGGAGGGGCTTATGTCTGCGGAATCTTTGGAAAAACTCCCCTTCCCTCGTTCTGGCAAAATGAGGGAAGGGTTTATATTCCGCGGAATCTTTGGAAAAACTCCCCTTCCTTCGTTCTGGCAAAATGAGGGAGGGGCTTATATTCCGTGGAATCTATAGGAAAACTCCCCTTCCTTCGTTCTGGCAAAATGAGGGAGGGGCTTATATTCCGTGGAATCTTTGGGAAAACTCCTCTTCCCTCGTTCTGGGGGCAAGGGGTCGGGGGATGGGGGCTTGTTGAGATAGCAATGAAGCGCCACTGCCCGTAAGGCTGTGGCATTGCCCAAGCTGGTTGGCTGGGTTACTATCGCGTGGAGGCAAAGCGAGAGAAGACGGGAGCAATTTTGACATTTTGGGATCGCTGGCGCATACCCATCATGCTGGCACCGACCCTGGCCGTCATCGTATTCCTCTTTCTGGGCGGATTGGCTTATGGCACCTTGGTGAGCCTCGGCTGGCAGCCCATCATCGGGCGCACGGAAATTTCGCTGCGCGCCTACCACAGCATCATGTTCTCCGAGCAATACGCAGCGGTATTTTGGCAAGGGCTGGCTTTGACCATCTGGGTCAGTGTGGGCAGCACGGTCATCTCGGCCATGTTGGCGTTGGCGACGGCATTGCTGTTGCGGCGCACTTTTATTGGCAAGCGGCTGGCGACATTTTTGTATCAGTTGAATCTGCCTGTCCCGCATGTTGTCGCGGCGATCGGCATCTTGTTCCTGTTTTCGCAAAGCGGCTTGCTGTCTCGCACGGGCGCGCAGCTGGGATTGTTCGACTTTCCGCGCGACTTCCCTGTCTTGGTCAAAGACAAGTTTGGCATCGGCATGATTTTGTCCTTCGTGTGGAAAGAAGTGCCGTTTATCGGCGTCATCGTGCTGGCGGTATTGCAGTCGCTGGGCGTGGATTATGAAGACCTGGCGCGCAGCCTGGGCGCCAATCGCTGGCAGCGCTTTCTCTATGTCATCTTGCCGCTGGTGATGCCGGGCTTGCTTTCGGGCTCGATACTCGTCTTCGCATTCACATTCGGTTCTTACGAAGTGCCGGCCATATTGGGCGTGCGCTTCCCGCGGACGTTGACTGTCACGGCTGTGCGTTTCTTCCGCAATCCCGATTTGAATGCGCGCACCGAAGGCATGGCGATCAGCGTCATCATCTCCATCATCGTATTCTTCCTCGTGCTCGGCTACATGTGGCTGAGCCGGCGGACAGTGCGGCAGGATTGAGGCATGGCGACGCATACGGCAAACCACGACCACTCAGCCCGCCAACGGTTGTTGCGCGCTTTGCATTATGCCGCTGTCGTCTTGTTGATCTTCTTGCTGCTGACTCCGCTGATCGCATTCTTGTTCAACGCCTTCTCCTTCCGCTGGTTCTATCCACAGCTTTTCCCGACCGAGCTCAGTTTGCGCGCCTGGGAAAGCATCGTCGCCGCCAACTCAAAAGTCCCCGAGGCGCTTTGGAACAGCACGATCCTGGCGGTTGCCGTCACTTTCAGCTCGGTGGTGATTGGCTTGCCGGCCGCGCGGGCGCTGGGTTTGTACAAGTTTCGCGGCAAGCGGATAATCGAATTCCTGATCATCTCACCGACCATCGTGCCGGGCATTGCCGTGGCGATGGGGCTGAATATCAACTTCATCCGCTGGGGGCTGGCCGGCAATCTGCTGGGCGTCGGCCTGGTGCATTTGGTGCCGGTCATGCCCTATGTGGTGTTGACCCTGGCCGGTGTCTTCGCCAATTATGATCCCGACTTTGAACAACAGGCTCGTTCGCTGGGCGCGGGGACGTTGCGCACCTTCTGGCATGTTACGCTGCCAGCGATCTTCCCGGGCATCGTGGTGGCGAGTCTGTTTGCCTATCTTATCTCGTGGAGTCAATACATCTTGACCTTTCTCATCGGCGCGGGACAAGTCATCACCATGCCAGTGCTGCTGTTTTCGACCGCCTCTGGCAGCAACAACCCGCTGATTGCCGCGATGTCTCTGGTCTTTGTCGCGCCGTCCATACTAATCCTGGTGTTGACTGCGCGCTTCCTTTCTGGCAAGTCCAGCGCGATAGGTGGCTTCGGCCAGCTATGAGCTCTCCACAACAGCGATATTTGTTTGCCACTTGACACAGTACGGCGCGGCTGCTAGTCTCGGCAGGCAAGAGGGGGCGTGGTGTAGCGGTTAACATGCCGGCCTGTCAAGCCGGAGATCGCGGGTTCAAATCCCGTCGCTCCCGCAATATCGGAGGTGCCGATGCGCGCCTCCTTTTTGTTTGTGCAGGTGGCGCATGGTGCTCAATTCTTCGTTTCGCTATGTCGATGGCTCGCTGCTGGTGGACGACTTCGCTCTGGAGACAATCGCCAGCGAGGTCGGCACGCCCGTCTATGTCTACAGCCTCAGGCGGGCGCTGGAAAATTATCGGCGCTTGCGGCAGGCTTTTGCGCCCGTTTCTGCCCAGCTGCATTACAGCGTCAAAGCCAATGCGAACGCGGCTATATTGCGTGCATTGCTCGGACAGGGCAGCAATTTCGATTGTGTGAGCGGCGGAGAAATCCAGCAGGTGCTTGCGGCTGGCGGGGCTGCGCGGCAGATCGTCTTCGCAGGTGTCGGCAAAACGCGCGCCGAAATCAATGTTGCAGTTGAACGCGGCGTTGGCTGGCTGAATGTGGAAAATGCGCTGGAACTGGATTATATCCAGGCGGCGGCAGAGCGCGCAGGCGCAGAGTCGGTGCGGGTCGCGCTGCGGTTGAACCCCCAGGTCACGGCAAACACGCATCCCAAGATCGCCACGGGGCATGGCGGCGCAAAGTTTGGCATGACCGCCGAAGTAATCCGCGATTTGCTTGCGAAACGAGGCAAGTATCCGCGCATCAATTTCGCGGGTATCCACATCCATATCGGCAGCCAGCTGGGCGATAGCCAGTCGACGCTTCGCGCGCTGGACAAATCGCTGGACCTCGCGCGATCATACCGACAGATTCGCACGATTAACCTGGGTGGCGGCTTGCCAGTCGCTTATCGCCTGGGCGAGTCTGTGCATCCGCTGGACGAACTTGTGGCTACGTTGGCTAGCCGCTTGGGTGAATACCGCGTTCTGCTCGAGCCTGGACGCGCCCTTGTCGCCGATGCCGGCGTGCTGCTTACGGAAGTGCTCTATGTCAAGCGACAGGCGGGGCAGGTCTTTTATATCGTAGACGCGGGCATGACCGATCTGCTGCGTCCAGCGCTATATGACGCCCATCACGAAGTCCTGCCGCTGCGCAAAATAGCTGCTGTGGGAGAAAC
>JAJDZQ010000135.1 GCA_022824565.1 Anaerolineae bacterium | reverse complement strand
CAGTCCCCCCCGACGAGTCAGGGGGAGGCTGACCCCCACCCCCAAAAATGAGGGAGGGGCTTTTCACACCCCATCAATCCACCTGTCGGGTCGGGAGGAGCATAAGGGGTTGGCTACCCTCCCTGACTCGTCGGGGAGGGGTTGGGGGAGGGGTTGGGGGCGATTCGGAGAAATGCTGTGCTACAATGCGGCGAAAGCCAGCGCAAGGACTTTCTATGTATAACCCCAAGGCACATCTAAAGCGGCTGGTCGAGACGCACGCGCCCAGTGGCTACGAAACGCCAGTGGCAGACCTGCTGCGAGATGAATGGGCGGCGCTTGTGGACGAATTCGCAAGCGACCGCCTGGGCAGTTTGATCGGCATCAAACGAGGACACAGCGGCGGACGCAAAATCATGCTGGCGGCGCACATGGACGAGATCGGCTTGATGGTGCGCGAAATTGTCGATGGCTTCGTCTATGTGCATCGCATCAGTGGCATCGACCCGCGCGTGATGCTGGCGCAGCCGGTTTTGGTGCATGGCGAGCGGGTATTGCCCGGCGTCATCGCCACCATGCCCCCGCACATGTTGACGACCAGCGATACCAAACGCTATCCGCCCATTGATGCGCTGGTGGTCGATCTGGGTTTGCCGGCGGGCGAGGTCGAGCAGATCGTGCAGATTGGCGACCTGGTCACCATGGACGCGCCTATGATCGACCTCAAAGGGCGGCTGGCGGCATCCAAAGCCATGGACGACCGCGCCTGCATCGCTGTCATCACCACTTGCCTGGAGTTGCTGGGCGGCATGCGGCACGAGTGGGATGTGTACGCGGCAGCCACGGTGCAAGAAGAAGTCGGCTTGCGCGGCGCAACCACAGCCGCCAACCACATCATGCCCGATTGCGCGATCGCCCTGGATGTGGGATTCGCCGAGCAACCAGGCGTGTCGGACGGAGCCAGGCTGGGCGGGGGACCACAACTGGGCATCGGCGCGAATTTTCATCCCAAAATGGTCAAACGGCTGCAAGAAATCGCGGACTATCACGACATCAGCTGGCAGCCCGATATTATGCCGGCGCGCACTGGCACCGATGCCTGGGCCATCCAGGTCGCGCGCGAAGGCGTCCCGACAGCCCTGCTGAGCATCCCCTTGCGCAACATGCACTCGCCAGTCGAAACCCTGGACCTGAAAGATATCGAACGTTGCGGGCGCCTGCTGGCACACTTCATCTGTGCGCTGGATGAAGATTTCGTGGCCAACCCCTCCCCAACGAGTCAGGGAGGGTAGCCAATGCCTTATGCTCCTCCCGACCCGACAGGTGGATTGATGGGGTGTAGAAAAACCCCTCCCTCATTTTGGGGGAGGGGTTTGGGGTGGGGGTGCCTCCCCCTGACTCGACAGGTGGATTGAGGGGGGTAGACAGCCGCATTTTGCGACAAGCGCACAATTTTGTACTATCATAGGCTGCGCATAGCTGTGCCACCTGCCAGGAGAGCCGCCGATGCCTCTCAGCGACAAACACACCGAAACCAAGACATACGACGACATCCTCAACGCGGGGCCACCGCTGGATCAACTCGCCCAAGAATTCGTCACGCCCAACCAGCTCTTCTTCGTGCGCAACCACACCTGGATCCCGCACTTCCAGCTAGAAAGTTATCGGCTGCGCATACATGGCCTGGTCTCGCGCGAACTTTCGCTGAGCCTGGACGAAATCAAGCGCGACTTCCAGCGGCGCACTTTGACGGCGACCCTGCAATGCGCGGGCAATCGCCGCGAGGAAATGGTCGGCTACAAACCGATCGACGATCAGCTGGCTTGGGGCATCGAAGCGATCGGAACGGCGGAATGGACGGGCGCGCGGCTGGGCGATGTGCTGACGGCGGCCGGCATCAGCAGCGAAGCAGCCGCTCATGTCGCCTTCCTGGGCTTGGACGAGATCCTGCACGATAATGAAAACGAAGCCTATGGCGGGTCGATCTCTTTGGAAAAAGCGCTGGCTTGCGAGGTGCTGCTGGCCTACGAGATGAATGGCGCAGACCTGCCGCTGGCGCATGGCTGTCCCTTGCGCGTGGTGGTGCCGGGCTACATCGGCGCGCGCAGCGTCAAATGGCTGAGCGAAATCTGCGTGCAAGCCGAACAAAGCGACAATCATTTTCAGCAGGTCGGCTACAAGCTCTTTCCGCCACACATCACGCTGGACAATGTCGACTATGCGGATGGCATGCCGCTGACCAAGCTGCCGGTCAATTCGGTCATCGTGCGCCCGCAGGCTGGCAGCGCGTTATCGGCGGGCAAAGTCGTCGTGGAAGGTTATGCCATGAGCGATGGCGAGCACGAAATCACCTGGGTGAGCGTATCGGCGGATGGCGGCGCAACCTGGCAGCGCGCGGACTATACTCACGAGCCGCGGCTGTGGAGCTGGCAGTTGTGGCGGACGGAGTTTGACCTGCCGCCGGGCGAACATGAGCTGGTTGTGCGGGCTTGGGACAGCGCCGCCAACAGCCAGCCGGAGACGATCGCCAGCGTCTGGAACTTCAAGGGCTATGTCAACAACGCCTGGCATCGGGTGCGGGTCGCGGTGGCGTAGGCGGTCTTGGCACCCTAAGTGGCGCCGCTATCATCATTGGGCGAAACAAGCCGATGATTGGAATGCGATATGAAAGAGAGCGCTTGGCGAGTCGTATTGGATCTGAAGGACTTCAAGGAATATCACGCGCGACAACGATATCGGATATTCGGTCGCGAGGAGATTGTTAGAATGCTTGCGCCATTCCGCAACCGTTCCAGGTTTGTCGTGCTGGAAACGAATGAGGAATACGTGTACACTTTCTGGGACGGGCAGTCTTGGTACGATGAGTTCAAAGATTGGGACGACGAGCGGGATGACTAGGGCATTAAACAAACTACCCTACGACCGCGTAACACATAATGGGAAAACGGTCACCGCCCTAGAATTCTTTGCTGGCATGGGACTGATGAGGGCTGGGCTTGAGCGAGTCGGCATAGAAACGGTTTTTGCCAACGATATAGACAAAACCAAAGCAAGGCTCTATGTCGACAACTGGGGCGATAAAGAATTGCGCGTCGGCGATATCCGCGACCTGAATGAAGGCGATATTCCCGCCGCAGATTTGGCTACCGCGTCCTTCCCATGCACAGATATGTCGCTTGCCGGCAAGTACAAAGGGCTGAAAGGAGCTCAATCCTGGTTGGTCTTGGACTTCCTGCGCATACTTGATGAAATGGGCGAGCGCGCGCCGCGAACTTTGATGATAGAAAATGTCATGGGTTTTCTCTCGGCAAATGGCGGCAGAGATTTGGAGACAGTTGTAGTCGGTATGCAAAAACTTGGCTACGAGACAGCGCATATCATTGTCAATGCAAACGCATTCGTTCCGCAAAGCCGCGCAAGAGTATTTCTATTCGGCAACAAAAATCCATTCTCATTGCCAGAACCCCCAGCGACGCGCAGCGATGTCCGTTTGGCAGATGTAGCTGAAACGGAAGGCGATTGGTGGCCCCGCGAGCGCGTTTCGGCTTTTATCGATACGCTTTCCCCGTTGCAATTCCGACGCGTTTCAAACTATCGGAGACGCATGTGGCCCGCATACTTCGGCGCGTTTCGACGCACTCGAGGCGGGAGAGCTGTCTGGGAGGTGCGAGCAGATCAACTGGCGGGAACTTTGCGGACGACGCGCGGCGGCTCGGCTAAGCAGGCAATCGTGCGAGCAGGCAGCGGAGAGCTTGCCGTTCGCTGGATGAATGTGAAGGAATATGCCCGACTCCAAGGCGCAGGGCATTTGCGCTATGATGCTGTAACGCCTTATCAGGCTATGTTCGCATTGGGAGACGCTGTCTGTGTGCCCGTTATTGAATGGCTGGCTGTTCATTGCCTATTGCCAATTATGAAGCAAAATGACTAGGCAGAAAGAACCGCCCGAAGTTTCAGCCCTGTATGAAGGCGTGACAAATGCGCTGAACGCGGACTATGGTGACGGACGTCGAGTGGGAGATTGCCAACACGGAGTATATCTGTTTTATGATTATGATGGCGAACCCATTTATGTTGGTCAATCCCGTGAGAGTTTGCGTGGTCGTATCCGCAGGCACTTAACCAATCAGCGAACAGACGCTGTTGCGATGAGTGTGCTTGACCCGTTTGAAGTTGCCGAAATTGAGATGTGGCCGATTTGGGAATTAAACGGGCGCGACGCTCGCGAAACATTGAATCGCGCTGAGTACACCATCTATCAGAAAGCGCTAAAGGCATCGAAGTTTTCCGTTATTCTAAACGAGAAAGAAATCAAAGCCACAGAAGAGATCAAGTTGCCAAAATCGATTCGTGTATCTGTACTGCCAACATCTCTGCGCAGGCAGCGCGAACACCCAGATATCCGCTTGGCGCGCAGGGCAAGGACAATCGCAAATTTGGCGCGTGTAATAAGTGAACGAAGTGTTCGACCAGGTATTAGACGGACGCTATGGGCACAGGCGCAAAGGCTGGAATACCTTGCCCGAACCAGGCTTGAAGAATTTGAGTGTGACGACGAAGTATGACCCTCCGACACCCCACCGTCACGCGCATCGCCTTCCTGCTGCTGCCCATCGGCATATCGCTGGCGGTGGCGGCGGCGCTGGTCATCGCGGTCGGGCGCGACCCCCTGGATGTCGTGGACGCGCTGTGGCAGGGCGCTTTCAAAGACACGCGCAAGCTGGGCGGCGTCTTCAACTTCTGGATTCCGCTCAGCCTGGTCAGCATCGGGCTGGTGGTCACTTTTCGCGCTGGTTTGTGG
>JAJDZQ010000109.1 GCA_022824565.1 Anaerolineae bacterium | reverse complement strand
GTCGATGACGATGATGGCCGAGACAAAATCCCTGTCTGCGCCACCGATGGTCAGCATATCTTGCACATACTGGCTAAACTTGACGCGCCCCTCGATGTACTGCGGGCTGAAGCGCTCGCCATTTGCCAGCTCGATGAGGTCTTTGACGCGCTCCAGGTAAATCAGATGTCCGGTCTTTTCGTCCATATGCCCGGCATCGCCAGTGTGATACCAGCCTTCGACATCCAGCGCAGCGCCCGTCTGGTCGGGTTGTTTGTAATAGCCTTTGAAGCGCGCCAAGGTGCGGATGAGGATCTCTTGATTCTCGGCGATTTTGATTTCTACGCCGGGCACGATCACGCCGACAGTCTCGAAGCGCACATCGCCGCGCAGGTGCAATGTGCCAAATGTCTCGGTCGATCCGTAATACTGCCGCAGCTCTATGCCGATAGCGCGGAAGAAGCGGATGATGTCGCCGCTGAGCATGGCGCCGGCTGTCAGCACATTGCGGGCGCGCACCAGCCCGAGTTTGTCGCGCAGCGGCTCGAAGATGGCATATTCTCCCAGCCAGCGCAAAGTCCGCAACGGCAGCGGCACGGGTTCGTGCGCGTCTTCGCGATCAATGGCGCGGTAGGCGATCGGCATGAACAAACGAAACAGCGCCCGGTTCAGCCAACTGCCATCGTTGATGCGGAATTGCACGACGCGCGCCAGATTCTCCCAAACGCGGCTGGGGAAAAGCAAGCCAGCCGGCGCGATCTCTCGCATATCGGTGGGCACAGTCTCTGGTCCTTCGGGGAAATTGACCTGTACGCCGTTGATCAAGTGCGAAGTAAAGCCAAAAGCTTGCTCGGCCAGCCAAGCCATTGGGCTGAACGAAAGCCAATTGTCCGATTGCCGCGTGTCCACATAGGCGGCGTTCATCGCATGCCCGACCAGCAATTGAAAATGCGTGATCTCGGCGAACTTGGGCAGGCTGGTCGTGCCGCTGGTCATGCTGAGGATGATGCTGTCCATGGGTTGGGTCGAGCGCGCCATGTCGTCAAACAAACTGGGCTGCTGCGGTCGCTGCTCTGCGCCGATCGCCTCCACCGCGCCGAAGCTGAGCAGCCAGGCATCGTCATAGCCCCACAAGCCGCGCTCTTCCCAATAAATGACGCGGTGAACCTGGGGATTGTCGGCTTTGATAGCCAGCATTTTGTCGACTTGTTCCTGGTCTTGCGCGCAGACGAAAGTGGCATCTGCCGCGTTGATGACATAGTGGATGTCGCTGGGGCTGGCATCGCTGAAGACGCAGCAGGTCTTGCAATGCAAGGCATGGGCAGCGGTCTGCGCCCAATACATCTCTGGGTCGTTCTCGCCGATGATGACCAATGTATCGGCGGCTTGCAACCCCAACTGCAGCAAGCCCAGCGCGAAGTGCACGACATGCTCATACACTTGATTCCAGCTGTACTCTTGCCAGATGCCATAATGTTTCTTGCGTTGGGCGGTTGCTTCGCCCAAGTCGGCAACGCAACGCAGAAAGGCTTTGGACAGCGTATCTTGCTCGGGCGCGACAGGCAGCCGCTGGTCGGGCAAGCGCGTGCCAAAGACTTTGCCCGGCACAGCATCGCGGTAGGGGATAGCCGGCTGCGCGCTCATGTCAGCGCTCCTGCTCGCCCAGATAGGCATCGATGACAGCCGGGTTTTGGCTGATTTCGGCGGGTGTGCCTTCGCCGATTTTTATGCCGAAATTGATGACGGCGATGCGCTGCGAGATATCCATCACCAAGCCGATATCGTGTTCGATCAGCATGATGGTCGTGCCCTGGCGCTCGTGAATATCCAGGATGTAACGCGCCATATCTTCTTTCTCTTCGACATTCATGCCGGCCATGGGTTCATCCAATAGCAGCAGGCTCGGCTCCAATGCCAGCGCCCTGCCCAGCTCGATCCGCTTGCGCAAGCCATAACTCAGTGTGCCGACAATGGACTTGCGGATCGATTCCAGCTCGAGGAAGTCGATGATTTCTTCGACTCGCTGGCGATGAGCGATTTCTTCGCGCTGTGCCTTGCCCCAAAACAAAGCCCCCGCCAGCATGGATGTACGCATGTGGATGTGGCGGGCGGCCATCAGGTTGTCCAGCACAGTGGCGTTGGTATACAGCGCGATATTCTGGAATGTGCGCGAAATGCCCAGCCCGGCGCGCTTGTAGGGCGGCATATGCGTGATGTCTAGCCCCTCAAAGCGGATGCTGCCTTGCTGTGGTGTATAGAAGCCGTTGATGCTGTTGATGAGGCTGGTCTTGCCCGCGCCGTTGGGCCCGATGACAGAGAAGATCTCGCCCGTCTGGACGTGGAAATCAATTTGCTGCAGGGCTTTGATGCCGCCAAAGCGTAAGGATATAGCGGCGACATGCAGCTTGGAGACCATGCAGGACCTTTCGTTTGTGGCGCGCCGACCATCTGCAGCAACGGCAAGATTGCGGCAGCAGAACCCGCCACCGGCAAGCATCCGCAATTGTACAAAGATGTGTCGCACAAGCCAAATGACTTGGGCGATAGGGGAGTGTCTGGAGAGCTGGACAGGCGGAATCAATGCCTGGGATGTGCATGTGGGCGAAAGTTGGAGAAAGGGAGGATTTGGGCGCTGGAGCGGGGAGGGTGGGGGTGAAAATGGTATGTTTTGGATTTAAACTTGTGATAAACTTGATATTCGGTGCGAGGGCTGTGAGAGAGGTGGCCAATGGTAGTCGACGCCGTTACAGACGATGTTATTGTAGAAGATGTGCCAATTGTTTCAGATGACTCTGATGATTCTGTGGATGTAGAGCAGTATTGGATCTCTGGCTATGGTGCTGATTTTGATGTTGAAGGTCTCGTTCGAAGGCTTTGTCGTGGAGATATCGAGATTCCAGAGTTCCAGCGCACCTATGTATGGAATCAGAATCGCGCGTCGCGATTTGTCGAGTCTCTACTGATTGGGCTGCCAGTGCCCGGCATTTTCCTGTATCGTGCCAAAGATGCACAGACACTACGTGTCATTGATGGACAGCAGCGGTTGCAGAGCTTGAAATATTTCTATAAAGGCAAGTTCGCTGATACAGGTCGAGAGTTCCGCTTGCAGGGTTTAAAGTCGCGGTTCAACGGCCTAACATATAGGGGTTTGCCGGCAGAAGACAAGAGACGACTAAATGACTCTATAATCCATGCTTCCATCATTCAACAGAATGCACCTGACGACGATGGATCAAGTCAATTCGCTATTTTTGAACGCCTGAATACAACATCTACTCAGCTGTCTCCCCAAGAGATTCGCGCTGCTATCTATGGAGGCACGCTAAATAATCTTTTGTTAGAGCTTAACGAATGCAAGGATTGGCGGACTCTCGTCGGAAAACCGAATCTCCGAAAGAAAGATCAACAAATGATTCTGCGATTCTTTGCACTTTATCATGACTTGGCGGAATACAAGCGTAACATGAAGAGTTTCCTCAACGAGTATATGAATGTAAATCAAAATCTTCAGGGTGAGTCTATTGACGAGCTTCGAATGCTATTCCGCACTACAGTCAAGACAATTCTAAAGAAACTGGGCATGGGCGCTTTTCGACCCGATAGGGCGGTTAATGCGGCTTTGACCGAGGCATTGATGGTTGCTATCGCACGCAGACTTGAGCGTGGACCTATTGCTGCGAGTATCCGAAACGAGTACAAAGCACTCATGAAAGACGAGGAGTTCCTTGCTTCAATATCTGCCGGCACATCGCAACTCAACAATGTGCGCACGCGAATAGACCTGGCGACTGAGGCGTTTGCTGGCGTGGAGTAAGCAATGTATTTGGAAATCGTCGAACGGCAAACTGCACTTGATCTCATGTTTGTGCAGGCGAAGCAACTCCAAGCTAAAGACGATATAGACTTAAGGGTTCGATCAGCATTTGAGTCCTATCTGTGTATACGAACATACGCTTATGTTGAAACTTCTGTCCGCACAATTCTCATGCAGTATGTTCGTCATGTTGCTGGCGACGCCGCCATAGAGAACTTTGTTGCGTCGCAGCTAAATCGTAATCGAAATCTTTGGTACAGCGAATTGATCAACCTACTCGGCAATTTCAATTCTGGATGGGCGACATCCATAAAGGAAAATATAGACACAAAGACACGAACTGCACTCGACGGGTTGGTAAGATTACGAAACAACATATCTCATGGTGACGAGGTCAATATTTCACTCACAAATCTCCTAAGTTATTTCGAGTCTTCTCAGGAAATCATTCGCCTTGTATATGAGACTTGCGAGTCCAATCAGTAATGTATGAATTGACAGATAAGCCCCTCCTCACCCCCGCCCATACAGCCGCCCACCAAACTCGCCCGCCAGCGCATCGTCCAGTTCGTCTGCATAAGCAGCCAGCCGCCGAATAATCGCATCCGCCTCGCCTGCGTCCAAACCCGCCAGCAAGCGCTCGTGATACAGATAGACCACATCTTCGTGCACGCCCAGCGCCGCATTGGTCAGCTGCAAGTTCAGCTCCAGCAGCCGCCGATACAGCGCCAGCAAGTTGCCC
Organism: Anaerolineae bacterium; assembly: GCA_022824565.1. Lineage (GTDB taxonomy): Bacteria > Chloroflexota > Anaerolineae > Aggregatilineales > Phototrophicaceae > UBA6055. The sequence continues at coordinate 6,465 of JAJDZQ010000109.1, read as the reverse complement.
GGCGGCAGGTGCAAAATGGGCGAAAGCACTTGCAGATAACCGTGTTCTTCTGGCGTGAGATACACTTCAATCAGCGCCGAGCCACGTTGGAAGTGCCAGCCGAAGCCGCTTGCCACCGCCATCTGCGCCGCCTGCGCATCCACGCCGATCGCCCGCAGGATGCCTTCGACCGCTTGCCGAGATAGGTCGATTGCCTGCGCTGGCTCTGCTGCTGGTTTTGCGCCACGGCGAAAGAATCGCCTCATGCTTTGCTCCTTCGTCCACAACGCAGGCAGCGTCCGCCATGGCAACCGACCCGCGACCCGCAATGCGCGCAAGCCTGGCTGGCTGCCTCTCCATAGAGCTGCTTCAGGATGTCTGTTTGTGGCGCTACAAGGTCCTCATCAATTGGCAAGCCCGCGCCGCAGGATTCGCAGTGGCACCCGCCATAGATCGGCGCTCGAGCCAGCCCGCCACAAGCCGAGCAGCAGCGCGCGCCTGGCTGCATCTGTCTGTCGCGCTGTGCCTGCTCGGCCAGCGCCAGGATGCTGCTAATCTTCAACGCCAGAGCCAGTCCCCCGCCCAACGTGTTGCGCGTCATGATTCCCAGCAGTTGCCCGCGGTCATCATAAAGCGGATTGCCGCCGGCGTCGGGCAGCTTTGCGATCGGCAAGCTGGTCGCCAGCCAATGACCAGCGCCCAGCCCTTCCAGCGCCGTCAGCTGCACTCGCAAACGCGCCTCGCCAAAGCCCAGCGCGACAAACTCTTGCCCAACTGCCAGCGCAGACTCTGGCGCAATGGCCAGCTGGCCAGCCAGGCGCAGAGGCAACGTTGCCAATGCCAGATCCAGGCCCGGAAAACGCCGCAGCAATTTGCCTTCGCAGGTCCGTCCATCGACCAGCGAGACTGTCAAATCTTGCGCGCCGCCCAACGCATAACTCGTTGTCGCCAGCAAGCCAGACTTCGTGACAAACACAGCGCTGGCAGCGCCGTTGGCTCCGCCGTCGATGCCGAGGACGCGCGGGATGCTCTGCAGCTTTGGCGCAGCTGGCCGGCTGGGCGGGGCAGGCTTCTGGTCCAAGAGGGCTTGAATGCCTTGCTGGATCTGCGCATTGTCGGGCGTGCAAGCCAGCGCGTTTTGCAGACAATGAAGCTTGTAGCCATCATCAGCACTCGCTTCCGCCAGCCAGACATGAGCCGCCGCCTGGCCCGCCGCATCCAACTCGCCAGCATTCAGCAGCTGCCGCAGTGTTGCCACCGCTGCCACATCACCCGCTTGCATTTGGCGGATGGCCGCCCGCAATTCATCTTGCGCCCGCATAAACTCATTGTAACCGCAGCCTATCGCCAAGGGGCAAAGAGCGACTTAGGCCCGCAGCTCGGCATTCAGGCGATGCCGCGCCGCGCCGATGATCTTTTTGCGGATGCGCGCGGCATTCTTGTCCGTCAATGTGCGCGCCTCGTCTTGATAAGTCAGCGCATAGGCCAGGCTCTTTTTGCCAGGTGGGATTGGGTCGCCAGTGTAGATATCGAACAGCGCGACCTCTTTCAGCAAACGGCCACCGGCTTGCCGGATCACCGCTTCGACCTCGCTGGCGGGCAGGTCGGCGCGGACGACCAGGGCGATATCTTCCAGTACAGCCGGTTGCGTCGGCAAAGGCGCAATTTCGTGCAGACGCCGCGCCTGCTCGATCATGGGCGCGACCGCAAATTCGCCGATGATGACTTTCGCCGCCGTCAATTTCACCCGTTGCGCCACTTGTGGATGCAGTTCGCCAAAGCTGCCGGCGCGTTCGCCAGCTATCAACAGATCGGCCGAGCGCCCCGGATGCAAGCTGCTGTGCGTGCCGCGCTGGAAGCCAAAATCGCTGATGTGCAGCGCATGCAGCAGGTTTTCTAGCAGGCCTTTCAGATCATAGAAGTCCATGTCTGGCGATGCGTCGCCACCCCACCAGTCGGCATGGCGCGCGCCCATCAACAAGATGCCCAGCTGCAGCGGCTCTTCGGGCAGCAAATCAGCTTTTTGCAGGTAGACGTTGCCCAGTTCAAAGACCTGCTGAGCCTTGTTGTAGCGCGCGTTGTTGACGGCATTTTCCAGCATATTGCCCAATAGCGTATGCCGCAGCACATCTCGTTCGCTGCTGGCGGGATTGGCAATGGTCACATAATCGGCTGCCGGCAGCGAAGAAACGGCGTTTTCGGGCAGCAACCGCGCTTCGGCTTGTGCGCTCGTGAAGCGGTAATTGATGACCTCATACAAACCCTGCTCGACCAGGTTGTCGCGGATGCGCTCTTCGATGAGCAGCGGCGCATTTTCGCGCTGGGGCGGCATCTCGTCGGCCATGATTGTCTCGGGGATGCGGTCATAGCCAACGATGCGCGCCAGCTCTTCCAGCAGGTCGGCTTGCCCAACGGCAGCATCGGCGCTGATATCCAGCCGATGATCGGGCGCGGTCGCCTGGATGACATCGCCATCGATGCGCACAGCAAACTCCAGCCGCCTCAAGACATCCGCCGCTAGGTCCAACGAGACTTCCATGCCCAGCAGCTTGCTCACCCGGGCGATCGGCAAGGCGACTGTGACGGCCGGGGGTGGTTTGGGGTAGGCATCCAGAACGCCCTGCGCCACCGTGCCGCCGCCCAGTTGCCGCATCAGTTCGATGCCGCGGGTGCCGCCCAATATTGCTTGAGACGGGTGCACGCCACGGCTGAAGCGGGTCGAGGCTTCGGTGTGGATGCGCTGCTCGCGAATGGTCTTGCGGATGCTGATGTTGTTCCAGGCGGCCGCTTCTAGCAGCACATTGCGAGTCCTGTCGCTGATTTCTGTTTCGCCGCCGCCCATCACACCGCCCAATGCCAGCGCGCCAGCAGTATCTGCCACCAGGATCGTATCTGCGCCCAGCTCGCGCACGACAGCGTCCAACGTTTCCAGCTTTTCGCCAGGCTGCGGCAGGCGCGTGATTATCGTGGGCTTCCCGCCCGCGCGTTTGCGCAATTCATCATAATCGAACGCATGCAGGGGCTGCCCCAGCTCGAAAGTGATGTAGTTGGTGATATCGACGATGTTGTTGCGCGGACGTTGACCGACCAGCTTGAGGCGGTGCTGCAGCCAAAATGGCGATTGTCTAACCTGGCAATCGCGCAGCAGAGTCAATGTGAAACGCGGGTTCAGTTCTGGCTCGCGGATATCGACAGCTACCTGCTCAGAGATCGGCGCGCCTTCGGCCAGAAAATCGCATGCTGGATAGCGCAGTGGCTTGTCCAGCAAAGCCGCGACCTCGCGCGCCACGCCAATCATGCTGAAGCAGCGCGCCAAATTGGGCGTAAACTCGATATCCAGCACGACATCGCCCAACACATCGGCAAATGGCGTGCCTGCGGAATACCTGTCGTCATGCTCCAGGACGATTACGCCTTCGTGCTCGTCCGAGATGCCCAACTCTTTCTCCGAGCAGACCATGCTCTTGTTGTAGATGCCACGCAGCTCGCGCCCTTTCAATGTCATTTTTCGCGGCTTTTCGCTGTGACCGTCCCACACGGTCGCACCTTCCCGCGCAAAGGCGCTCCAGATCGGCGGATTGATGACGCCCCGGTCTTTGTAGGGGAACAAGTTTGGGGCGCCCGTGACGCACTGCTCAAGCTCGTCCGCGCCATAATCGACCATGGCCAGCACCAGCCGGTCGGCATTGGGATGCGCGCGCACCTCGCAGATGCGCCCCAGCAGCAGCTTGTCGCGCTCCCACACCAGGTGGTCGGAAGTCGGCTGCCGCAGGCCTGGCGGATGCTGTTGCGGAAGGCCGATGTAGCGAAGCTGCGCGACTTCCAGCCCGGCCAAGGTCAGTCGCTCTGCCAGCAACTCGACAGGCATATCGATATCAACAAAGTCTCGCAGCCAGGAAATGGGTACCAGCATGGTTTGTCTTGTCCTTTCGCTTGTTGGGTCGCTCGGCAATACCTATTCGGGAATGACGATAGTGGCAAGCTGGCGCAGCTTTGACGATTCGCCGCCAGCCTGCCAGTCGCTGCGCAGCCTGGTCTGGCTGTCATAGACGATGGCCATCAGTTGATATTCGCCAGCCGCCACATTGCTGATATCAAGCGCCGATTGCCGCAAGCCGGGGCGCATTTCCAGCGGCAAGTCGAGGCTGGCCAGGCGCTGCCAATCCGAGTCGAGCAGCTGCAGCGACAGATTGGTTTGCGCAGGCGGGGCGGACTCGCGGGCCAGCCAGCGATCCACCACCAGCAGTTGCATTTGGTCGGGTGACAGCGCCGCGCCATAGAATTCGTAATCGACCAACTTGGACTGATGAACTGTCGGGCTCAATTGTCGGCAGTCCAGCGCCTCCCAACTGTATATGACCAGCCAGCCAGACTGCCCGAATGGCAATTTCTCGCAGGCGCGATAATGCAGCGCAACCAGCAAATTATCCAGCGCCACAGCGGCTTGTTCATCAATCTGCGCAGCGTCATATACCACCCAGTGCCGGGCTTCGCTCAGCGCCAGATGACGCGCGTGCTGCTCGAGCCGGTCTGGGTTGATGAAAATCTCAAATTCGCTGCCGCGGTCTTTGAAATAATAGTCGCTTTGCGGATACCGTATGTGCCCCTCCCAGACGAGATGCCCCGGTTTGGCTCCATACCAGATGATGCTAGGCGGCTCAGCTTCGGCTTGTGCCCAGCGGCTGACAATTTGCCAGGGCACTTCTTCAAATGATAAATTTCGACCACTAAAGAAAGACTTCCATTCCGTATTCTGCTGGAACGATACGCCCGCCAACAGCCACAGCACGGTCAGCAGCCCGAGCCGGGTTCGTCGCTGCATCAAAGCAAACTGCGCGACAGCCAGACACAGCATAATCGGAATCCAGCCGGCCAAGGCATAGCGCATGGTGTTGGGGGCAAGAATGCCAGTCAGCTCAGCTGTCAAGCCAAGCGCCAGCACGAAGTACAGCCCGATCGTGCCGATGGGGCGCAGAGCCGGCAGCCTTTTGCGCAGGCAGAGCAGCCAGCCCAGCGCGGCCAAGACCATCAGCAGCCAACTGCCGTTGAAAGTGACCGTCAGCCAGGCAAGCAGATTGGCCTGCAAGCTGGGACGCCAATCACCCAGATACCAGAAAGCGCGTTCCATGCCAGGTCCCAGCAAGACAGGCAGCCAGGGCGCGAAGAGCAGCAGCCCTGCGCCAACCGACAACGATACTTGCAGCCAGCGCCTGTCTTTGTGCACATGCAGCAAGTGATAAGCCCCCAGCGCCAGGAAAAACGGCGCGCTGAATACATTCGTGTTTGCCAGCGCATAAGTCGCTGCCGCCAATGCCAAAAAGTCGGCGCGCGTGGGGAGCGTCCGTCTGTGCGCAAGCCGGAGGAACAGCCAAAGCGTGACGCCTGCCAACAGCGCCAGCAGTGAATAGGGGCGCGCATAGGCGATGTAGAAGTTGTGGAATGTGTTGCTCGCCGCGATTAATAACGCGACCAGCCCGGCCAGCGGCGCAATGAAGTCGCGCGCCAGCCGATACACCATCGCCAGCGACAACAGCCCGCAGAAAACAGACAAAACGCGAGCCAGCGCGATCTCCCCCCCGACCAGGCGCCCCCAAGCATTCAGCAAGATAAAGTAGAGAGGCGTGTGGTTGGCGCTGTTGCGCTGCAGCGATTCCAGCACTTGCAGGGGCGAATAGGGGCTTTCCGCTGCGAATCCGACATTGATCATGGAATAAAACTCATCGACGCTGGCCGGGTACAGGTCAAGCTGGCGGCTGCTCAGCCACGCCACAACCAGCAGTATCGGCAGCGCGCACAGCCAATGCGCCAGCCGCTGCTGCCAATCAACTGCCGGCCGCCTGCGCCCGCTTCCCACCGACGAAATTCTCCTGTACCTGTTTTAGAACTGTCGCAAGAAGCGCAAGTCGTTGCCCCAGAAATAGCGGATATCCTGGATGCCATGCTTCAACATGGTGATGCGCTCGGGACCCATGCCAAAAGCGAAACCGCTCCATTCAGCCGGGTCATAACCGCCATTGCGCAGCACATCGGGATGCACCATGCCACTGCCGGCGATCTCCAGCCAGCCGCTGTACTTGCAAACCCGGCAGCCTTTGCCACCACAGAGGAAGCACTCTACATCGACTTCCATGCTGGGTTCGGTGAAAGGAAAATATGAGGCGCGGAAGCGCACGCGGGCATCGGGCTGGTACATCCGTTTGGCGAACTCGGCAATCGTGCCTTTCAAATCGCTCATGCGGATATTGCGGCCGATCGCCAAGCCTTCGACCTGCGTAAACTGGATTTCACTGCGGGCGGTAACCTGTTCCTGGCGATAGCACATGCCCGGCAAGATGACGCGGATGGGCTTGCTGCCGTTGTCGCCCAGCTCTCGCATGGCGCGGATCTGCCCGGGCGAAGTATGCGTCCGCAGCAGCACGCGCGGATCGCTGGTATAGAAGGTATCTTGCATATCGCGCGCTGGATGATGCGGTGGCAGGTTGAGCA